>CAZGWB010000001.1:0-80007 GCA_964529335.1 uncultured Candidatus Cloacimonas sp.
TCGGCCATATTGCTGTGTTTGTAGCGATAGCGTTTGGCTTTGCAGAGCCGGACTCCGTCGATGATGCTGGCATGATTCAGTTCGTCGGAGATAATCGCGCTGTCTTCACCCAGAAGCGGCTCAAAAACGCCACCATTGGCATCAAAGCAGGCCGCATAGAGAATGGTGTCTTCCATACCCAAAAACTTTGACACTGCGTCTTCCAGTTGCTTATGAATATCCTGGGTTCCGCAGATGAACCGAACCGAATTGCAGCCATAGCCCCAATCGTTCATGATGTCCTGTGCCGCTTTGATCACTTCCGGGTGATTACCCAGTCCGAGATAGTTATTGGCACAGAAATTGAGGGATGTTCCACCGCCTTTCACGCCAATCTTAGCGCCTTGGGGAGTGGTTAAAATTCTTTCTTTTTTGTAGAGCCCTTGTTCTTTGAGCTCTGTGAACAACTGTTGCAGATCAGTCTTGATCTTTCCGTAGGCCATTTTGTTCCTCGCTTCCATAGTTTAGTTTCTTTATGGCACACTCTTTTAATGGCTTTTATCCCGTCAATATAAAAATAACTGCACAATCTTAACTGATAACACTCAAGCTGCCTTTTACAAACCCCGCAGGGGTGCGATCCTAGCCTGGGGTAAAAACTTCAGGCTTGTTTCACACCCAAAGGGGTTTTAAAGAACTCCGATTGTTAAACGGTCTTTCCTTGTTTCTATCCATCCCAACCCTACCGCGCCATCTCTCAACCCATCCTTTACTTAACCAATGTTTATAGGATGGGTAAAGAATGGGATCGCACGACACAAGGGTCAAGCCATTGAGAAATAGGAGATTTTAATCGCTGCTTCCGATCACCAGTTCTGCATCTGCGGTTTCCTGAAGAAACTGGTTCATATAGAGGCGATAGTATTTGCCTTTCTGATGCAGGAGCTCGCTGTGCGAACCGCTTTCGATAACCTTACCATGATGCATCATAAGAATCCTGTCCACCCTGCGGATAGTGGACAGGCGATGTGCCACGATGATGCCTGTCCGTCCCTGCAAAACCTTATGCATGGCGCCATGGATTCCTTCGCCGAAGCTGTGCGCTTAGCCTGCTGCGCAGATAGGTAAAGCAATGCGCGGTAATGCTGATAAGCACCACGGCCAAACCCGCCAGCCAGAAATTCTGGCGGATGAAGTCTATCGTTGTTGAATTTGGATTTGGCAAGAAGAATGGCATCTGTGCAGGTTTTGAGCCCAGCACGGAATCTATGCAGAAACCTATGATCAAGGGATTGGTAAAACTGAATACCGCTGCCCCAACTATGCAAAGCATGGCAGCCATGTAGCGCAGTTTTATACCCCGGGCAAAACTAATAACGAATTTGATGGTGTTCATAAATATCTCTTTGTTCTAATACTACTTCAGGAACAGCTCCTGGGGCTTGTCTCTCACTGCTTATCACCTCAGTATATGATCCATCTCTGGTTGTGGGCAACAAAAAACGCTCCCGGGAAAGGAGCGTTATCACTTGGTGCAGAAGGCGGGACTCGAACCCGCACACCCGTTACAGGCACAAGATCCTTAGTCTTGCGTGTCTGCCAATTCCACCACTTCTGCGATGTAACAAAACTATTTACCGGTTGTAGGTTGGCTGGCTGGCGCTGCTGCAGGTTTGGCTGCAGGAGCTTTTTGCTCTGTGGTTTTAATCTTTTTCTGACGATCCGTTATTCCGCCGGCTGCGCCGCTGCTTACGTTCTTTACCAAAAAGGCCAAAAGCAAACATGAGGCTGCAAAAACCAGGGCAAGTATTTGAGTCCATTTCTTTAGGAATTGGGAGGCACCACTGCCACCGAAAACATTCATGGCAGCTCCCCCCAGATTGGCGTCCAATCCGCCTTTGGAGGTTTGAGCCAGAATAACCAGCACCAAAACGACACAGATGATCGCATGGATTATAAGAGCAATCGTGTATAAAACCATTTTTATATCCTTTTAAAGAGCCATTTAAGCAAACTTAGAAAGAACAACAAAAATTATGCCCTGTTTCTGTCAATCAAAAAATTGGGGAGCAGGGTAATCAACATCGCCAATAGCATCAGCGTCATCCCAAGCATGGCCTTGATTCCCATTACTTCATTTAGCACAATTCTGGCTCCGATCAAGGCAAAAACTCCTTCCAGGCAGAGGATTATCGCAGCTTTGGAGGGCTCAGTCTTCTGCTGGGCTTTCACCTGCAAACTGTAGGCCACTCCCACGCTTAGAATCCCTCCATACAATATCGGCCCAGTTGCGGCCCCCAGGTTTTTGGCCAAACGGAGCGAAACAAGATAGTCCGGCGCTTTGAACAGGTAGTAAAGCGCAAACCCGCTTAGCGACAGTAGCGCACATACCGCATACTGCGCAAAAGCCAGCTCCGATACGGGATATCGCTTGGCCATTTTGTCTATTATCTGCACATGCAAAGCCCAAAAGAAAGCCGAGAGCAGAACCAGCAGATTACCGAAGCTCACCTGCAGATCGTTCGGATTATTGATCAATAGCATCCCTGCCAGGGACAGAATGATGGCAAAAACGGTGGTCTTCCCCACTTTCTGACCTCTCCAGAGCCCCAAGAGCGGAACGATAACCACATATAGCCCAGTGATAAAACCCGCCGCTCCAGCCGTGGTATAAACAACTCCGATCTGCTGCAAACTGGCCGCCACAAATAGCACGATTCCTGGCAAAAGGGGAAACCCAGCCTCCACAGTTTTCTTTTGCCGGGATACAAGCTTGATGAACACAGCGCCCAAGGCAAACCGGACCGCATTGAAACTGAACGGATCGAGGCTTTGCATCCCAATCCGCTGCGCCACGAAAGCAAAGCCCCAAATGGCGGCGGTGAGGATTAAAAGTAAGTTATTCAGTTATTTCCTCTTGCATCTGCGGCTGAAAGCCAAACCGCCAAACCCGCCAACCACAGCCAGATAATAGCCCAGATCATACCAGAATCCGGTGTTGTTTACTTCATAAATGCCCGACTGAGGGACAAAGATGGAATATATTAGCGAAAATGGAGCTATCCATCCATGCCAGATTCCCCAGAAAAACCCGGCCGGCCGTTCCGGACGATGATCATTCATCCCCGGTGCACAAGACATTAGCATAAATGCCATCAGAACAAGGCTTATTAACATAACAGCTTTCATTGTAATACCTGCCACTTTTGATGAAGCACAGCTTCCCATAGTTTGGTTTTTTGTCAAGATGTAGAAGCGTCTTCCAGACGCTTGAAACACAAGCTGCAAGATGCAGCTTCTACCTTCCCACATCGTAGTTTGGCCATCTGACAACCCTTCCTTCCTCCCGACCCTTAAACCAAAGGGCTACCTTGGGCGTTATATCCTCATAACTAAAAGTCTGGTGATTATTTAGAGACAGATTATGCACCACAAACAAGGTCGGGAGGAACAAGGTATGTATCCCCCCCCTTGGAACGCCGAATTCATTCGGTCGGAGCACCGGATTTATCCGGTTGATAGATGCTATCTCGCTGCAAAATAGCCATATATATCTAGCAGACCGACCAGATGAATCTGGCGTTCCAGGCTGCATGGTTATTGACGAATGGCTTTCCTATCCCCTGCTTTTTTTGCAATCACGGATGAAACGGATGGAATTATATAGTAATTGTTGAAATTGAACTTGAGAGCCAACAATACAGAAACTCATCCGTTTCATCCGTAAGAACCGTAATAGTAGGATTTAGTCCTTTAACCCTAAACCCTTGATTTCCGTATTATTAGCTTTATTCGTCTCCACCACCCACCCCTCACTTCTCAGTTCACTTGCCAGAGTTCTGGAATTGGATGTGGGGTAATGGTTTAGCTTGCACCACTCGTTATATCTGGCAGTGAAGTCCTTCATCAATGTGCTTGCGGTGGAGACATTTACGTAGTTCTCAGCGATGAATTGCTTCAAGGTGTCGCATTCCTCGGTATATTCGGCGATAGCCTCAGAAACTGCTGCGGGATAGGGATTTAACCTCTCTTTTCGATACATTTCCCAGCCTTGTAGCAGCCAGTTCAAGATACCGCTATCTTCTTTGATTAGAATATCTTCGTAGCGTTCAATGCGCCGCTCTGCCGGAATCTTGAAATTGAAGGGAATCAGGGCTAATCTGCGTAAAATACCGCCATCGCGGACGTTAAACAGAGGTTTGTGATTGCTCCTAATCCACAGTGTATGAGAGGGTTGGAAGCTCATCACGCTTTGATATATCTTTTTGGCAGTGATGGTGTCGCGGCTGCATAATTGCTTGATAGCCATATCGTTATAGGTGGATTTCTCAGGTATTTCATTACTTGTGGCAAAGCGCACCCCTTTCAGATTTGCCATATTTTCCAATAACATACGCTGGTCGCTGTGGCGGCTTTTAACCAAAATACTGGGGTCAATTTCCTGATGATAGCTGGCGTAGAGCTTGTTCAGAACCTCAAAGAAGGTGGTTTTGCCATTCGCTCCGCTGCCCCAGGCGAAAAACAGCCGTTCCTCGCGGACATTTCCACACAGCGACAGGCTGGCGGCCTTTTGCACGAAGCGGATCAGCTCGGCATCTCCCCCAAAGATGAGGTCAAGAAATTCCATCCACTTGGGACACAAGGCATTGGGATTGTATTTCACGGCCATTCGCTTGCACAGAAAAAGGGGACGGATGATGGCAGGCGAACGGAAGATCTGGCCGGTATCGGTGTTGTAAACCGCATTGGCAAAAGCAATTAAGTGCGGATGAGCATCGAGCTCGAAAGATAGCATGCTTAAGGGCTCTTGCATGGCCAGGCATTTCACGATGGAAGCCAGGCTGCGCTGGTTGCTCAGCTTGCGGATGATGGCTTCGATGAGGCTGTTGTTGAACTGGCGTCGGGCATCCTCCAGAGCCTTTCTAAGCTCATCCAGATGGCTGTAGAGGCCTTGTTTTCCCGTGTCCGGATACCAACGCCGGCCATCCCAGATCAGCCAGTAATTATCGTCTCTAATGAAGCGGTGCAGCTCGCCATAGAAATCCATGAAGAGGGCGGAGATGGTTACATCATAGCCGTCGCTGATGGCTTGGAGGCGAGGGGTGGAGAGGTCGAGAGATCGAGGGGCGGAAGCCGCATCCGTAGAAGCTGCATCTTGCAGCTTGTTTGATGTGGAAGCTGCATCTTGCAGCTTGTTTGATGTGGAAGCTGCATCTTGCAGCTTTTCTTTCAAGCGTCTGGAAGACGCTTCTACCTTATCTTGCAGCTTGTATTTCAAGCGTCTGGAAGACGCTTCTACCTTGGAAGACGCTTCTACCTTGGAAGACGCTTCTACCTTACTCATAGCTAACTCCATATTTCTCTGCGATATAGAACAAGCTGGCCAGAGTGATGGAACGCACCCCGGAAAAACTGCGCCAGGCAGTGTCGATTATCCGCTGTGTGTCTTGGTAGTTTGGGTTATTTAAGAATCTATCCCACAGGGTTTTACCGCTTTCGCCGAAGCCTGCCCTGAGTGCCATGCCAATCTTTATCCAGTCCTGATAAGCGATGGTGATTTGGGAAAGGACAGCTACCACCTTCTCTGCTTTGGCGTAGTCGTCGGAGGAAGGGAGGAGATTGGCAGGTGTGGAAGCCACATCTTGTGGCTTTTCTTTCAAGCGTCTGGAAGACGCTTCTACATCACCGGCGAGACGCCGGCACTCCTCACCTTTCGGCCAGGGGATATCCATCACGCTGATGGCCTGTTTGTAGGTATCTTGTGGGTCGAGGGGCTTGGGATTGTGGTTGGTAAGCAGCTCGGGGTCGTAGCTGAAAAAGCAAGCCCTGGCGGGATCATGCGTGTTGTCGCAGATTTTCTTCAGCGCCCATTCTATTTGCATGGCGAGGAACATATAGATCTTGCAATAGTCCCTTTCGTTTGTGATGTCCCGGGTGAACTGGGCAACCAGCTTTACGCCGTCATTCACCGAACGGAAGGCGTAGCGGATATAGGGCAGCTTGGCCAGAGCAATTTCTTTTAGCAGGTCGATCTGGGTAGGGTGGGCGCCTATGCGGTCGGAGATCGCAGTAACAGGCTGCTCCGCAGCCTCTGCCGAACAGATTTCGGCAGCCCCTCTGGCAGGCAAACCTGTCCCCACATGGTCAATATCAAAGACCATGAAGCGGGAACGGAGGAAGTTCTCATTAGCTCGCTTGCCCTTGAACAAGGAAGGGCTGAACCAGGGCAGCTTGCTTTTGGCATTGCGGGCAGCTTCTTTGTTGCTCGTTTTGCGGATGGTTTCGATGGCTTTCTTCAGATTGTAGCCTTCATAATAGCCGGTTTTGATGGCTTCCATCACATAGGCGATGTCGCGGACTTCAAGCTCGTCGGGACGGCGGATATTGCGACCCACTGTGATGGGATGACGGAAGATGGCAGGGGTGACTGTGTCCGCTTCAGGCTGGCTGAGCGGTTTGAACAAATAGGCGTCGGGGGCGGCTACTGGCTGTTGCAGGGCGGGCGAAGGGGTTTGGGCATTAAATTTGGTGATCAACATGATCAACCTCCTTAGTTTTAATGCCAAACCACATTTATCATAGAAGTTATATTGTCCAAAGCCAATATTGTTTGGAGCAGCGGATGCCAAATTGGAGTAGCTAATCTATTGATATATATGGCAAAGGGCGAGATAAGTAAAATATCCCGCCCATGAACACGCCAATTAAAAGATTCTAACCTACTATCTCATTTAGATGAGAACAACCTTGGATAAATTACTATATTCTTTGCATGATTGAATATTCCACACATCATGAAAATTAACAGGTATTTTAAGAGTGCCGGTATTGCGATCAACCCAGTTGCTTTGTTTGTATCTAAAACAACCAGGAAAAACACCAACAATAAGTCTATTAAAACAACTCAGTATAGTTTGGTCAAGCCCAGGATTCTTGAGAATAGAGGCTATACTCCGACTTCTTTTTTCAAGGTCATTATCTTCATTTTGTATGGCTAATTTCATCAGCAAGTTTCTTTCTCTTTGGTGTAGTTTATATTCAGATCTTGAAAATAAGTCTATGCTTTTTTTATCATAATGTTTACCGTAAGAAAACACAAGATATTTGAAATCAGGTGTTTCATCTTCTTTTTTAGCTTCACCTACAACCAATTTAATCTTGATTTTGTCTGGGTCGAAAGCTTTCTTAACATCATTGATATGCTTAAACTCGACAGTATCTGTAAGCTCCATGCGGTCTATATCTGATTCATCGGGTATATTACTGTTTGACACATTGTTTGCCGACAAAATAATGTCAATGATGGCATCCAATTCATTATCCGAATATGGACCTAATGAGCCTTGTTCCGTGAGCACGTTTAACCGTCTGTTAGCTTCTTGGTCTGCATACACTCTTTCTTGAGGGTTGAGTTTAGCATTCACAGCATTAATCAATTTTGAGCGTTCTTCATCTCGATCAAACAGTCTTTCACTAATGGTGTACCAAATCATAGCCTCAGGGTAGTTTGGTTTGGTAAAGACCCAATCCTTTGTATAGTATTCTGCAAGATAGCATGGGGCATCGTAGCGTAGAAATTCAGTAGATGCATACGCTGCTTTATACATCCAACTAAATGCTTCTACATAGTTTTGCCCAATACCACCCAAACCATTATGATACAATAATGAAAGACGTAACTGAGCATCCTTGTGCCCGTTGTTTGCGGCCATCCGATAATAATAGAAAGCCGTTTCATACTCTTCGTCACCTTCAGAAATCCGGTAAAAACCCATCGAATTCCAACCAGACCAATATTCACCAAGGATGAACTGCGCTTCCGGATTCCCCTTTTCTGCTGCTTTTTGATAGAAATCTAATGCATTACCGCCATAGGAGTTTATTTCTCCACTCAAGCCCAATTCTTCGCTGAACATATAAGCTTGTAAACGAAGAACACCATGGCTCCTAATTTCATCACTACATGCTTTTTTTAACCATGCTTGTGCCTCTCTATATTTTCCCTTACTATAGCATCGATACGCAAGCCAATACATAGCATTGTTATCTCCTTTATTTGCCAGTGCTACTTTCTCAGCTTGTTGTTTCTCGTTCCCCTCAAAATCTTTAACCTTCTTTATTGCTTCTGAATGGTTGTTTAATTTCGCTTCTTTATACCAATTGAATGCTTCCTGGTAGTCTAAGTAACAGATGCCATATTCTCCTTCATAAAACTGGCCAAGAATATATTGCGCATCTGGATTTCCAGCACAAGCAAACTGCTTAAACAATCTGAAAGCTTTTTCCATCGAAGCGACATTGTTCTTGTCCTTCGATAATTCCTCAGCAAGGAGAAATTGACTTTTAGTATCCCCTAGTTTTGCTTTATCGAAAAGTCCATTGACGATTTGATTTACATGTTTCATATATAATCCTCTATGCTTTCGTTTGTTATGTTATTATGCACTATAAAACCTGAATCATATAATCTCTATTGATATATGTTAATCTCATTTAGTGGTTTTTGATCCACTCTTGAGCTTCTTTTTGGATTCTCTCTTTTTGCTCAGTGTTTAGTTTGTTTGCTACAAGTTCTCTTTCGACCGCAACTGAGATGAAATCATCACCATTGCTATTGGCACAAGCTAGAATAAGCCAATAATAAGCTCTTTCATGACTCAGAGCAACGCCTTGTCCTAATGAATACATCTTGCCAAGACTGTATTGTGAATCTGACTGTCCTAGCTCTGCAGCTAGATTAAACCACTTTGATGCTTCTTTGTAATCTTGTGGTACACCTTCTCCTGAATAATACGCACCTCCCAAATTGCGAAGTGCAAGAGAATAGTCTTGATCAGCAGCACGTTTTAACCATCTAATAGCTTCTTTATAATCTTGAGCCACACCCCGTCCAATATAATACATAACTCCAATGTTGTATTGGGATTCTGCTAATCCCTGCTCAGCTGCAAGCCTATACCACCTAAAAGCTTCTTTATCGCTTTTTTTCACGCCATTTCCATTTTCGTTTATAACCCCGAGATTGTGTTGAGCAGGTGCATAACACTGGTCTGCAGACAATTTAAACCATTTATATGCTTCAGAATAATTTTGTACTACATCTTCACCCTCATTATAATGACAGCCCAGATCGAACTGCGCTTCAGCATTTCCATCCATTGCTTTCTTTACAAGATCAGCATTCACCTCTCCCACAAGTAGAGAAACAGCACTGACCATGACCAATAACATGAGAATCGATTTCATTTCTCCTCCATATTGATATTTAAAAAAATAATGTTATCTTGCTTCTTTCTGTCAAGTCTTTTTTTCCCAATCTGGATACTTTAACGATTTATCTGTCCCATCGGGGACATGGTATTTATGACAGGAGAACACCCGGTGAAAAGAACATAATATACAATCAATTCAGACGCCTCTTCATGCCCTTCGGTACCTTCCTCTGATGCGGTTTCCGTAAGCAGTTTGTATTGCCCGATTAGCCAATCCGCAGTTTTAGAATTATCCATGTCACCGCTGTCAAGCTCTGTTTGCTGACCATCTGAATTCATAGTTACCTACCTTTAGCTTCTGTATGGTGCAAGAAAATCTAACCTCAGTTCTTGAGTCAACCTCTTTTCTTGGATTATTTACTTCTCCCAGCGGAAAATTTTACCCATTTTCAGATGAGCCTTGAGGTAGGCTACAGCCTCGGTGTGGCCGTCCTTTTCGGCCTTCTGAAGGAGACGGCGGATGGCGTTTCTTTGCCGCCAGTAGGCCTTGGTGTCGTCGTCATTAAAGCATTTTATCCGGCCGGTGGGAAGGGTGCATTCCTTGCGGTAGGCAATGAGGGCGCTTATCTCTTGGGTGGAAGCCTCATCTATAGGCTTTAAGCGTCTGGAAGACGCTTCTACATCCAAGCTTCTGGAAGAAGTATCTGCATCCAAGCTTTGGGAAGTAGCTTCTGCCAAAATAAGCTGGTTGATACGCTTGTCCACCGCTTGCAAAGTGGCTTCGTCCGTCATGCGGATAGGAGCCAGGTGATAGCGGAGATTTTGGGCTTCGGAGAGGGGAACCTGATTTTCCAAAGCCAGCTCCAAGACCGTGGCATAAACATCTGTGTTTGGGGCTCTTAGAAGGCAATTTAGAATCTTTGCCCCTTCCCAGTCAGGATAGCTGTTTAGCAGTTCAAGTGCGCCGTTGTTTTTGTCCATGTAAGTGACCTCTCATAATGGATAACTTATTGAATCAATTGTATATTAGGATTACTTTCTGTCAAGCCTTTTTTCACTTTTTTGCCCCTGTTTTCGCGTCCCACGGGTATATATAGGAGGATATATATGAACACTGATTTTATCAAAGTATTGGCCAAAGAACTGGCCACCAAACTGAATCACCTGGTTAACATCCCCTTTATCAAGGAAGAGGATGAGCAGGTATTCTTTGAACTGGTGGTGAATATCGTGCTCGGCGCGGTGCTCGCCAATCTGGATAAGCTGAGCGAGAAGAAGTAATGGTCACACGGATTTAACGGATTTGAACGGATTAACACGGATAAAGAATAGGAACACGGATTAAACGGATTAACACGGAAAGGAATAGGAACACGGATTAGCACGGATTTTCTTTTATAAACTCTTTTCCTCTGCTTTTTTCTGTTAATCTCTGCTTTTCTCTGTGTTGAAAAGAAATTCTCTGCTTTTCTCTGTGTTGAAAAGACATTCTCTGCTTTTTCTTCAAAGCGTCTGGAAGACGCTTCTACCTTCCAACCTTCCAACCTAAAAAAAGAGGCAAACATGAAAGTAAGCTCCAAACCCTTCATCTATTCCGGAACCTGCGATGGGCTGGTTTACTACTACAATAAACGCCTGGATTCGATGATAGCACGCCGATACGTTTATCCCAGGCACAGCAGCCAAAACCGCACTATCGGCGCGATCAGCAAAAACCTGGCTGCTCTGAATGTGTCGGCAGGGTTCAAAGACGACCTGGATAACTATGTGGCTCTTTTCTACTTCGCCGGAGGGCAAAAGAAACTGCTACACTGGCGCAACGCATTCCTTACGATAATGTTTGCGATGGCAAAAAAACTTCCGTCCGTTAATCTGCTAACCCTGACCAGAGCGCAGATATTTGATGAAGATCTCCCCTGCAAAACGGTGAAAGATGCGATCGAAGCAGGGTTGCTTGAACCCGTGAGCGGCTATGAGCGGTTTACCGCGGAGATTTGAATGGTCACACGGGAAGGAATGGTCACACGGATTGGACGGATTGAACGGATGGACACGGAAAAAGAATGGGAACACGGGAAAGGAATAGGAACACGGATTTACACGGATAACACGGATTAGCACGGATTTCTTTTATAAACTCATTTCCTCTGCTTTTCTCTGCTTTTCTCTGTGGTTTAAAAAAAGTCTCTGCTTTTCTCTGTTAATCTCTGCTTTTCTCTGTGTTGAAAAGACATTCTCTGCTTTTTCTTCAAAGCGTCTGGAAGACGCTTCTACCTTTGAACCTTTGAACCAAAAAAAACAAGGAGGGCTTCTATGAAAGTCAAATTCAAGTTCGGCATCGCCACCTACAGCGGGACCATCGATGAGATCACCTTTGGGTCGTATCGGGATGATACCGTTTGTATCGGCAGAAAGTGGGTAATGCCCCGGCTTACCGAGAACAACACCCAGATGGGCTCTGCACTCAAAAACCTGGCAAGCATTTGGGGTAGTGTATCCAGCGGCTACAAGGACGAGATGAAAACCTATGCGGCCAAGAACATCATCAATGTCCCCAAAGGGCAGCTTCCACCTACCAGCTTCTCAATCTGGATTAGGATGATGTATCTGTTCAGCGACATGAACGAGGGACACATCGACCTGGCCACCGTCACCTATTCCGACCTGCAAACCGTAGCCGAGGATATCCTTAGCATCTCTGTGGCCGTTGAGAACGGCTACCTGGCTGAGGTGCCCGGCTACGAGACCCTTACCAGCAACATGTAAAGCGCTGCCAGGCCAGACCCGGTAGATAAGCCTCATGGAGTTGTTTTCCGCTTCATGAGGCTTTCTTTATATAATTTGCATTGGGTTTAGATGATTAGTCCCCTGATGTATGGGGATAAATGAAGCGTCGCCCCGATCGTATTGATCAACAACCGGGACGACGAAACGATATGCCGTCGGGACGACGGTTCCACTATGGAAGCTTTTCTATTTTAGCTCGAGTTTTTTTACCAGTTCGGCTTGAATCTCCGGTTTTTCTTGCAGGTCGCTGCTCATCAGATAGTCGCGGCGTTGTTGGAATCTATCCTTTAACAAACTAAGGTAGTTAGCCATATTTCCACGCAGCTTGGGATCATACTTTTCGTAGTAGCCAGGCAGAATGGCATTCACCGATTCTTTGGTGGGAATCATCGCACCAGGTAGCATATCCCAGGCTTCCCATTGCAGTTTGTCGGTAAGAATTGCGGTTTGCATGGTGAGTGAGGTCTGCAAGGGAATAGCTTCCAGCACATCGTCTGATTCTTTCCAGTAGCCGCGGGAATTGAAGCAATAGAAATCAGCTCCATTCTCCGCCACTTTCAGGAAGGCATCCACATCGCGGTGCAATTCATATACCCGGAAAGGATTGGCAAAGGGTTCGAAGACCAGCTTGTTCAGATCTTCCTCAGTAACGTTTTCAGCCCGGTTGCGCTGGGTCATCAAAGCTGCTCCCATGGCAATGGCCAGATATTTGTCGGTGCATTTGATCACGGGAGGCAAAACTGAGTCTTTCATCAGCCAAACCAAGGCCTTGGGGAAGGCACAACGGTTTACATATTTGCCGAGTAAAGCACGATCGAGCAAGGCTCTGCCATTGGAATTGCGCACATCCAGTCCGATCGGGATTCGCTTGCCATCAATGTCCACCACCAGGTGGTTCATCAGCGCCAGAGCATATTTCCAATCGGGGTGTCCCAAGGGACGACTGTCCGTTTTGTCGAAAAGCGTGGGTTCCCATACCCGGCAAAGCTTGTTCTCCAAGTCTATCTGGAAGGCATCATCATGCAACACAACCTTGGAAAAACCTTTGGGCATGGTGCCGCCATTATCGGCACTATTGGTATGGCTGGATTTTCCGGTTCCAGACAAGCCGTAGAAGGCAATCGAGCGCTTGCCAAGCTTATGATAGTTGCTATCCTCACAGGTTCCGAAATCAATTTCTTTTATCCCGCCATGGCAGGCAGCCATTCCAATGCGGATTCCGGAAGTCCAGGCCAGGGTAAGGGTCCCTTTTTTGCGTTCACCAAAATAGCGCATGCCAAGATTCACGATCACGTTATGCTTCTCGTCCACCAAAGCCAACTGCGGTGCGCCAACGTTGTTGTAGAAAGGATCATCACAGGTCCATTCGTTGAAGGCGATCAGAATTATGTCTTGGATTGGCAGCTTGGGACTGGCTTCATACTGGTCTTTAAGCTGTTCGTAAGGTGCGAAGTTCAAAAGCCAGTTATATACATTGGCAGCATCAGTTTCAGTGGTAATGAAAGTGGCCTTAATCATCAAGTCCTTATCCATGCCCAAAATAGCTTCGGCCTTGATAAGCGGATAATGCTGCATCTGCCACACGGCTTCGCGAAAATCGCCTTCCAGTTTGTTCTTCTGGGAACCATTTAGACGATGGTAAAAGCGTCTGGCCTTGGCGGTTCGGCCAACAATGTTGCCATGATTGTCCACCAGAACCTTTGTGTCGGCTGGTAGCTTGTGCAGCTTGATGAATTCATCATACACCGGCATGTCGCTAACGGTTACACCGGGCTGGTTTTTTGCCAGTTCGTAGGCTTCCCGAATATCCACCTTGCGAACCAGATGGTTGTTCATCAGCGTTTCGGCTATTGCCCTGATCGGGCTCATCTCCTTGTAACTGGAGTAATACTCAGCGCTGTTCTTGCTTGCCATTTGTTCCTCCCTGGATGGCTTTATTTTTTTTATATTGGTTTTTTACTATGTTAGAACTTAGATGATCTTTAGTTCTTTGCCGATGCTACGGAATTTGTCGAGTGCCATGTCCAGTTGCGCTCTTGTATGAGTAGCCATAAAAGAGCAGCGGATCAAACACGAATTCGGTGGAACTGCCGGAGGAATAACCGGGTTTATAAACACACCTTCCTCGCCCAGGCGTTTCCACATCTGGAAGGCGGTCATCATATCCCCCACATGCAAAGGGATAACCGGAGTGCATGAATCGCCGGTATTATAGCCCATGGCCTTGAATTCGGATAGCATGTAATTTGTATTATCCCACAAACGCTGTATTCTCTCAGGCTCATCTTTCATGATCTGAAGCGCAGCCAGAACGCTGGCTGTGGAAGCCGGAGGTAATGACGCAGAAAAGATCAAGGCCCGGGATTTGTGCTTCAGGTAGTGAATCAAGGGCTCATCGGCAGCAATGAAACCACCCACGGAAGCAAGGGACTTGCTAAAGGTGCCCATAATAAAATCAGTTTTGTGAGTAAGGCCAAAATGCTCGGCCGCACCAGCTCCCGTTTTTCCAAGCACGCCGAGACTGTGGGCTTCGTCCACCATTATCTGTGCGCCATATTTATCGGCCAAATAGGCGATTTCGGGAAGTTTGGCGATGTCGCCTTCCATGGAAAAAATGCCATCCACTACGATCAGGGCGTTTTTCCCCTGAATCTTTTGCAACACGCGCTCCAGCGAACCCATGTGATTGTGTGCATAGCGAAGCATGGTTCCTTCGGACAATAAGCAACCGTCGATTATTGAGGCATGATCGTATTTGTCGGTAATCACATATTCGTGCTTGCCAACAATTGCCGAAATGCAACCCACATTGGCCTGATAACCTGTAGGGTAAGCCAGTGCCGCTTCTTTGCCTGCCAGTTTGGCAAGCTCAGTTTCCAATTCCAGATGGATGTCCAGAGTGCCATTCAGGAATCTGCTACCGGCACAACCGCTGCCATATTTCTCAATAGCTTTGATGGATGCTTCTTTCACTTTGGGGTGATTGGTTAGCCCCAAATAGCTGTTTGAGCCCATCATCAGCATTTTTTGACCATTGCAGATTACTTCAGTATCCTGTTCGGAACTGATCTCACGAAAATAAGGGTAATAGCCCAGAGCCATTGCCTGGCGGGCATCGGTGAAGTTGAAGCATTTATCGAGTATGCTCATTTATTCCTCTTGTTCATATTATTCTAAAATCTCTCAAGTTTATATACAGAACTTTAGTTAGGCTATAAAGAATGTAAACCAAGGGCACGGATATAAGCATCCAGAGAATCCCTCCATACCAGCCCCCGGCAATCACCGTAATCAGAACCAGAAGCGGATGCATGTTTATGGTTCCGCCTACAACCACAGGGTAGATTATGTTGTTGTCCAAAACCTGAACAATATACATTGCTAGAGCTGCATAGATCACCATAATGAGGGGTCCGCCATCGATAAGAACGCTCAAGGCAGCGAGTGCACCACCCATAAATGGTCCAAAATATGGAATAATATTGGCCACCCCGGCCGTTGCCCCTATGAGAACAGGATTCTTAACCCCGACGATGGAGAAGGCAACCGAGGCCATAATCCCTACTACAATCACCTCAAAGAGCATCGCCCGTAAGAAAGTGCCCACGGTGGAGTCCACTTTGCGAAGTAGAATTATGCACAGCTCGAAGTAGCGGTTCTTGGAAAGCTCCATGGCTGCTTTACGGAGCTTGTATTTATCCTTCAGCATGAAGAAACTGAGCAGGGGAATTGTAGCGATTACCGATATAGTTGACAAGATGTTTTGATAATTGTCCATCAGAAGTTTTGGCAGAGTAGCCAGGAAGGTGTTTGCGCTATCCAGTAGCTCCAGCATTTTGGGAGCTAGAGCCAAGCCTGGGATCTGGGAATCGAGATTTACCAGAAACTCGTAGATTCCCCTCACAAAGGGCAAACTGACTATGTATTCGCTACTTAGTTGCTCACCGCTGGTGAAGAAATCAAACAGGTAATTACCCTGCTGAACCAGGTCTGGGATGAAACGCGAGGTAAACCAAGCCACAACGCCAATGATTATGAGATATATGCTGATCACAGCAGCCCAACGCGGAAATCTACGTCGTTCAAACCATGAAACAAAGGGATCGAGAATATAATAGAAAACCGTGGCATAGATCAGATTTGCCATAACCCAGCGATAAAAAAAAGCACCCGCTACTAACAAACCAAGCAGAAAAAGATAGAAAAGCAGCTTTGTCCAGTTCATGGCTGGCTTGATTCTCCAGGACTGGATAGATGGAATATGTAGTTGCTAAAAGAACTGCAAACCTCAAGCAGGATTTTTATGCCCAAGCGAGGATTTTTGTTGATCAATTCCTTCAGGTCGGCCTGAGAAATGGCCAGAACTTGCAGATCAGTAATCGCAGTGGCCTTACTGCTGCGGATATTCTCGTGAAACATGTCCATCAAGCCCAAAAACTGGTTCTTCTTCAAAATGCTGTGACCACTGGGATGAGAGGGTCCCAAAATCTCAATTTCACCTTTCTCAATGAAGTAAATGGCTTCCAATGGAAACCCCGGTTCAAACAGAACTTCACCTGTTTTATAGCTTCGCTTGTGGAGATGGTTACTAACCAAATATAGCTCAAAGGAACTCAGTTCCTTGAAGATGGAGAAGCGCTTCAGATGAGCATACCGGTTCGGTTTGTGCAAGATTTTTTTTAACCATTCAATATACTGTTGCATATCTACCTCAGCTATTTGGTGTGCACCAAAGGAACAAATGAACAGCCTCCTGCCAGAGAGACCAACAAGTTTTCTTTCTGGCGATGGATGATGTGTAGCTCTTGTAATCCGGTTCCCCCTACTGGAATAGCCATAATGCCGTTATCTGCCAATTGATCTGTAAGTCCTTTGGGAATGCTGTCAGCCGCGGCTGAAACGATGATTTTTGAGAACTCTCTGCGCACCGGATAAGCTTTTTGCCAGCCGCTGTGGCCATCTCCGATTCGAAAAAAGATATTTCTATAACCCTCGCTACGCAGGGTTTTCTGTGCGCTGAGAGAGAGAGATTCGATTAGTTCCACGCTACACACTTCATTCACCAGTTCAGCCAATAGCGCGCTTTGATAGCCACTGCCGGTTCCTATCTCCAAGACTGAATCGCTGGGCTGCAGTTCCAAATATTGCAGCATGATCGCGATCATCAGGGGTTGAGAGATGGTTTGCTGAGCATTAATCGGCAAAGGCCTGTTCTGATATGCATACTCGCGATATTGGGGCAGGACAAATTTTTCTCTGGGAACCTTTATAAAAGCAGCTAAGACCCTTTCATCGTATATTCCATCCCGATGCAACTCCAAGGCCAGGTTCTTCCGTTGATCCTCGAAACGCAATCTTAGCTCTCCAATTGCAGAAGTTTATTCGTTTCCAGCCAATCAAGCAATTCGGGAAAGGAACCGCCGTGCGTTAAATCAAATCCCAAAGGTGTAATCGAGATATATCCGCTGCCAACTGCTTCTGCATCGGTACCAACTGCTTTATCCCAAACAGGTTGATCGCCCCCGATCCGATAGCTGAAACCATCAGAGTCCTCAGCGATTATTTTTATGAAGTTGTAATACTTACGGTGTCCTATCCGGGTCAGTCTGATGCCTTTGATCAGCTCCGCATCGATATTGGGAACGTTTATGTTCAGAACGCAATGGGGCTCTACCAGCCTGTCAATTCGCAGATCCAATAGCATGCGCATCCATTTCGCTGCCACCTCATATTTCTGTTCGGAATAAGAGTTTATGGATATCGCAATAGCCTTGTGTCCCTGTAAGGTAGCTTCCACAGCAGCAGCTACTGTTCCTGAATAGAGAACGTCTTCGCCCATGTTTTGGCCTGCATTTATCCCCGAGATCACCAAGTCCACCGGTTCTTCCAGAATTTTCTGTAAGGCGATCACGGCGCAGTCTGCAGGAGTTCCGCTTACGGCAAACTCCCGCTCGCCTATCTTACTTACTCTGATATCGGTGCGAAGGGTTAGCGAATGCGAGGCTGCACTGCGTTCTCTGTCTGGAGCGATTACAAATAGCTTATGCCCGGCCTGACGCAGCTCGGCCGCCAAAGCCTGAATGCCAGGAGCCATAATGCCATCGTCGTTGGTTAAAAGAATTTTCAAAACTCGTTTATCTCCTATCTGATTATTAGCTGAGGAAAGAACATGAAAAGCCCAATAGCAACTACAATTGTCGAAAAGAGAAGTATCCAAAGCCAATTGTGAAGCAGTAATTTTGTCAAGGCCGAACGGTGCTTACGGCGACGATAGTTGAAAGAGGGTCCGGCTGAGAATATGCTAGAAAAAATGGAACTTTTCCGGCTTTTAACCATGCGCAGATTATGCTGTTCCGGTAGCATCCATTTCACCTTACCGGAGCTTTGTAGATAGGGTTTTAGCCCCAAAGAAGTAAAATACGTTATTTGGGCTTCAGTAAAGCCGTCAACGTCTTTTAAATCAAGCTCTTGCATCATCACAACAGGCTTTTTTGACATAATTTGATCCTCTTTTTTCATTATGTATAAAAGCAATTGTTTCTGTCAAGCGGAAAGTGCAATGCTGTTAACGATCTGCCAATTCCCCCAGGCTCTCATCTATGCCTTTGCGAATTTCATACCAATAATCCAATGCAGCCTGCTGCTTATCTTCGGTGAAACGGGCAATCCAGTAATCAAGGTTTTCACTGTCGGCTTCACCTGCTATCCTGGTGTTCAACAGATAGTGATATACAATATCCATTGTCCTTTCAGCCTCCCAAAAAACAGATGCATTTCTGCAGTTTATGCGGCGCGATGTAATATGCGCGTTTAAAAGCAGATCGGCTTTTTTCCCATAGATAGCCTGAACTATCTCAGGCAGCATTTCTTCAGCCCAGGCACGATGAAAACGGCAAACTCCCAGATTGTCCAGCATCAGCTCGGTTTTCATTCTATCTACGTTTATCTTGCCTAATAGCCTGGGGGGATAATACTGGCCGGAATAGTGCATGTAATAGCGTCCCATAGCCGGCATCGGAGATAGGGCTCCTGGTGTCCAATATTGATTTGGAACCATCCACCCTCTGCGGCCAAAGGAATTGAAAACGAAGCTGTTCATAACTTCCTTACCCTTCTTCCTGGCCAACCTGCGTGCGTATTTTCGAGCTCCTTCGCTAATGTCGATCAGTCTTGTCTTGCCAAGGCAATTGTGCAGGATCTGGCAACCAAGTTGTGCATTATGTAGCGAATCTGCTACGGTATCGAAATTATCTGCATTCCAATGCGGCTTTGCATCAACTCCCAGCTCCTCAGGTGCAAGATAACCCCTATTCAGACATTCGAGCATCCAGGCAAGCATACCTCCGGCAGAAATTGCATCAAATCCAAGGCTGTCTGCAGTCCTATTCAATAACTCAGCAGCTCTTTGATCGAAGATACCGCATAATGGACCCAGAGTTTGATACGGCTCATAGTCCTTCTTGTAAATTCCGTTGTTCTTTTTGCAGACTGCCACACAAGGTTCGCCACAGGTAGAAAACTGCTTGGTGGCGATTGTTTCCTCGTTGAACTGCTTCAGGTAGTGATTTTTGATGTGTTTCTCGTGAAAAGAACAGCGTTGTTCTTCTGTCCAGTAGATGCTTTGATAGTTAAAAGCCAGCAGTTTTGCAGCATTGGAGCTGTAGTTCACGCCAAAGGTTCCACCGCTGTCAAAAGCCGGATCGAATCGGTATTTCTTGGTAGCTTCGATGTCCTTGGCAACCATTTTTTGCTGATAACGCGCTTCAAACCATTCGTCTGCTACCTTGCGGTCTCTGAAATCCTCATCAAGGTGAGTACCCCCATAAATGATGGCAGCAATGCCATGCTGTTGCAGCATTTTCGAGCCCAAGCCACCCCGGCCGGCCCATGTGTCTATATTGCTCATTTTCCCAGCTCTGATCGGAACGGAGATTATCCCTCCCATAACAGTGAATTCGGCTGCAGGACCAACTGCCAGAATACGGGGATCGTGATCGTATGCAGAGGCATGGTGTTGAAAAACATACTCCATGAGCCCATAGACCCCATCGTTGCGCCACACTTCGCTAACCTTCACGTAGCTAAGCTCCACTTCGATCTCTTCCCCATGCTGACGGTTCAGCTTCAGGATACTGGGACGCGGCGCTTTCCCGATTATACATAGCATCGATATGCCAAGATCATCAAATACCAAGCCAGCTCCACCCATCGATGAAACGTAAAAACCTCCCCAAGCTGGCGAAAACCCTGTGAAAATCAAACGATTTGATCCTGGAAAGATCGACCCAGCCAGAATTCCAACCCCAATATTTAGTGAATTGAACTTACCAGAAAGGTGTAAACCCAGATCAACCGGGCCGAAGAAATCGCCCAAAGGATAACGCTGCATTTTGTAGAACCCTGTGGCAGCGTCCATGATCAGGACTTTTAGCGTGTTTTCCATTACTTTAACCTCTATTCTGCAATGATCCAGCGTATAATGATTTTGGTCAAGCTGTGCCTGAGTTGTTGCTTTCAGCAGTTTGATCTTGCAGTTCGATTTCTGGGTTGATCCTGGTTATTCCTTTAGCAGAGCTTGTGTCCAGATACTGAGCTTTTCTTCCAGATCAGGAGAAAATCCGAGCTGAGTATAGGCCAGATTACCTTTTTTATCGATCACACAAATATAGGGAATGGAATTAAACTCATACTCCTGGGCCAAAGTATCTTCCGCAAATAGAAGCTGCATATGATAGCCGTTTTCTTTGAAGAAGGTAATCGCCTTATCTTTGTTTCCTTTATCGAAGATGTTTATGGAGAAGACTTGCACTCCTTTGCTCATCTCGTGCTTCATCCATTTATCCAAAGCCGGCATAGCTTTACGGCAGGGTCCGCACCAGGTAGCCCAGAAATCCAGCACCAAAACCATCCCCTTCAAGTCTTCCAGTTTATGGATAGTCCCTTCAGCATCAGGAAGTTCCCACAACGGAGCAGGTTTGTCCAATCGATTTTTCAGCGCTTCTTCCTGACGGGCTGGAAGGCTATTTTCCCATTCCTTGGCCGCTTTTTGGAGCAACTGAGCAAACTCCTTGTTATCTTCCAATTCGGGATAGGCATCCTTCATTTCTGGATAGCTGATCAATTCTTTCTCATAGCGCTGGATCAGATTTTGAGTTAAATCCGAATAAGCTTGTTTTGATCTAAGCAGGTTTTCGTAGCTGCGGATGAACCAGGGGTGGATTTGAAATTCGGGAGCAGATTTAAAAAAGACTTCCAGTTTATCAATTTGTTTGCCTTCTTCCCAGGCTGAAACCATATATGAGTTCCATATAGCAAGGCTATCTGCAGCCTCGATTTCTCCAGCCTGGAGGTGAGAAGAAACCATTTTGGTTGCCAGAACGCCATAAGCATCATATTTGTTGTTTTCAACGAAATAGCTTTGGATGGGCTGGAAGTATTGTTGGAGCAGGCTGCTGTCATTTATCCTAAGCAGATATTTGTCTGCCTTATCCAGGTCACCGGCCAGCCTATAGCGAAAAAACTGAACCATATTCAAAAAGCCATCCTCTGGAAAGCGCTTCAGTCCTTTCTCAAGATATTTAAAGCGTTTCTTTTTCCGTTTTAACAATTCTTTATCCGTGCCCTCCACAAGCTTTTCGGAAAAGAGATTGGCCGCTAGCATCCGATAACCCCAATAAAATCTCGGATGTTTCTTACAAAGTTCAATCTGTGCCTTTTGGGTGGCAATCCCTTCATCCGAGCGCAAATAGAGATAATGGTATTCTGCAGATTTGGGATTCTTCAGGTATTGATCCTTAAAAAACGCCTTGCAACCTTCCGGATCACTTCTTCTCCATATATCCTGGAGCATCCTTAAGCTGTTTACGTCGGTCAGTTTGGGAGCTGCTTCCCTTAGTATAGCAAGCTGCTCCTGTTCCGAATTAGTCTCTTTTAACCTCTTCAAATAGTCCTGCCAGGGATCATTGGCCAGCAACGCTGATCCAAAAAGCAGCAGTGCAATAATTATCAAGCGGGTTATAGGCATCATTCCTCCTTCATCCGGCCATGCTTGCCATCTGAAATTCATTTCGGGATATGATATCCGCCAGCCGCCTTCCGTCAAGCAAAAAAGCTGGAACTGGCTTACCCATAAAAAACCTAGAAAAAAAGCTTGACCGATTAATGACTTTTAGATATCATATAATCAACTCATAATTATAGGAGTTCCTTATGAAAACATGCGCTTATGTTGTTAGTTTAGTAGTTTTCTGCCTTACCCTTGCTTGCTCCAAACAGAATAGGGATATGACTATCCTAACTGAGAATTACCCACCTCTCAGTTATGCTGAAAACGGAGTTGTAACCGGATATGGAGCCGAAGTAGTGGCTGCCATTCAGAATGAACTGAAAACCAGTTCCACTCCAGTGTTGTTGAAGTGGGAAGAAGCCTATAAGCGTGCTCTCAGCGAACCAAATGTGGTTATCTTCACCATCGAGAAAACCCCTGAACGTGAAGGGAAATTCAATTTCATAGGACCCTTGGGAGCAAACACCACTTATTTCTATGCCCTGGCTGAAAACGATCTCAGCCTGGCAGATCTTGAAGCAGCAAAACAGGTTAAGACCATAGCCACAACCACAAACTGGTTTTCCGAACAGATGCTGATAGACAAGGGCTTTACTAATCTCAGTAGCACCCCCGACCCCGTAGAAACCCTCAAAAAGCTTATCTCCAAAGAGGCCGATCTGGCCATTTTTACCGATGTCACCTTTCCTCAGCTTTGCCAGGTAGCCGGAGTAAGCCCAACAACATTCAAACCGATGCTGGAGTTGATTCAGAGTGAATACTACATTGCCATATCGAAATCGACTGATCCCAAGGATGTCAGGCAGTGGGAAAGAGCCTTTGACAAACTTAAAGAGGATGGAACCCTATCCAGCCTGAAGAAAAAGTGGTTTTCGCAGTAAAAGTAAGGACAAGTTCATCTGGTATACTTACCCTATGTTTATTGGATATGTGTATGATATGCTTATGGTATGACTTCCGGATTTTGCTGTAATTACGAGGTGCCTGCGTCTTGCTGCATGAGGTTTCGTTTTCTACCCGATACAGTGATCTTGTGATACTTACTCATAGAACATAGAACAGACGGGGAATGTCAATCTAGACATTCCCCGCTTGTAACATGACTTGTTATCTGCTTGGCAGTGCCTCAGAGCTGGCAATAACTTTGAAGAATTTCCTAGTACCAGGGTTTAGATCAACATAGTCGGTATTACCGGTAGTTGTAATCTCGGTAAATGTGCCATAAGGCGTGTCGCAACCCAATACTTTGTAGGATTGTGCATTGGGCACGGCGACCCAGTATATTCTGGCCTGAGATCCAGTCTGCTGAATATTCACAATAGGCGTTTCCAAGGAGGTATTGAAGCGCCAGATCATGAAATCGTCGGAAGTGATGTCAGGAGAATCCAGAATCTCATTTACGGGTAAAATAGCCCAATACCAGCGCGGATTGCTGCCAAGACTATAACCTTCGGCTGAAAAAGCTGCGCTCAGATCGAATGAGGTATTGCTGGTTTCATAGTAATGCTGGTCGAAAATGCTATCTTCAGAATCGCTTACAAAAACCTGGTAAAATGCGGCCACGGAACCATACTCAGAAGGGGTCCAGCTTAGCTGCACATTTGCCGGATCCGTAACCAAGGAGTTATTGGCCGGTGAATTGAGGGTCACATGCTCGGGAACTTCCAATTGGGCATAAATGATGTTGTTGCGGCCAATGGCAACTATCTTTCCACCCTCCGTGCTGATGTTCAGCAAGCGGCCTGGATTGAATGTAAGCGCTG
Source organism: uncultured Candidatus Cloacimonas sp. (assembly GCA_964529335.1). Lineage (GTDB taxonomy): Bacteria > Cloacimonadota > Cloacimonadia > Cloacimonadales > Cloacimonadaceae > Cloacimonas. The sequence goes on from CAZGWB010000001.1 coordinate 23,808, forward strand.
GCATCGATTCGGAGGTCCAAGTTGCTCCATAATCCAGCGATTTCAGCAGCATCCAGTCTGTCCCAGCTTGGCTGGCGCCATTGCTGTATCCCGCTGCCCAGAACACTCCATTGTGATCGCACATCACGCTGTTCACCTGTGAAACGGCAGATTCAGTAGCGGCGATCCAATCACTGGCAGTGTTTCCTCCCGTCAGAGTATACCAGATTTCTCCATTTTCTTTTACCAGCACACCATTGTTTTCATCGCGGAACCAAATATCGCGGATGTTTGACGAGGCACCAACCGTGATCGAACTCCAGGAGCTTCCTCCATTTGTGGTAATGTAAAGCAGCCCACTGCCACTTCCCGCATAACCGTTTTGTGCGCTTTTCCAATGGCTGCAATAAAGGTTATGGGAGGTGTTGATGTTATCTCCGGTTAAAGACCAGGTTACCCCGCCATCTAAGGTTTTCACGACCTTTCCTCCAACCCCTACTGCATAACCGAATAGATCGTCGAAAAAGAAGAAGTCATAATAAAACTTTGTGGAGGATACCCCAGGAACAGTGTAGAAAGACCAATTGTCCCCTCCATCCGTAGTTCGGTAGATTTTTCCTATAGTCTTGCCCGATACCAATCCCGTATTGGTATCGAAGAAATGACAAGAATACAGGATGTCGTCGAATCCGGGTATTTTCTTCTTGATTAAGGTCTGCCCACCATCGTTGGTTTTTAGGATGTTTCCCTTGTCTCCAGCTATAAACCAGGTATTGGCATCAATCATACTAAGCTTCCATAGGTCAACGGCATTAGGAACGCTATCTTCCCAGGTTATAGCCCCATCATTGGAAATTGACAAAGTCCCCTGCCATCCACAGGCAACCAGATTCCCCGTGGCACTTTGAACTATCCCTTCCATGTATGATGCAGAGAAGTTATGATTAACTGCGCTATAGGTAGCCCAGCCATCTGTGGTTTTGATAATCCGGTAATTCCACCCAACAGCATAACCAACATCCCCCATCATCACCACATCATGCAGTTCATCGCTGGTGCTGGGTCCCGCTGCATAGGAATGATTTGTCCAGGTTTCACCATTGTCGTCGCTATAACCCAAGTATCCATAATCCCCCACCAGAACAACTTTGGAACCGAATTGCCGGACATTGTAAATGGAAGGATTATCCCCAACCGTTAGGTTAACTATTGTCCAGCTTGCACCGAAATCATTGGTTTTTAGTATTTTCGATTGACTCGGAGTCCCTTTGTTACAGGCAATGAAGCCAGTTCCAGCTTCGTTCATGGACATACCATAGAGTATGGTATTCAAGCCACCATTCTGGGTGCTCCAGTTTACTCCGTGATCAGGAGAATAGATAATTGTTCCAGATGATCCGCAAATCCAGATATTACCACTGGAATGATACACACAGCTTTTCAATTCGGTTGTTCCGATCAGAGCCACAACAGCATCTGGATATACCCAGGATGCTCCACCATCGGCAGTAAGGGCTACGATGCCCATCCCACCGACTATGACACCATGGTTTTCGTCATAGAAATCGATATCTTCAATAGTCCGGTAGGTTGCAGTAACAGAATTGAAGAATGGAGTGGGGACAAAGCTCCAGGTTAGTCCGTTATCGGTAGATTTGGCTACCCCACCTCCAGAACCACCAGCCCAGATGTGGGTTCCAACCACATCGATTGTGTAGAAATTGGCTGGAAAGGAAGTTTGCCTGATCAGATCCCAGGCAAATGAAAGCGAACAGATTGCGATCAGAGCGGTAATCAGCAGTAATCTCTTCATGGTTTCTCCTATTTTATTAGCACTAGCTTTTTAGTTTCTATGTATTTATCGTTTTCTACCCGAACCGTATAGATGCCATTTGCCACGTCCTTAGCATGATCGTCTTTTCCGTCCCAACTCAAGCTTATGGTTCCCTGGCTCAGACCATTCTGCATCAGGTTTCTCACCATTTGTCCTTTCAGGTTAAAAACCTCCACCCTGGTCTGGCTGGGGTGTTTCAGCTCGAAACGAATTGTGCTTTTAGCGCTGAAAGGATTGGGAAAAACGCAAAGTTTTTCTATTAGTGGGGCCAGATTATCTTCGTTATTTACTCCCACCCAGAAAGTTCCTTCAGCGGCAAATGGACCTCCAGCAAAGCTGTTGTCTATGGCTTGCACGCTCCAGTAGTAGGTTCCGTTTCCCAGGCCATTCAACAGGTAAAACTGCTTGTGGCCAGCGTTTCCAGGTCGGGCAATCTTTCTCCAGCCGGTAGCTGGAACCGCCATTGCGCTGATAATGTCATTCCCGCCGGGACTTGTTCCAACCCTCAGGTTATAGGTAAGCCCGGCCACGGGAGTATGATCGTCCGTTGCTGCTTCCCAATAAAGCAAAACGTCGTTTCGGGTAATCGTGGTACCAAGCCCAGTTGGAGCCGAAGGCGCCGCATTGGCATCGGTGTATGAATTGTAATATAGTTCATTCCAATAATCCTGATAGTCGTAATGCCCGCTAAGGCTCATATCCAGCTTTGTGTCATTATTATAATCACCCAGACTCATGCATGCATATTTCAGGTAGATCATGGTTTGAGCATCTTCGTAGAGCCCGGTTTGTGGATTATACAGGTAAACATTGGCTACTGTGGTGGTATTGGTGATCAACCCGTTTAAAATGATATCCGCAAAACCGTCGTTATTCACATCGCCCCAGGCCAGATCACCCTGTCGTTCACCTAAAACTGCTGCTTGGCTAACTTCGGTAAAAACATCGTTGCTGTCATTTCTATATAGCTTGAAAACACTGGGAGATTCATTTACATAAGAACCACTCACCAACAGGTCAAGGTCTCCCTCACCGTCGTAATCCACCCAAGCAACCTTGCTATATCTGAGGCCTAAGAGTGTTACAGGCAATTCGGTAAAAACGCCGCTGTTGCTACCCTTTAGAATTTTTGTGACGTAGTTTCCTGAGCCGGCCGAACCTGTAACAGCAATATCCAGCCAGCCATCGTTATTATAATCTCCAAATTCTGCACAACCATTGCGGATTCCAGGTGTCATTACATTTATCTGGGTAAAACTGAAATTACCCTCATTGCGGAAAATTTCCAGATAACCGACCGCGCTTTCATCAATAGTCCCTCCTGTCATCAGGATATCCAAATCACCATCATTGTCATAATCTCCAAAACTCATAGAATTCGAAACCCGGGGAGGAAGATTAGTGCCGGTATCGCTGAAAACACCGTTGTTATTGATATAAACCCTGGTGGTATCCACTGAAAAGAGATGCTGCCCAGCCAGAACAGCATCGAGATCATTATCACCGTCCAAATCGGCAAACCTGGCACAGCCATTGCCCACTCCAAGCATGCCTGTGTCGACTAAATGAAAAGCGGAATTGCCATCGTTTCGATAAAATTTGTTAAAACCCTGGCCATTTGCCCCGCCCAGGCCATACCCAACCATCATTAGATCCAGATCATTATCGTTGTCAAAATCGCCCCAATCGCTTTCACTATACCACAACCCGAAAAGACTATCCACATCCATAGTGAAGTAATCTACCTGGGAAAACAGCGGAAACATAAAAAATGAGATCAGAATAAGCAACGTATACTTAGGACCGGTTAAGCATTGCAGCTCGGTTTTAAAGCCTTGTTTTCTCATCTTGGGACTCTCCTCACACGTTTTTTTTCATTTTAGGTTTTGTCCTTTTCTTGTCAATTCAAAAAACGCCTACGAAGCTAAACACATAACTGGCAGCAAATTCGCAGAAGGTTAACAAAGCTTAACACCCAGCTTATGAAAGCTTAACCAAAACCCAGTATAACATAATAGAAACAAACAAAACACAAGGAGAAAACCATGCTATTTTCAAGCATACGCAAACGAGCACTTTGCCTGGGTCTGCTGATTCTGCCCTTGATGGCCGGAGCAGTAGAGACAAAACTAAGCGGTGAGTTTTGGGGAAGATGGATTAACGAAACCGCAAAAAAGAAAGACTCCTCTGCAAACTATACCGATAAGATGGTAAGCAATTATCTTTCCCTGGAAAGGGGCTACCTGGGTTTGGAAACCAAGTTCAGCGAAATGACCAAAGCCCGTTTTACGATCGATATCTTTACAACTGACAAATCTCACGAATACATTCAGGACAGCCTGCAAACCATTTTGCCTGTGGAAGCAATCACCTCTCCCAACAAGTTTGGCAGCGTTGATGGAGCCGGACTTAAGATCAAATATGCCTATGTAGATTTTACCGGCCTTGTACCGGTTCCAGATCTAACGCTTAGCGCTGGAATGCAAAAAGTATACTTCGGAACAATCTACGATTGGAACTACACTCTGATCGGAAAGGCTCCCACTGATGAATACAAGGTTGCAAATTCTGCAGACTTGGGACTCACCCTGAATGGATACATACCCCATGGATATGGAGAATACGCTCTTGGTGTTTACAATGGTGAAGGTTATAAAAAAGTAGCCACCAGCTTGAAAGAAAACATTGACTTTGCCTATCTGGCCAATCTGCGTTTAACCCCACTTCCAGGGATTACCTTAGGCGGATCATACATGAATAACACTGTTGGCCGTGCCAAAGCTTTGGATGGTGATGGATTGAATTCATCCTATGAAAAACAGCAATTGATGGACGGATTGATTCGTTTGGCTTATGGCCCCCTGGATGTATGGGGTGAATACATTACCAAGAAAGTGGAGTTTCCCAACGAGACATCCGCCAGCAAGACCAAAGAATATACAGCCATCGGACTTAGCATAGTCCCCATTATCTCGTTGCAAGATTACATAAATACTGATGTGCAACTTGTTGGCCGCTACGACAGCTGGGATGAATCTGATAGGATCTTGGCTGATAAAGCCAGAAGCAAACTTTCAGCCATGACATTCGGCGCAAATTACAACTTTCTGCATGATGAATCTGCCGTTCCAGCCATGCAATTGCAGCTAAACTACACAACCAAGAGCTATGATGAGGGCAGTTCTCATTCAGATTTCGCCGATGGCAAAAAAGACACTTCGCAGATCAACCTGCAACTAAAATGGCGCTTTGCCAACACCCTAAAATAAGGAGACCCAGAATGAAAAAGACTCTAATCACAATCAGCTTGATAATAGCTCTCACATTAATCATCGGCAGCAGTTTCGCCAAAGGAAATCAAATCACCTGCACAGGTTCCACTACCGTACTTCCCGTTGCCCAGGCAACAGCCGAAGCCTTTATGGATAGACACCCAGAAGTAAATATCTCGGTTCGGGGTGGAGGTAGCGGAGTTGGAGTGGCCGCATTACAAAACAAAACTGCAGATATCTGCAACTCCAGCCGTCCCATGAAAGCGAAGGAAATCAGTGCTGCTAAATCCAAGGGAATCAACCCCACTCCTTATGCAATAGCCAACGACGCTATTAGCATCGTAGTGCATAAAAGCAATAAAATAAAGAATCTGAGCGTTGATCAGATAAAGAAGGTCTATACTGGCAAGATAAAAAATTGGAAAGACCTGGGCGGAGAAAATCTTCCTATCGTAATCATTAGCAGGGATGTAGCTTCTGGAACCTTTGAGGTTTTCAACGAAAAAGCTCTGTCTGGAGCCAAGGTTGATGCCACAGCGCAACTTCTGGCTTCAAACAACGCCGTTGTTTCGGCAGTTAGCAGTACACCCGGAGCAATTGGTTATGCCGGACTGGGCTATGTAACCGACAATGTGAATGTAGCAATGGTAAACAATGTGATGCCTTCTGAAACAAGCACCAAAGACGGCAGTTATCCTCTGGCCCGTAAACTTTATATGTATACAAACGGTAAGGCCAAAGGCGATGTGGCACGCTACATCAGTTTTATCCAAAGCGCTGAAGGACAAGCCCTGGTGGAACAACAAGGGTTCATCAGTTTGAACTAAAGAGAGCAATCCCCCCTCAAGGAGTCCGGAGCTATCTTCTCCGGACTCCAAGTTATGATGATAGAAAGGATTATTATGAGATCATTCAAAGAAAAGAGCTTTAAAGCGATAACCCATATAACTGCGCTATTCACAATAGTGTTGTTGATGGGGATCATTTACAGCCTGTTCCGGGAAGGAATGCCACTGTTTGGCAATGTGGATTTGAAGGAGTTTCTTTGTTCCAATTCCTGGTATCCAACCCACAGTGAACCAGAATTTGGGGCTTGGGCTCTTATCGCTGGTTCTATGATTGTTACGATAGGCGCATTAACGATCGGGATACCTCTTGGTGTGGGATCGGCCATTTTTATATCTGAGATTGCCCCTTTCCGGATAAAAGAGATAGCCAAACCAGTGATCGAGCTGCTGGCCGGAATACCATCTGTAGTTTATGGACTATTTGGCATGGCTTTTCTGGCCCCATTAGTCAGACAATGGTTTCATCTGGACACCGGTTTGAATGTATTCTCGACTTCGGTGATACTGGGTGTGATGATAGTGCCAATCATCGCCTCGATGAGCGAAGATGCTCTGGCAAACGTTCCTAAAAGCATCCGTGAAGCAGCTTTGGCTCTGGGCTCAACTAAAGTGGAATGTATCTTCAAGGCCGTTGTTCCGGCAGCCCGCAGTGGAATTATCGGCAGTATTCTGCTTGGCTTTGGCAGAGCCATAGGCGAAACGATGGTTGTTCTTATGGTGGCCGGAGGTAGCGCACAAATACCCAAGAGCATCTTTGGCTCAGCCCGTCCCATGACCTCTACGATTGCCGCAGAAATGGGCGAAACGGTTATGGGCGACCTGCATTATCAATCGCTTTTCGCCTTGGCCATTTTGCTCTTTGCAATCACCTTTATCACGAACCTGATAACGGAGCTGGCATTCCTGAAAAGGAGTTTCAGATGAATCGCCGAATGATCCACAACTACCTGGGAATCGGTATTCTGGCCAGTTTTCTGATGATTACCATAGCTTTTATAGTGATATTTTTGCTCAGGATGTTTTATAAGGGCTTGCCGGTTATGAGCTTCGATTTTGTTTTTCGCAATCCGCGTGAGGCAATGACTGCGGGGGGAATATTCCCCGCTGTGGCAGGTACTTTTTGGCTAACCTTGCTGGCGATCCTGGTTGCTTTCCCTTTGGGTGTCCTTACGGCAATTTATCTAAGCCATTATGGCAAACCGCGCTGGTTGGTGCGAGCGGTTAGAGTAGCCATAAACACTCTGGCAGGAACCCCGTCAATCATCTTTGGTTTGTTTGGTATGGCGATGTTTGTGAATTTCATGAGATTCGACGTATCGCTGCTTTCTGGGTCACTAACCTTGGCCATACTGGCTTTACCAATGATAATAAACTCAACTGAGGAAGCCATTCGGGGAGTTCCCCAAGACTTTAGTGAAGCTTCTCTGGCCTTAGGCGCTACAAAGAGGCAAACCATTCTCAAAATTGTGTTGCCAACCGCCCTTCCCAGTATCCTAACGGGTACCATCATCAGCATCGGCAGAGTGGCAGGAGAAACAGCCCCTATCATGTTCACAGCCGCTACTTTCTATTCCAGGCGTCTGCCTCAAAGCATAATGGACGAAGTGATGGCCTTACCCTACCACATATACGCTTTAATGACAGAGGGAACAAAGCCCGAAGCGCAGGTTCCAATAGCCTATGGCACAGCTTTGGTTCTGCTGCTGATGGTTCTTTTTATCAGCGCTGGGGCAGTTTCAATCCGCTATTCGATCAGGAGAAAAAGAAAATGGTAAGCAGCAGACTACATACAGAAAATCTAAACTTGTGGTTTGGCAGGAACCATGTGTTACAAGACGTTAACATAGATGTGTATGATAAGAAAGTAACGGCGATGATAGGACCATCAGGTTGCGGCAAGTCAACTCTGCTAAGATGCTTCAACAGAATGAACGACCTGATTCCGGAAACAAGAATTGAAGGGAAAATCCTACTGGGGGAAAGCGATATCTATTCACCAAAGGCGGATGTAACCAAGATCAGAGCAAAAGTTGGCATGGTGTTTCAAAAGCCTGATCCCTTTCCCAAAAGTATCTTCAACAATGTAGCTTTTGGATTGGCGATTCAGGGCAAATACTCCAAATGTGATATCCATAGCCGCGTGGAGGAAAGCTTGAAAGCTGCCTGGTTGTGGGATGAAGTGAAAGACCGGTTACATAGCTCCGCAATGGCTCTATCTGGCGGTCAACAGCAAAGGCTTTGTATCGCCAGAGCTCTGGCAAATAACCCTGAGGTATTACTGCTCGATGAACCAACTTCTGCTCTCGACCCTCAATCCACATCCAAGATAGAAGAACTATGTCTGGAGCTGAAGAAAAGCGTATCCATCCTTATCGTTACTCACAATATTGCTCAGGCTGGCCGTATTTCAGATTGGACAGCCTTCATGTATCTGGGGCAGTTGGTGGAATTCGGTAAAACAGAGACGGTTTTCACCGTTCCCACTGACAAACGCACCGAAGCCTATTTGACCGGCGTTTTCGGTTGATTTAGATAACCACACAATAATGGAGATAATATGATTAGCACCAAAAAACAGGAACTAAAGCAACTGCTGATGGCTCAAGCCACACTGGTGGAGAAAATGGTAAGCATGGCCATCGGCGGTTTGTATAAAATTGGAAGCGCATTCAAAGATGAGGTATTGAAGTTTGAAGAACGGGTTAATCAGATAGATGTGGAAATAGATGGGAAGTGCGTTTCCCTGATCGCATTGTATCAACCAGAAGCGAAAGATCTGCGGGAAATTCTGATGATATACAAGATAAACAACGATTTGGAACGCTTGGGAGACCAAGCTGTAAACATTGCTGAAAGTGCCGCTCAGTTGGTCGGTAATCCTGTGATCCAGTCCATTCCCGAACTCCTGGAGATGAAGGATGCCACTTTGAAGATGCTGAAGGAAAGCATTGACGCCTTTTCACAGGAAAACGTGGAAACAGGCCGTAGAGTATGTGATGCAGATAACCAGGTTGATGATTACAATAGAATGATATACAAACATTTGGTTCAGCTTATAAAAGTTAATCCCCAGCAAGTGGATCTTTATTTACACATCCTTAGAATTGCCAAAAACTTGGAACGCATCGCTGATCTATCTACTAATATAGCGGAAAACGCCATATATCTCGCTAAGGGCAAAGTGATTAAACATCACTCAGAGGATGAATCTGAGAGCTAACCTTTAATCTTCTAAGGGCTTTTTTCCGGGTTTGATTCACTCTTTCCACACTCAAGTTCAGCAGCTTTGCCATCTCTTTCAGGCTAAGCTGCTGAACATAAGATAGATGTAGTATTTTTTTCTCCAGTTCGGGCATATCTTTCGGCAGCGAGAGGTTTTGGGAAATGGAATCTGCTGATTGGTCTGACAGCCTGGTTAGTTGTGATTCCGACAGGCTCTCGGTTTTGCAGGATTGTTTTGTAGCTTCGTAAAACTGTTTTTTGATCCAGTAGGTGGCGTAGGTGGAGAATTCGGTTCCTATCTCAGGGTCATAGTTTTGATGTGCTTTTAGCAAACCGATCAGGCTTTCCTGCTTCAGATCGTCCCAATCCAAACCTCGATTCCGGAATTGCCGGGCAATCCCGTAGGCCAGAACCTGGTACTTTGTAATTATCTCTTCCTGAGTTGCATTCCTCATTTCACCAGCTTCCTTGCAATTGGTCTGTAGGAAAATTGATAAAAAAGCTTGTTCCCTTCTCGGGTTCGCTTCTTACCTCGATGCTGCCATTATGGAGCAGAACAATGTGTTTTACAATCGCCAACCCCAAACCTGTTCCACTCCGCGAACGGTTGCGGGCAGAATCGGCGACGTAAAACCTTTCGAAAATACGTGATAAATGCCTGGCTTCGATACCTTTTCCCGTATCGGAAACCTCGAAGCTAATCCTGTGGTCAGAAACCGAACTCCTGATAGTAATACCTCCCTTATCAGTGTATCGCAGGGAGTTTTGGACCAGATTGATAAAAACCTGTTCCAGCTTAAAAGGATCACAGCTTAGTCTGGGCAACCTTTTATCCAGCTCTATATCAAAACTCAAGCCTTTGTCTTCCACTTCCGGGCTCAAAATCAATTTCAGATTTTCAAAGAAGGTCTCCAAGGAGATCTCCTGCTTCTCAATTCCAGAAGTCCGTTCCAGCCGGATAAGCTGTTCCAGGTCTGCGATAAGATGAATCAGCCGCTGGGTATGGTTCTGAATTATCTTCAAATATCGGCTGTTTTCAGCCAGACAATTATCCTGCATAGCTTCGGTGAAGCCTTTAATGGCAGTTAAGGGGGTGCGCAATTCGTGAGCCAGATTTACCACAAAATCTCTTTTCATCTGCTCGGCTTGTCGGATTCCATCTATGTTCTGCAAAATGAATACTCTGCGTCGGGAATTCAGGTTTGTCATACCGGACAGCAGATAGTAGTGTTCAGCAATTTGGAGCTCCGTCATTACCCTTTCTGATTTGCCTTCAGTATCCTTGATCAGAGCCAGCAACTGCGGTTCACGTATCACATCCCAATAGCATTGTTCCGAAGTGGGTTCATACGAGTCAAAAAGCTTACGGAAACTTCCGTTTGCCCATTCTATCCTGCCTTCCAGATTTTGTGACCACAACACATCGTCTATAGTGCTAAGTATCAGGCGCAGCTCTTCACGGTGAACAGACAGGTGATGGATGGTTCTATCCAGCTTGCCAAGCATGACGTTCAGATCTTTGCCGACATGTTCCATCTCATCCAGATCCAGATTGGGGATTCTTCTGCTATAATCACCTGTGCTGATCTGATTGGCAACCGCCGAGATCAAATCAAGCTGCCTGCGCAGTCCGGTATATATCCGCCAAACAATTACGGTACTGCATAGCAGCAATGAGGATACCAGAATCCACAGCGGAGCTTGCATCAGGATAAGCAGAATCAGCAGAATCAGCAGCACCACATGGGATATCACCAGCCGCAGAATCAGGCTTTCCTTATCCAAGATTATCCTCGTTGCTAATGCTAAATTGATAGCCGACACCCCGAATGTTTTTGATATGAACGGCAAATTCTCCCAGCTTTTCCCTTAAGTTTCTAATATGGACGTCCACTGTCCGTTCGATCACCACTTTGTCCGTCCCCCAAAGATAGTCCAATATCTGCGCTCTGCTATATACCCAACCAGGCCGCTTGGTAAGAAGCTGCAGAATCTTGAATTCAGTTAGAGTGATATCTGCCCTTTTACCATGTATCACAACTTCATAGCGGTTGAAATCGATAATGAACTCAGGATTGATGCAAAGTACGTTCTTGCTGCTTTCCCAACTGCTCCTACGAAGCACAGCCTGGATTCTCGCAATCAACTCTCTGGCCTCAAAGGGTTTGGTAATGTAATCGTCAGCACCATACTCCAGTCCTTTCAGCTTATCTTCCAAATCGGTGCGGGCAGTAAGCATCAAGACGGGGATTTTTTCTGTGCTTGGCTCACTCTTTAACATTTTGCATACTTCCAGGCCGTCCATATCCGGAAGCATCAAATCCAAAAGAATCAGTTCTGGATGTTCGCTCTTCAGCATAGCAAACATCGGAGCTGCCGTTTCAAAACCCCGGGGTTTGAAACCTGCGTTTCTCAGCTTCAAACTGATTAACTCCAGTATGTCGGTTTCGTCTTCTACTATATAAATCATCTTACTCATCGCTTACCTCTCATTTCGATCCAAAAACATCGCTATCGTGTTTTTAGGCAAGGAAAAAGAGGTTCTAAACGGTTAAATAATCTTAACCGAACCACGCGCTGATCAAATCTGCCTCAGGTCTGTAGTTCCATCGATGGCAGATAAAGGATAAAATCATGTGTATGCGTGCTATCCATGATAATCGGCAGGCCTGTTACGAATTCTGCCAAATCGGCTGATGCCAGCACTCAGGCAGGTATCATACCGGAGTCATACCGGATGATCATGCGGTATGACTCCGGTATGATATCGATAAATCACATTGCCACAAGATAAACAAATGCTGGACAGAATCGGGCTCTTTAGAAGTATGGCGATAAATCTATTGAACAAAGGACCCCTCACTTGACAAAATTCACCGATATCAGCCTCCCAGAGCCACTGCTTAGAGCAATCAAAGACCTTGGTTTCATCACTCCCACCCCTATTCAGGAAGAGACCATTCCCTGGCTACTGGAAAACGAAACAGACCTTATCGCTTTGGCGCAAACCGGAACCGGCAAAACCGCCGCTTTTGGCTTACCTGCCCTTAGTGAAACCGATATAGAAAGAACAGAGGTGCAAACCCTGATCCTCTGCCCCACCCGTGAATTGTGCATTCAGATTGGCAAAGACTTTGCAGCCTATTCCAAATATATGCCCCGGATCAAGATGGCCACGGTTTATGGCGGCGCTCCGCTATTTAAACAAAGGGAAGCTCTGCTGGCCGGAGTTCAGATCGTGGTAGGCACTCCAGGACGCGTGAACGATTTTATCCGTCAAGAAGTGCTGAAGCTGGATAAAGTGCAGCGCTTGATCCTGGATGAAGCTGATGAAATGCTGAATATGGGCTTTAAGGATGAAATCTTTGAGATCATGAGCAAAACTCCCTCTGTGAAACAGACTTTGCTTTTCTCCGCAACCATGCCCAAAGAAGTGGCTCAGCTTGCCTCCACCTTTATGAAAAGCCCACACCGGATCAGCGTCGGCAATCAAAATCAGGGTGCCGAGAACATAAAACACTTTTTCTACAAGGTTCAAGCCCGGGATAAATATCTCGCATTAAAGCGAATCGCGGATATGAGCCCGAAGATTTATGGAATCATCTTTTGCCGTACCCGCATCGAAACTCAGGAGATAGCCGACAAACTGCAACACGACGGTTATAATGCCGATGCCTTGCACGGCGACCTTTCGCAGGGACAGAGAGAACTGGTGATGAGCCGCTTCCGCACAAAATTCGTCCGTCTGCTGGTAGCTACCGACGTGGCGGCCAGGGGTCTGGACGTGGATGATCTGACTCATATCATAAACTACAATTTACCAAATGACCCTGATATCTATATTCACCGCTCTGGTCGCACGGGTAGGGCTGGGAAAAGCGGTATAAGCCTCAGTATTATCCATAGCAAAGAGCTGGGAGCTCTGAAAGCCATTGAAAAGCGTTTGGGACGTGAGATACAATGGCAAAAGGTTCCCGGTGGACGGGAAATCTGTGAAAAACAGCTTTATCACTTTGTGGATAACGTGGAACGCATCGAAGTGAACGAAACTGAGATCGCCTCTTTTTTACCAAATGTTTACAAGAAGCTAAGCTGGATGACCCGGGAAGAACTGATTCAGCGTTTTGTCTCGGTTGAGTTCAATCGTTTCCTGGATTATTATAAAGACATTCCAGACCTCGATCAAAGCGAGCAGAAAAGCAGCAAGGGCGATAAAAAGTCTTTCCGGTTCACCACCTTCCGTTTGAACCTGGGAAGTAAGATAGGCCTTGATAAACGTGATCTGATGCGCTTTGTGAACCAATTGAAAGTAACCCGAAGTATTGAGATTGGCCTGATCGAGATCATGAAAGAATATTCTCTGATCGCTCTGGATGCTGAATATGAAGAAAGACTTCTGAAGGCCTTCAATCGCAGTAAATACAAAGGAATTCCGGTGGAAGCTAGCGTTTCGGAGCAAAAAAGAGAGCGTCCCGGACGCAGGAATCCCAAAAAAGGATTTGACTTTCCTGCGGGAAAACACAGAAAAGACGAGAAAAAATCCAACTGAAGCTCTCAGCCTGACCAAATATTAACAGGTTTCTATCCCCGCGGCTCCAAATACTCATCGGATGGCAGATACTTCCAGGATAGAAGCCAGCGATCAAACAGAGCAACTATCCCAAAGAGAGCCATGCTTAGGGTTATGATAACCAGGATCACGGCAAAGACGTGGGCGGTTTGGTAAGACTTGGTCGCTCTGGTCATGTATATCCCCAAGCCAGAGCTTCCCCCCAGCCATTCTCCGATCACCGCACCCATCACGCTATAGGTGGCAGCCAGCTTCAAGCCTGTGAAAAAACCTGGTAAGGCAGATGGTATCCTAAGAAGGGTAAAGATTTTATACTCGCTGGCCCCCATGGATTTTAACAGCCGTTCCTGCTCCACATTCACGCCTCGGAACCCATCGTAGAGCCCCAGAGTAATGGGAAAAAAGCACATCAGGATCACGGCAAATATCTTGGATGAAATGCCATAGCCAAACCAGATGATCAGAAGCGGAGCAATTGAGATCAGCGGAACGGTTTGCGATACTATCAGATATGGATAGATGAGATGCTTTAGGAAAGTGAATCTGTGCATCCCAATGGCAGTTAGAGAACCAAGGACAATACTAAGCCCCAGCCCGCAAAGAGCAGCCAATAGGGTCGGCTGCAAATGATGCCAGATCAGCCCGGGGCTTTCCAAGAAAACACTTATCACCTGAAATGGCGTAGGGACAAGCCAAAAAGCAATCATGCCTCTGCCACTGCCAAACTGCCAAAGCAAAAGAATGACGATAAGCAAGAGAATGGGGAGAATAATCTGGCGGTATTTCACATTTCGCCTATGAAGCGAATCTCAGTGTGTAGAACAACCCCAAAGCGTTCCAGAACAATGCGTTGCACATACTTAATCAAATCATGGACTTGAGCCGCAGTCGCCCCACCCAGATTTACGATGAAGCCGCAATGCTTGTCTGATATTGCCGCATTGCCCAGGCTAAAACCTCTTAATCCGCAATCATCGATCAGTTTACCCACAAAGTGGCCTTCCGGACGGCGAAAAACTGATCCGGCACTGGGCAAATCCATCGGCTGTTTGTCCCAACGTTGTTTATGCAGATCGTCCATTCTGGCTTTTATAGCATCAGGATCATCCTCGCTCAGCTTAAAAACTGAGGATAGATGCAGCAGACTGCGATCCTGAAACACACTGTGCCGATAGCCAAAATCATGCTGTTCTGCCTTTAAATGCACTATGGGATTGGGGTTCAACAATCCTTCCAAAGTGGGAACCAGGCATTTGCTGCAATAGAGAATGTCTTTGATCTCCCCTCCATAAGCTCCGGCATTCATGAATACCGCCCCTCCTACCGTTCCAGGTATGCCAGAGGCGAATTCAAGACCGCTCAGCCCTTGTTGCTGGGCAAAATCGCACAAATCGGACAGAGCTACACCACAGAAAGCTGAAACAAAGCTCTCATCCCGGCTGATCTTTTGATAGTCCAAAGTGCTGATCACCATGCCCCGAAAGCCCAGATCGGATATAAGTAGGTTCGAGCCCTTGCCCAATATGAAGTAAGGAACAGCATTCTGAAGACAGAAAATAAGCAAGCTGATGAACTGAGCTTGGGTTTGGGGACTGGCAAGTATATCAGCCGGCCCACCTATCTTGAAGCTGCAATGCTCTTTTAAAGGCACATCAAAAGCTAATATCCCAGCTTCTATAAAGGCCTGTAGTTTATCAATTGCTTTTTCTTGGTAATTCATATCTAATCCATTTTTTCAGATCCGGTTGAAGAACCTGCCCACTTCCGAGACTAATTGCTGTTCATTTTGCAGTTCGATGCAGCGCCCCGGTAGAATCTGCTTAAAGTATTCTCCATAACGTTTTTTGCTAACCCTGGAGTCCATAATCAATACTATTCCACGATCGGTTTTACTGCGAATCAGGCGTCCGAAACCCTGCCGGATTCTGAGCAAGGCATTCGGCAACATAAAATGCATGAATGAGTCTTTGTTTTCGCGTTCCAGTTTGTCGATCAGGGCTTCCACTACTGGTTCGGAAGGGACCTGAAAGGGAATTTTGTAGAGAATCAGCAATGATAGAGAATCCCCCTGTACGTCCACTCCTTCCCAGAAGGATGATGTTCCCAAGAGCACAGCGTTTTTGTAGCGCTTAAAATCATCCAGAATCGAGCTTCGGCTGCCCCCCTTCCCCTGGGCAAAGAGCGGCCGTTTGGCATGATAGAGGCTGTCCCCCACATGTTTGTAAACTGCATCAAGGTCTTTGTAGGAGGTAAAAAGCGCCATGGTTCCCACTTGGGCGGTTTGAAACACCTGCTCCAGGCATCCCAAGGCCTGTCCTTGAAAAAACTTATCCTTGTGTTCTGGCAAAAAACTGGCGATCAGCAATAGAGACTGGCGGTCATAATCGAACGGAGATTCCACAATGCTGAGGTTTAGTTGCTTGTCGGTTAGCAGGTTTAATCCGGATTGAGCCAGGAAATACTTGAATGATCCCCTCAGGGCCAAGGTGGCGGAAGTAAACACAATGCATGGTATCTGTTTATACAGCAGCCTATTGAGGTGTTCGGAGACCTCAACAGGAGCATAGCAGAAGCTGGATGCTGGAATATTCCTTTCGGGACGTGGATTATTCTCGATCCAAAGCGCATAATCGTCCAGGTCTGGCTGTAACAAGGTTAGCAGCATTCCTTCGTTTTCTGCGCAGCGCTGAATATAGCTGGCCAAACTTTCCTTCAGGATATCCAGATTTGCCACCTGTTGAGAATTAAGGCTGGAAAGAACGTTTTCCAAGGCGGTAAGGTCTTTCATCAATTGCTTGAAGACCTGAGTAAACTGCCGTAATTGTTCAAAAAGCTCTTTGTAATTCTCCGGTTCCTTGATCCGCATTTTACCGTAGCTGTCGGCTTCGGTGCAAAGATCAGCAGCTTTGTTAAATATGGCCTGCAAGGGTTTGCGCTGTTCCTCTATCTCCAGAGAGAGCTTCGTGCAAAGAGTTTCCACCTGTTGCTTCTGGGCATCTGTAGCCAGGCTCTTTTTGATAGTTTGGGTTAGCTGATGCAAAAATCCGCTGTTTTGGCGTCGGCCAGAATGTTCCAACTGGCTTAGCAAGCTGTTCAGATCGGCATAGCCAAGGTCAAAACCAAGATGTTTGGCTGCGGCAGCCATTAGATTGTGTGCTTCATCGATCACCAGAAAATCGTATTCGCCCAAAGTAGTTCCGCCCATCTGAGCGTCAGCCAGCATCAGAGAATGATTCACCACTACCAGAGTAGCGCTTTCGATATCCCGGCGCAGCTTCATCACATGACACTTGGAAAAATGGGGGCATTTGCGTCCCCCGCAGTTAAAGCGGTCGGAGCTAACTTTTCGCCATACGATTCCGAAGCTCTTACGGTCGAAAGAGCTGTTTTCCGAAACATCTCCTGTGTTGGTAAGAAGTTTCCAGATAAATAGATAAAGCAGGCCATGCGCATCATAAGTGCTCAAACCGCGGCTTTGCTCGGCCATCAGCTCTTCCCAACGCCTTTCGCAAACATAGTTTTCGCGCCCCTTCACCAGCACAGCTTTAAAAGACAGGGGCAACATCTTGCGCAGTTGGGGCAGGTCTTTGTAGAATAACTGCTCTTGCAAGTTTTTGGTATTGGTGGAAATCACTACCCTGGTTTGCTTTTGCTTGGTAAAACGCAAGGCCGGAACCAGGTAGGCAAATGATTTTCCCACTCCCGTTCCCGCTTCCACCACCAGATGTTCCTCTTTGGCAAAAGCATCACACACCTGCTCTGCCATTGATAACTGACCTGCGCGGTATTCGAAATTCTGGAATTTCTGCGCAAAGAGCCCTGTTTCAGAAAAGACATCCGCCACGCTGGTGATTTCACCTGGAACATTGTGCTCTATAACGTTGTGCAGGTTGCTTTTTATTGCTTGGGGTGCTTTTCCGGTTAGCACTTGTGAACGCTGTAGTCGCACCAGTATTTTCAGGTATTCATTAAGGTTGCTCTCCAGTTTAGCCTGAATGCTCAGATCAATAATTCGGGAGTTTACGATAAAACTGTAGTGGTCTAGGATATGCTGTGACAGCTTGGTAAGCAGAATACCCGTCGCTTCTGCGTCAGCAAAGGCGCGATGCGCATTTTCCAGCTTTATCTGGAAGTAGTCCACCAGAGTGGAAAGCTTATGGTCGGAGGTGTTTGGCAGATAAATTCTGGCTATCTCAGCAGTGTCCCAATACTTGTTCAGGAGGGGGAATCCCCCTGCTGTTACCAGATTGGCATTGATGAATCCCAAGTCGAAACGCACATTGTGCCCAACCAGAACAGCATCGCCAATGAACTCGCAGAAGTCTTTTAGAACTTCATTTACCGGCGGTGCATTCTTCAGGTCAGCGGGACTGATGTGAGTTAGATACTCTATAAAATGCGGGATTTTGGCATGGGGTTTTACCAGACTGTCGAATCGGTCGCTGATCTGCCCGTTTTTAAAGCGAACTGCAGCTATCTCAATAATCTCGTCCCGATCCGCATTCAGACCGGTAGTCTCAATGTCTATTGCAACAAAATCGAGCTCTGTCTCTGGCTGTTTTTGTTCAGCTTGAGTATCTATCATACTTACGGTTGGCCCCTGCATAGCCTGCTTCGCTTACTCCGATCTCAGGCTAAGCTAGCCCCTGATAATCACCTGCGGAAAACTTTGGAGCAGAATAGCTTGCCGAATGGGCATAACTCGTATGGACCAGAGGAGCATTATATATCATATAAGCCAAATTCCTATTCCTCTTCGCGGTATAGCTCATAACGTTGCATTTTTTTGATAAGTACGCTGCGCGATATGCCAAGTTCCCTGGCAGTTTGGATTTCGTCACCCTGATAGTTTTCCAGGCAATTGAGGATCATTTGTTTTTCAAGCTCTTCTATAGCATCCTTCAGGGTTTTCCGCCCGGACAGCATGTTCAGGGTTTTATTGTGCTCAGCATATCGGAAAACCTCTTCGCTAAAGTCGTCAGCTTTGATGAACGCACCAGACTCCACCAGAGTAACTGCTCTTTCGATCTCGTTTTCCAACTGCCGAACGTTACCCGGCCAATCATAAAGCTCCAGATTTTTCATTGCCTCCGCCGAGATACCGGAAACCTTTTTATCCATCCGCTTTGTGTATTTATCCAGAAAGTGGATTGCCAGCAGCGGAATATCTCCAACGCGGTTTTTTAGCGGTGGAACATCGATGCGGATTACATTTAAACGATAATACAAATCAAGCCGGAAATCGCCTTTTTTAACCTTTTCCATTAGTGAAACGTTGGTGGCACACACCACCCGCACGTTTACTTTCTCGGTTTTGGTAGCTCCCACCCGTTTTACTTCGCCTTCCTGCAGAAACCTTAGCAGCTTGGCTTGAGTTGATTGGCTGATATCGGCAATTTCATCCAGGAAGAAGGTTCCGCCGTCCGCAATCTCGAAAAGGCCTTTTTTGTCGTATGCCGCGCCAGTAAAGGAGCCTTTCACATGTCCAAACAGCTCACTTTCCAAAAGAGTTTCTGGCAATGCTCCGCAATATTGAGCCACGAAAGCTTTGTTTCGCCTGTTGCTACTGTAATGCAAAGCGCGGGCAATCAATTCTTTGCCTGTTCCGCTGGGACCTTCCAATAACACCGTGGTAGGAGCATCTTTCACCTTTTCTATGATCTCAAATATCTTCAGCATCTCTGGGCTTTTACCGATGATATTCGCATAGATGTTATTAGCATTCAGTTGTTCACGGATTGTGGCATGCGATTTTTCCAGATTGGCGCTACGGATATTTTCGATGATTACGATGATCTGATTGGATAGTGCCGACAGCAGATTAATGATCCGCTCCGAAAAGTAATGAGAACCGCTTTCACAGAATAGTAACACCACACCCAGAGTGTTTTTTCGGATGGATAGCGGCAGGACCAGAATATTGTTATATATGGGTGCAAAATTCGGTTGCTTGATGTTTTCCAGTTTGTTGCTCTTGAAAACCTGGGCACAGAGACTTTCAAACTGGTCGTAATATTTGCTCTCATGCGAGACATTCTTGAAGATACGGTATTCCCAGGCATCCGGCAGATTTGGATTTGGGTGCAGACTCAGGATTCCGCCATCGGCCTCGGAAATCTCAACCAAGCTATTAAGCGAATGCTCTATCAGGACATCCAGATCGGTAAGTGTATTCAGCTTTTGAGTAATCTCGTAGAACTGGTTTAACAGATTCTCTTCGAATTTGATCTCTTCCATCTGAGATGCAAACTCGCGGGAAATCCGCTGCAGTAGAATATCGTTTTGTTCCAGGAGTTTAATAGAGCCATATTGCTGGATGATCTTCTTGTTGTTTTTCAGGATCTGCAGTGCCTGTTCCCAGTCTTTTAAGTCCAATAAAACACCGGCCAATTCATAGTTTGCCAGCGATAGCTCATAGTTGCTGCCCACTTCCACAAAAAGCTTGATGGCTTCATTCAGATATTCTTTGGCGGCTTCGGGATTTTTACGTTCCAACAAGGCACGAAGGTAATAAGACCGGCCCACCTCGAAATGCAGATTCTGTTCCTGAGCCAGCTTTTGCGCTTCACTGATGTAATAATCAGCGCTTTCCACATTGCGGGTCATGATGAAGTAATAGGCCTGTTTCTGGCAACCTTCGATGATCTTGTCCCTGGCAGCCAAGGACTTGAAGAAATCCAGGCTTTCCACCAGATAGCGATAAGCTTCCTTAAATTTGTGCAGCTTGGTAAATACACTGCCCAAATTGCCATACAGCTCAGCTTTTATATAGTCATCTGAAACCGACGGCAAAAGCTCTAAGCCCTTGAAATAGAGGTCGTAAGCCAGATTAAGCTCATTTTGCTTTTCGTAAACTTCGCCAAGGTTGTTGAAACTGCGCAGCAAGCCTTCATTAAAACCGGTTTCCTGGCTCTTTTTTATCGCTTTTTCGTAATATTCTATCGATTCTGTCCAGTTTCCTTTTTTGAAGGACAAGGCACCCAGGTTATTAAGGGAAGCAATTATATTGCGGTAGAAGGCAAACTCTATGGCTGTTTCCAGCGATTTCTTCAGAGCTTCTTCAGCCCGCACGAATTCGCCGTGATCCATCAGGGTAACCCCGATGTTATTATAAATATTGGTAATGTTATAAGGTTCGGCCAGCAGTTTTTGGATTTTCAGCGCTTCTTCCAGGTAATAGAGCGATTTGGCGGGATCGCCTTTGTCGTCCATCAAACCACCAAGGTTGTTATAACAAACGGATATTCCGTTCAAGTTGTAGAACTGCTTCTCCAAAGCAAGGCTTTTCAGGAAGTATGCTTCGCTTTTTTCCCAATCTCCCTGAAACATATACAAAACGCCCAAATTATTGTAGATGGCGGCCAGACCACCGTGATCAGAAGCCAGGGAATACATCGTTTCGGCTTCTTTAAAAACCTCTTCCGCTTGATCCCATTCATTTATGTAGTAATGGATTTTGCCTTTGATCTTACGTGCTCCGGCTTGGATACTGTGACGCTGCTGTTGGTCTGTGATGCTGGCAGCAGCCTGCAAAGCGATTTCCAAAGCTCCGAAAGCCTCGTTAAAAGACTCACTTTCTGTTAGCACTTCTGCCTTCAGTAGCAGTATTCTGGCTTTCCAGTATGGATCTATCGTGGTGGGTGAATATTTCTTTATGATTTCCAGAGCAAAAGCGGAAGAGTTTACGGCATAGAGATCATTAGCCAGGTGATACACTATCTGCTCGGCCGCCAGATTGTTTTCTGTGCAGATATGCAGGGCCTGACGGTAGAAATCCACGGCTTTGTCTTTTTGATTCATGTCCGAATATGCTTTGGCGATCTTCTTTGTGCTTTCAAGTTTTGCAGTTGCAGCTTTGGCGTGTGCCAGAACATATTCTTCCAGAACCAGCAAGCTTTCCGCATCGTTGATTTGACCCAAATCGTTGATAACTCTTTCAAAAAGCTTGGCATTGAATTTCCCGCTGAACATCAGCATCCTGACCTGAGCCTGCAGAAAACGGGTGTGTTTCTCCAGATAATCCTTCAACCGGTTGTATAGACCAGAATCGAAATTCTTCATTTCACTTTGCAGCCAGACGGAGAAAGCGCTCTTCTTTTGGATAAAGCAATGTGAACCTACCATCGAGATCAAGCCAGCCTCGCTCAAGGCTGTTTTGTCGCTTTTGAAACCTTTGGGTTTACCCAATGCCTCATTCAGATCTTCTGAACTCAGTCCATCCAGTACATATAAAGCGATCAAAATCTCCTTTTGACCGGGGCTAAGCGATTCCAGGGCTTGATGGTATATCTCGCTGGCGTCGAAAGTCTTTTCCAGATAAGGGCTAAGGTCGAATTTCCGCTTATCCTTGCCGCTGAGTAATTCCCTGAAAATGCGCTCGATGATCATCAGGTTTCCACCTGTGATCCGCTGAAATATCTCGCTTTCGCTGATGTAGGTGAAGTCTGAATCGGGAAAGGTCATCTGCAATAACTTCTGGCAATCGTCCACTCCCAAGGCAGGAATATGCTCCACCTCCGAAAAAGGAAACAGCCGTTCCTGGGAAAATACCACAATCTGGATGCCCATGTCGGGAAGCGACTGAACCAGGTATTGCAAGAAATCACGGGTATATTTGTCCAGCACGTCCGCATCGTCTATCACAAGTAGCATGGAATGAAATAGCTCCATTCCCTGTAAACGTTCCGTGATGTAATAAAAGAAATCGTATTGATTGGCTGAGCCAATATTGCTTTGAAACTCTTCGTAAAACCCAAAAAGGTCTTCCTCTGTCACCTGGCTGATGATCTGGATCAGTTCAGAGAAATGATTGAAATCCAAAGGATGCGGCGTGAAAAAAACCCGCTTACCGTAGGTCTCTTCCATGCTATCCAGCAGAGGTTTCACAAAATAGCTCTTGCCAGAACCTGATTTACCGGTGATTTCAAGTAAATGGCTGGTGGAGCTTTCCCGCAGATAGCCCATAACTTTGGATAGAGCAATCCTACCGGTTATATAACTATTCATCTGACGTGTCATGTTTTCGGGCATTTATCCCCCACTCTGGAGATTTCGTTTGCAGGCCATCAGAAAAAAAGCTTGGCAGGGTGTCAAGCGGAAAAGTATCATTAGCGTTTTGTGGTCTCAGATGACTATGGAATTTTAAGCCGTTGGATCAAACTCTTAAAGCCGACTTGTTCCTCAAATCTATTGATAAGAAGGCCGCAAGGCTGTTATGGCAGCCTATTGAAGCCCCAAAACTATCCCATGTTTTACTTCTTTAGCTCAAATCTGTATCCCAGCGATATATTTATCTGCCTGGTTACAAGATTGTACTCACTCTGTTTTTCCCATACATCATCTTCCAATTCTTGATACATTAGATTCGAGTTGTTTGTCCGATGCAGCAAAGTTAGCGAAAAATTCTCGTAGTTTATCCCTATCCCATAGCCATAGTATAAACCGTCTGTGTACTTATACCTTTCGCCTTCATCCAAGTAACGGAACTCATAATAGGCAAAATCATTACCAAGCTGAGCAATGAGCTCAGGCGAATACTTGCTGTCCGACATAAACTTATAGGCAATAACGCCATACACGGGAACATGATAATGATCGCCAATATGACTCCATCCATCTGGAAGTTGCTGGTTTTGTCGGGGTAACTGGTAATCTACGCCTAAACCGAAAGTCCAATTTTTCCTGCCGCTTTCCAATTGCAGCGACAGAGCTCCAGCCATTTCATTTAGATTTCCGATTCTCATTCCCTCCATTGACGAAATTGTTTCACCGGCTGCATCAACTCCCACTCCGAAACGAAGATCTACAGCCCAAAGGCCAGCCAACAAAGCGGCCATTAGTATAAAGCTAAAAATGTATTTCATCTATTTCTCCTATTCTTAATAATGCTCTATTTGCTGTTTAGCAGGGAAGCTATCCCTTTGCTAAGCTTAATAATATTCAAGCTGGCATTCAAGTCTCTGGCTTCCTGGGTGGGCATCAGGCCTCCACCAGGATATTCAGCATAATTCAGCGAAATTGAAACATAGTCCTTGTAATGCAGATCAATTCCGTATCCCCAGGTAGATCCTACCACTTCTCCTGAGAAGTCATCGTATCTGCCTCGGCGCAGGAAAAAGGTATCCAGCAAGCCAAGCTCTCCACCATAACCTTTTGTTACATCACCATTTTCATTGGAAGTGGAAGTCAGGTAGCGGACAGAAACCAGGTTTTCGCAAAACAGGTATTCGCTTCCTAGCATGCTCCCCAGCAGTTTTTCGGCTGATAAACCTGCGCTAAGCGCATATCCTGTGCTTTCGCTTTCCCAGATGTGCTCCTTATACTCCATTCCCCAGTCGATCTTGTTATCAAATGCATTGCGATGGGTGTAGGCTAGCACTGCTTCCAAGTTTACTCCGCTGTTATCTTCCAATTTAAACTTTGCCGCAGTTCCAATATCCCAGCTTTCGCCTTTGCCATTTGCACCCAAATATCCGGCAGGAGCAAGGTGGCTGTCAATTGCCAGATAGTTCATGCCGCCTGACAAAGAAAAATGCTTCTCTACAAAAGGAATGGGAATGAATTTGCCAGCCAGCCGCACAGCGTCGAAAGCCAGGCCATAAACCTCAGCATTATCATAACTATGAAAACTAATTCCGCCGCTACTTGAATTGCCCAGGTCAAAATAAACTCCGCTTCTTTCGCTAAGCTTGTAGGACGGCAATGTGAGGGACACTCCTTCCCAGCCAAGATTGACCAGAGAAGCATTTAGTGAGTAGTTTGGATTAACATCCTTCAGCCAGTCCTTTTCGCTAAAACCCCAGCTTACCCCTTCTCTGAAAGCTCCTGTTGCCGGATTGGCAATCGAGGTTAAGGGACTGTTATGCCAGATGTTCACATTCCCTATGGCATGACCGCCCATGGCAAGGTTGATGCAGGATTGTTCCAAACCCAAAAAGATAACGGCGTTATTGCTTAACCCAAACATTGGCGCAATAAACAGCAGCATTACCGATAGCAACACCAAATTTTTCATAAAAGCTACCTCATTTCCTTACTGATGACAACAAACAATGTTTGCGAAATTGTGTCAAGCAAAAGTCAGATTTCTCAATTTTATCATATACGCATTGGGACTATGATTTTTTGCCGTGGCGATCAAGCGGTGAAGAATAATCATACATGCAGGCCTGATTATAACAACTCGCCCTGTCTGGGTATCATAGAAGAACTTACTTGCACTTTGAAGTATGATATCGGCTATGCATACAAACGCGAAACCATCCAGGATTCTATTCGGAACATTAATGACAAATGCTGAATACCGCTTTCCTCGTGGGGATGCACTATGCCCAAGAATCAAACCAAGACCGAAGTTCAAGATCATGAAAGCAACTTGAAAAAATACGCTCACATAATGCAATTCATTATTGCGTAAATTTCTGTTTATTTGTGAGAAACTTGGACAACCTTCTGTAGAAAACATGATTAGTTGATTTACACATTTTGTAACCTACTTTTGAAACAATCTTGATATCTTAAGCTCAACAAAAATCATGTTCGAAAAATTAGTTATAAGTTTAGGCAATCAAGTAAGATGGCGTAATAAACACTAATATTCGAAGATAAATAATACTTGACAGCTAATCTCGCAGCAAATTTATCGGTTTTTTAGAGGGAAATGAGAAAAAGGAGAAAACATGGAAAAACTTGAAATATTCGTCATTGAACCCGCTGTTCTGAAAGCTGATTCACCGAAAGATTCTACATCTTCAAGCTGTGGAAGCACGAACTACTCTTCTGTCACATGCAAAGTTCCGAAACCTGAGTTCATGTACTTTTGCATAGTTCCAGATCCCAAATAAAGTAGATTGAGTATAAACCATCCTGTTATCTGACTAACAGGTAAAAAAAGTTAAACCAAAAAATACCCATTCTCTTTCCCTCTTACATTCTCTTGTAGCTTAACCGGAGAGACTTTTATTTGGCAGGACGAACTGGAATGGAACTACTGGAAGGAGTTGAACGATGTTCTCAAAACAGCACTATTTCTACAAGATTAAAGATTGGATGGTGATCGAAAACATACAAGGTCAGAGATACCTGATCAGCGCAAAAGGTTTTCATTTTCTGGGTCTTATCCGCGACCATTGTCGAAACAACAACATACAGGGATCTCTATCGGCAGCCGATCTGCTGCCGGTGAATGATGATCCCGAGTATAAACAATTTGTTAGTTTTTTGGATCAAATAGGTTTTCTAGCAGCAGATATCAACCCAGCTGGAAGCAACGAGAATACTGCCTCAGATAAGGTGGCACAGGGCTTATCTCGAAATGATAAGCTATATAATGAGTTGCAGAATGATATGTATTATCAGCACTTGCCAGAAAAAGTTCAGATGGAAGTTGAGTCTCTTTGCAATTATAACTGCAAATACTGTGTAAGAGGTGGGAGTGTTCCTTACAATTCCAAACTAATGCTTACATTACATGATTATCAGAAGCTTTTTGCCGAGTTTGAGAGATTGGGGATATCTGAATTAACTTTTAGTGGCGGGGAGCCATTTCTGCGGAAAGACATCAATGATATTCTATTACTCACGGCTGATTATGGCTTTAAGCTTCGCATTTTTACAAATGCTTCCTTGATCACGCCCAGCAATATTGAGGTGATGAAGCAGTTGAGGCTAGTTGGAGTACAAGTGGGCCTGTATGGGATTAAGGAGGACTATCCAAACTTCACCGGCGTGGATGCTTTTGACGACACCTGGAGGGGTATCAATCTTTTAAAAGACGCTGGTATTCCCATGGTCTTGTCATGCCCAATCACAAAGATCAACCGTAACTCCTTCCAATACTTTAAATCACTTGAGAAGGATTTTCATGTGAACTACAATAAACTGATATCACCACCTAAAAAATGTTTACCCAGAGATGCCTCACCTGAGTTTAGACTGGATGTAGATGATGAATTCTTGAATGAAGTATTTGTGAAAGATGAACCAAGAGAAATGGAACCCAATAGTGATGCTCATTGTATAATCGGGCATAACTTCATTTGCATCGATATCATCGGGAATGTTTATCCTTGTTATAACTATCCACTTCCTATCGGAAACCTGCATCATAGAAATCTGGAAAGCATTTGGTTCAACAATCCTGAGCTGGATCGTTTGAGGGAGATTAACTTCAGTGATGTATTTACGCAGTGCCGGAGCTGTGAATCCCAGCCATATTGTATTCGTTGTATGGCTTATAACCTTCTGTTTACGGGGAATATTGAACAACTGAACTCATATACTTGTAATGAAGGGAAGTTTGTCTTGGAGCTAAACAAGAGAAAGGCTGCTGCTGCGAATGACAAGAGCTGATCTGAAACTGATCAAGAGCATATTAGTCCGCTACTTTTTCCGTTATCGGCGAAGCTTGCTACTGGTAGTTTTGATTTTGCTGTTCGTGACCGTTATCAACATGTTCTTGCCCTATCTGAACAAGTATCTCATCGATAATGTGTTGCAATATAAAGATGTAAAGCTGTTGTTTGTAGTTGTTGCCAGCTATTTCATCTTATCCTCTTTCAGCCTGCTGTTTAGCAGTATCCAGGAGTACTTTATTTACAAGATTAACTCCCTGGTAGTGTTTAAGATGCGAAGAGATCTTGTGGGAGTGATCAACCGGATCCCCATGACCAGCTTCTATCAGAGCTCAGAAAGCTACCTGTATAATCGCTTGATAAACGATACCGGCTTTATTCAGGAGTCCTTTATGGATAGCTTGATCAGGATAATGGCTCAGCTTTTGATGATATTGATCGGTCTCTTCTTCATCTTTGCACTCAGTGTGCCGATGTCCGTACTGGTGATCGTTTTGATCAGCATCAATGTGTTTGTTTCTCACTACCTGAGCAAGATTCTGGCAACTCTCCAGCTCCAGCAGGTCGAAGACTATACAAACTACTGTGAAAGTATCAATGAAGGCGTGCGTGCTACCTTTACCAGCAAACTCTGCAATCTTTACAATTATCTGCAAAGGAACATGATCCGTAGGTTTCGTCGCTACTATAATTCCTTACTCAGATTGATGAAGGTGTCTCTCAGGAACAACTTCATTAGCCGTTCCCTGCAAGAGTTTTTTCTTTCGCTGATCATATTGTTAAGCGGATTGATGATAGTGCGTGGCCAATTTACCATTGGCGGATTGGTGGCTTTTCTTGCATATTTCCGGATGATCAGTGCTCCAGCTTCAGCCATCATCAACAGCTATGTTGGCTTTCAGAAAAACCTTCCACTTTATTATAGAATAAATGAGCAGCTTACGATGCCAGTCGAATATACTGCAAATCACTCTCAGTCTATCAGCTTTAGCCGGCGGATCAGTTTGGAGGAGCTAAGCTTTGCATATCCATCTGGAGCATTGATCGTAAAAGAGCTATGTTTTACTTTTTACCCAGGAGAGATATATCTGCTCAAAGGTTTGTCTGGTTCAGGCAAAACAACCTTAGCCATGCTCCTTTTGGGGATTTACAAGGCTAGTAAGGGAACGATTATTTATGATGACACCATCCTTGAAGACAAATATATAGAATCGCTTAGATTGCAAACCTCCTATCTGGAACAAGAGCCCTTGTTGTTCAACGCTTCCATCTTTGAAAACATTCGGATCGGGAACCTTAAGGCCAAAGCGGAGGAAGTGTATGAAGCAGCAAGGCTTGCCAATGCCGATGTCTTCATTGATAAGATGCCGGAAGCCTACAACACTTTGTTGGGTAAATCCGGGATTAATCTATCTGCAGGGCAAAAACAACGCCTGGCAATTGCCCGTGCACTACTCAGAAAGCCCAGGTTGATCATCTTCGATGAGCCTACCTCCAATATTGACGCTGAAAGTGAATACTACATCCATAAAACGATTCAGGATTTGCCTTCCGATACTTTCAAGATTGTGATTTCTCACAAACAGGAAACGCTTGCCATTGCCACAAAAATTATTGAATTGAATGATGGCAGGGTCGTAACCCGGGAGGTAATTCGTGCCTGACATACTGCATTTATTCCACTCCCTAAGCTCATAACAAATTAGCTCCATCATGGATTTGTGCACTAAAGCGTCTCTGAAATGCTGAAGACCCGGGCTGATAATATCATACCAAATACCCTATAGTTATTTGGTATGTATAGTATAGCACATGATATGAGGTTGATACTAAGTCAGGTTCTATCTAGGCAGTGGAGTGGAATGCCGCTTTGATAGATCAGACTATTAGCCATAACAATGTCTACAACTTACTTAACACAAATGTGCAGGGCTGGCTGCCATTGCTGGTCAGTGCGGTGTGCTTCACCTTTACTTGCAAGGGAATTCCCAGAGCGTTTTGCAAATGGTGCTTCACGTGTCCCCCACAACACATGCAATAGCTTACCGGAAAGCCGCCTTCTGCTTGAGGTAAACACGGACAGCGCAGCCTGGCATTCTCAGCAAAGTAGCATACCTCAAAAACTCCCTCGGATAGTTGCTTTACGCTGTGGCCAAAAACGAAGCGGGTTTCATTGGCAGCTTTCAGCCGCGAAGCCAGATCCGGATTGTTCTTGTATATTGCTTTGCTAAGCTTGTTCCTCAGCCCGCCTTTACAGCAAGCGCAGGCCTCACGTATCTTTTGGATTCTGTCGCTTTGAATCTGCTCCGCCAGTCTGTACATTGCCCCCTTCAACCACTCTGCCTTGGTAACGGCATTAGTAGAGTTATTGATCTTGTCGCCGCCTTGCAGGATAATACCTATTGTGGTTTCCGAAACTCCTTCGACCTCAAGGGCTTCACGCAGTTTTTCAATCTTTCCATATGGATACTTCATTCATTGCTCCCTTTCACAGGTTATAATCGAGTAGCAAAAGCAATTATGAAGCCAAAGTAAAACAAATAAATTTTTTCGACGGCATATTTATCACCCTATCATACCGGAGTCATACCGGATGAGCATCCGGTATGACTCCGGTATGATAAGACGTTGAATTGAAGAATTTGTTTTGATTTAGACACACTGAAGCATACTATATGCAGCAGTCTTTATTTAGCTTATAACCAGACTTTACAAAAAAAGGGGTATGTGAGTTCCATTGATGACTTGACAAAAATCTGAAGAATGAAAATTTGTGGACTATTCTTAAAACCAGATAGGATGGTGATATGCCGGACAGCAATAACTAAAGTCTGAGGATTAGCTGCCCATACCCTTAGTTAATATGATACTCGACACCGGAATAGGGCTGTTATAATGCTATTAACCGGATCAAGGAGCTTAGCAATATACTAAGCAAAAACATCCTTATGGAGTTAAAGATGAAAGAAAAACAAATTGCCCCTTGTGGCCTAAACTGTGCCATTTGCGATACCTTTCTTGCCACACAGGCCGATAACGATGATTTGCGTCAGCAAGTTGCAGATAAATGGTCGGCCCTCTTCCATTACCCTTTTAACAAAGACGATATTAATTGCGATGGATGCCTGAGTGGCGGTAGAATGAGTATCTACTGCGGAACAATGTGCGAGATCAAGCCTTGCGCAATATCCAAAGGCTTGGTGGATTGTAAAGATTGCCCTGATTACCTTTGTGATAAACTGCGGAAGAATCTGGAAGCTTCCAGTCATTATACTAATGATTAAACAATCCTGTGGAGGGAAGCCAAGCTTCCCTCCATTTTATGAAAGGAGGCAGATTGGCTTTTAACCACATTACAAATTTCCTGATGCGCCGTCCATCCCTATTCCTGTGTTCAATCAGACTAACCTCTCTGTGCTCGCAAGCTTGTTTGCAATGCAGAATACCGTCTCAATCCGATGGCTCGTATATAGGCATAAAGGATTTTGACCTGATTTGTCGAAAACTATATGCCCATGGAACTCGCATCCTGATTCTATCTGGGGGTGAACCAGCTATCCATCCCCATCTGGAAGATATCTTTGCCACAGCCAGAAAATATCGCTTCAGAGCTTTAAGCATCCTCACGAATCTATACTACTCCGAAGCACAGCAAGAAAGGGTTATAAACCTTTCCATGAAATATAATGTAGCCATTCATACTTCTTATGACGGGCTGGATGAAACAGCTGACAGACTTAGAGGAGCAAAGAACGTTCAGGCCACCGTTGAAAGAGCCATGAACCGGATCAATGAACTACGCAATTCTGGCCTTTACCAGCATAAACCTACGGCCACAGTAGTGGTGAGTGCACTGAATATAGATCAGTTTCCTGCCATTTTAGCTCGTTTGCAGGGATTAGATTGGAATATTAACGCCGATCTCTACCGCTGGGGTTCCATCAACCACCGTGAACAGGATGTCCTGAAACTGAACGATACAGCCAAAGTAATGGAAACAATTCAGCTTATTAAAAAAGCAAAGAACCTCAAAACTCCTTTGTGGTATTATGATGGTCTGATTCGAAGGTTATCTGGAAAATTGACCAAACAATGTCCATACTTGATTTCTCCGACCTTTGGCAGTAAATTCTTCGTCCATGAAAATGGCGAGCTGCACACCTGTATGGATAAAAGCATCGGAAACCTGCTGACCGAAGAAGTGAAGGACATTTTCAATAGCCAAGCTTGGATTGATATGCAGCATTGCTTCGCCAACTGCCAGGGATGCTGGAATAATTGCTACACGGTTAGCTCTCGAGCCTTATCCTACCTGCATTGGCCAACCATCAGGCAATACCTGATGATGAAAGGTCTAATACGGGTTAGCACAACTGAATGACCCGGAATTGGTAAAAGAACAATGGCAACCAAGAATATCCCTGACATAACACTAAACACTTTATGCCATGTTTTTCGTGGCTCTAATCCTGAGTATTTTGCCGGAGGTCACGAATGGTCGGATGGCACTCTTTTTTTAATGGACCGAGATGGCGAAAAGCATGTATTGAAATTGATTCAGGCTTCTTCTGAGCATAGTCTGGAAACCGTTTTGGAAAGAATGGCCTTTGCCCGATTTCTGGCAGAGCATGGCATCCAGACCACAAAGCCGGTGTTCTCTGCTGATAATGAACTGGTAGCAAGATACACTCACGATGATACAACGTTGCTCGCTGTTTGTTGGAAGTTCATTCCTGGAACAGGAATCGGGAATGCCGCACCCCATGATTTGCAAACTCACTATAGGAATTGGGGAGTACTACTTGGTAAGATGCATCGTTGCGCAAAGCTTTACCCAACATGGCAACATTCTGAGGCAACAGACCAGCAGGGTAAACCGATTATTTGCAGGACTGCGGAATGGCAGGTGTTTTACCACTGGTTGCAGGTGGAAAGTGTAAAAGAAGCTTGGCTGAATTTAAAGCTGGAGCTGGATACTCTGCCTGTAAACAGGGATAATCATGGCTTTGTTCACAACGATGCGCATACCGGAAACATTTTGCAGAACGAACAAGGACTGGTGCTGCTGGATTTTGACGTGGCGAATTTTCTGTGGTTTGCGCTTGATCTGGCGATCTGCCTGAACAGCGAATATGCCAGAATCATGCATCACTCCAGTCACGAAGCTCAGGCTGGAAAACTCCAGAAGCTTTTTATCGAGCCCTTTATGCAGGGCTATGCAAAAGAAAACACATTGGCGGAAGAAGAACTGAAAAGAATCGGCAAGTTTATACACTACAGGCAGTTTCTGATGTTCGCAGTGTTTTATAATCAGATAAAGGAAAATGCCCCGCTTCATTTGGAAAAGATGACCCAAGAGATTTTAGCAGGGAGCAACTACACCCGCCAACAAGTGGATTCTTTTTTCTCTTAGGCTGCTCAGTCCCTGGAAATTATAGCCATATTGACACAACCGCCAAAAAAAACGCTGGACAATAACAAGGCTTTTTTGAATTATGATCGCAAAAAAGATACTGGAGAAAAAATGAAAAAGGGACTAATTGCACTGCTGATTATCGTTCTGCTTATCATAATGATAGCAGGATGGTTTGTAGGACGATATAATAAAATTCAAAAAGAAAAAGTAACGGTCGAAAACGCCTGGGCACAGGTGCAAAATGTATATCAAACGCGCTTTGATCTTGTCCCAAATTTGGTGGGAACCGTGCAAGGCGCAGCGAATTTTGAGAAAGAGACGCTTACCCAGGTTACTGAAGCCAGGGCAAAAATGGGTGGTAGCATAAATCTGCCAACCGAGGCATTGACTGATCCCCAGGCTTTCCAGGCTTTCCAGGCAAACCAAGCCGG
Organism: uncultured Candidatus Cloacimonas sp.; assembly: GCA_964529335.1. Lineage (GTDB taxonomy): Bacteria > Cloacimonadota > Cloacimonadia > Cloacimonadales > Cloacimonadaceae > Cloacimonas. The sequence goes on from CAZGWB010000001.1 coordinate 56,732, forward strand.
CCTTAGCCAGGCTCTGTCTCGTTTGATGGTGGTTGTGGAACGTTATCCGGAACTTAAGGCAAATCAAAACTTCCTGCAGTTCCAAGCTCAGTTGGAAGGCATCGAAAACCGCATCAGAACTGAAAGAATGCGCTATAACGACGCTGCCAAGCTGTTTAACCAACTTATCGTCACCTTCCCCAATAACATAATAGCTGGAATGATCAACGTAAAAGCCTTCCAGTTCTTCCAGGCAGATGCCGCAGCCCAAACTGCGCCAAAGGTTGAATTTAAGTAGATGAAATGGGCTTTGATTAGCCTGGTGCTGCTGTGTATCCTGACACTTGCGGCAATAACCCTGGAGAAACCTTTTGTTGATAAAAGTGCCTGCGTAGGCTGTAAAGACTGCGCAGGCATTTGCCCCACTGCCGCAATTAGCATAGAATCAGAAAAAGCCAGCATTGATCCTGATACTTGCATTGACTGCAAACTCTGCATGCAGGCTTGTCCCTATAAGGCAATTAAGGTTCGCAAGTGAAACCCCTGATCATACTGGGACTACTATGCCTGTTGATGGCTTGTCTGGTTGTTTCCTGCAAAGAAAGCACCTTTACCGAATACACTATCGATCGGAGTTCTTGCAACGGTTGTGGCGAATGCCTGAGGGTTTGCCCCAATGATGCGGTTTACTATGATACAATGGGCAAAGCAGTGATCGATCAAAGCAAATGCACCAAGTGTGCCAAATGCGTGGCAGTATGTCCAAACAGCGCTATTTATTGATTATCCTGATCTTCCTGGGTTGCACAATATATGCTCAGAGTAGCTGGAAAACGGAATTTCTGGCTTCGATAAGCGATAAAGAACCAATCTGGCTGGGGCGCAGCAATTTTTATTCGGAACTGGCCATAATGCCCGATCTGCTTTTAACTCTACGCCAGAAGCTGGAAACCTCCAGCACATTGGAAAGAGATTTCCCCCAAAAAACCTGGGCTAACACCGCTATTAACATTCATTATTCAATGCCCTTTGTGACTGCAAAAGCTTGCTATCGGAATACTCTATGGGGCAGTTCCAAACCATTGAATCTTTTCCCGGTTGAAAATCCTGGCACAGACTATCGCAGGAATGCGGAACATAACAGTGCAATAGAGCTATCCAGCTTGTATCATGGACTGCAAACAAATGCTTATGCAATACACCGGCACCTGAGAGCTCGTCCAGTTACTTATGTTTATGATTGGGAAACCGATACCACAACCAGTGAAGTGCATGCGGAACAGGGTCTGGATAACATCTATGCCGGATCTGAAGCTTCATATCAAGTTCTTCCGGATACATGGGTTGGCGCATTTGTTAATCATAGCGCAGCGAATTATGACACTGGAAACCTCTACCGCATGGATTCAGCAGGACTGAACGCCGAATTGGAGAGAAAGCTCGGCAACAACACCCGAGTAGCAGGTAGCTTTGTTTGGACGAATCGCTTCAACCAGAATCTGGCCCCGGAATCCAGAAACCTGTTTCAAAGCAGTTTACGCATTCAGCAAAGCCTGATGCCAGGTCTAAATGGTTTTCTCAGCATTCAAAACAATTCCTGTTCAGATGCAGAAATGGACACTCTATACCTGATTTCGAACCAGATTCGGGCTCAAATACAATATCATTTCGATTTTGACTCCCACAAGGACTCCTATCTTCTGGCGGGTGCCAAACATAGCCAAAGAAACGAGGCAAGCGCTTATTTCGCCGAAGCTCGAAGCTTGATCATTAGCCGGGTTTATGCCCAGGCTGGCTGGAAGTGGCATCCTGAGCTATATGTTCAATACAATGGACGGCTTAGTTATTACTTATATTCACTTGGGGAGTTATATTTGCTATATCAAAATAATGAACTGGTGTCTGATCCGGAAACAGACTTTCATTACTTGGGGTTTGGAAGCAGCATCTATTTTTAATATCTCGATTTGGCACGTGTTTACCTAGATGTAAATCAATAACTTTGGAGATATATCCATAAATCTGTACCAGATTATTTAAAAATATGTGGACAGCTTACGTTTTTTGATTATACTTTTAGAGAGCTTGATATAAAAGAGGATTAAATGCCTGCAGTATTAAATACTACGAACCTGATAATGAACTTCATCACACCTGAGAGGGTGAGTCTAGCTGTGCGTGTAGTTCTTATCATGCTTATAGGCATACCTCTAATCAGATTGCTGCGTGGAATAACCCGAAAACTCGTTAAGGACAGACTATCCGCCCAGAGCGAACAGCTTATTGTACGCAGCGTTTATTATATCTCCATCCTTATCCTGTTGATCACTTTGCTGAATGAATTCGGCTTCAAGCTTTCTGCGCTTTTAGGTGCGGCTGGAGTATTTGGCATAGCCATTGGATTTGCTTCACAAACCAGTTTTTCCAATATTATCAGCGGCATATTTCTTATCTCCGAAAAACCTTTCATGATTGGTGATTGGGTTCAGATTGGCCCAACTATTGGTGTTGTAGATTCGATTGACCTGTTGTCCATAAAGCTAAAAACTGCCGACAATCGTTTTGTGCGTGTACCAAATGAGACTATGATCAAGACTGAAGTGATTAACATAACCCGTTTCCCCGTCCGGAGAGCGAACATAGAAGTATCGGTTAGCTACAATGCAGACCTGCAAAAAGTGAGAGAAGTTTTGATGCAAATCGCCGAAGACGAAATCTTGGCTTTGAAAGAACCCGCCCCTGTATTCCAAGTGGTTGGATTTGCCGACTCCGGAGTGAACATTCTTTTTGGTGTGTGGGGCAACAAAGATGAAGTAATTGACCTGAAAACAGCCTTGATGATCTCCATCAAGGAAAGGTTTGCCAGGGAAAATATAGAGATCCCGTATCCGCATCTAACTCTTCTCAGTGCGGCAGCGGAATCGCAACCATCAGTTTAAAACAAGCAAGAGAAAAAGGAAGTGAATCATGAGCAAAACCCCAACCATTAAAGCCATCATCTTCGACCTTGATGGCACACTCATCGATAGCATTACTGATATCGCCGATGCAATGAACAGTTCATTGGAAGCTCTTGGGTTCCCAACTCACCCAGTGGAAGCCTACAGAGACTTCGTTGGCAGCGGATTGAAGGAACTGGCCAAGCGTGCTCTTCCCGAAAAGCAACAAACGAATAAGAATATTGATGCTTTGGCCAAGAAATTCTGGGACGTTTATGATGTAACCTGGTATCTGCACACCAATATTTATCCTGGGGTGCTTTACCTGATCCAACTGGCAGTTGCCCGCAAAATGAAGCTGGCCATCCTGTCCAACAAACCTCACTACTTTACCAAGAAAATGATCCGTCATTTCTTCCGGGGTGCCATGATTCGTCATACTAAGAACCCCTTTGGTATCTATAGCGGCGAAGACAGCGAGAAGCCGGCCAAACCAGATCCAAGCGTAGCATTGGAACTGGCTGCCAGAATGAAAGTGAAGCCACAAAACATCGCTTTTGTCGGAGATTCGGAAATTGATATCCAAACTGCCAAAAACGCAGGCATGATTGCCGTGGGAGCGGCTTGGGGCTTCAGAACCAAAAAGCAGCTTCAAGACGCTGGAGCTGACCTGATTTTCGACAGTGCCACCCAGATGACTACTTATCTTGACGCACAGCCTCTGTGTCCATGAAGAGCTATAGAAAGGAACTACATTACCGAACCGATACTCGAAGAGCCTATCTGAACATCACAGCCGATGTCCGAAACGTCCTGAGAGAAAGCGGAATCCAGGAAGGATTGTGTTTGGTAAATGCAATGCACATTACTGCCTCGGTGTTCATCAATGACGATGAACGAGGCTTGCACCAGGATTTTGAACACTGGCTGGAGAAAATTGCTCCGGAAAAACCACATTCCCAATACCGACACAACGGTTATGAAGATAATGCAGACGCTCATCTGAAACGTCAAATGATGGGGCGTGAAGTTGTGGTGGCCATTACCAATGGGGATCTTGATTTTGGCACATGGGAACAAATTTTCTACGGTGAATTTGATGGAATGCGGGATAAACGGGTTTTGGTAAAGATTATCGGTGAATAATACCCCACACATAAGCGCAAGGGCGGATTATTTCCGCCCTTCCTTTTTTTCTGTAAAAATCCAATCAGTTGAAGTAGTAGTATAAACCAGTTTGGGGAATATACATCATGAATTCGTTATCCTCATTCATGGTTAGGGGTAGCTCCAGCGCCCAGTGGAAGTTTTGCCCAAGATTGAAGTCAAATCCTAATCCCGCACCCACGTAGTAATAATGACGGTTATCCCATTTTACCCTATCGGCTGTATCTTTGCGACGATATTCGTCGTCCCAGCCGACATTATTTTGAATCAATTCAAAATCCACTTCAAACTGCTTCACTCGGGAGTAAAGATATGATCCTCCCCCAAAAACATAAAACCTTCCGGTGCGATTTTGGGCCAGGGTTCTAATGTAGTTTATTCCCAAGTTCAGATTTGTTCGTCTGCCATCTTCGAGGACCGTGATATTCTGCTGACCATCATACTCCCCATAATGAACATATTCTTCATCCCTATCTCCCAAAGTTATGCCACCCAGGGTAACTTGGTAACCGTGCTGTTTTCCAAAACTGCGATAACTGAATCCATTGGCCGACAGGGTTCCAAAATGAACTCCCAAACCTTTCTGGTGATTGTCATTATCTGCCTTGACAACGCTGGGCTGAGCATAAGCAAGGGCCACCACGGCCATAAGGCCTGCAATTAATAGAATCTTTTTCATTTTTCTAGTCCTCACATTGTCTGCATTAGCAGGTTTTCTTTATCCAGATATGATAAGCATTTTTTCTTCCAAAACAAGAGAGGTATTATGGGTAGTAGGCCAGTAGATTGGGACGATCTGATAATAACATCTTTTCATCTTTTCAAATCCCAAAGTTATCATTTTTACCTTGCCACCTGTTAATAAAGCATAAAGCTCTCCATTTCACCCTAGTCATACCGTAGTCATACCCTATAATCATATGGTATGACTACGGTATGATAAGGATGAAAGCTCATCCGTAAGAGCGGAGTGTCTCCCAAAAAGCGGCATCACTTATCTGTCTGATTATAAGTCTGTTCGCATTCTCGACCGTATTCCTGTGCCGTGAGAATCAGAGTTATACAAACATAAGTTTGCGCTTGGAATTATTCTTGCATCTTAGCTAAAAACGCTTTTCTGGCAATGCCGGTGAAGAGAAAAACAGATTATGTGAGTGATTTACAATGAAAAAAATCGTATTCCCGATAGCCCTGCTGATCATTCTTAGCCTGAGTTTTGCGGATTTGATTCAGCCCCACGATTCAATTTTACAAAGAGCGGCCAAGCTGCTAACTGAAGGTCAACTGGCTTTCAGCGTCCGCACGGCTACTTACAATGGACCTTATGCCCCACGCAATGCCGGGGTGATCTGGATTACCAACTCCCAAAACCAGTTTGTAAAAACCATCAAGATTTGGGCTGCAAGCTATCGCTACACGCTTATTCGCTGGATTAGCAGTTCCGGTCAAAACACCCAGGGAGCCATTACAGGTGCATCTTTGAACAACCACCAGTTGCACAATGTATCCTGGAATGGAACAGATGCTGCTGGAAATCCTGTTCCGGACGGTGATTACAAAATGAACGTGGAGTTTACTGAGCATAACGCCACGGCAGGAAACATGGGAAAATTCAAGCAGATCGCTTTCACAAAAGGCACTGAGCCGGTAAATCTAACTATCCCCAATGAGCAGTATTTCAGGGATATGACTCTAAGTTGGAGCCCTGTTATTCAGAACGGTAGCATTAGTGGAATTGTAAGCGGCACGAACAATGTTCCCCTCTCCGGAGCAGTTATTGCCGCAGGAGCGAACAGCGTTTTCAGTAATGCGGATGGGAGCTACAGCATCAGCCTTCAGCCAGGAACTTGGGAAGTGTCTTGTGTAGTGGATGGTTATGTGCCACAGATAATCCCCGGAGTCGAAGTATTGGCAGCCCAAAACACCACTCTTAATTTTTCTCTGAATGCTGTAAGCAACAGCGATGCAATAGGTATTCCCAGTCCCTTGCTGCTTTCCCAACCCAGCCCCAATCCATTTAAGACCATAACCAGTTTGAGATACAACACTGCTGCCGGTCAGTCGATCAAGGCAAGTGTTTACGACCTGAAAGGGAAATTAATCCGTTCACTTCAGCCAACAGGAACCACTCAACTGCAGTGGGATGGCTTGGATAACAAGGGTAAGCTTTGTGCCAATGGAACTTATATCATAAAAGTGGAGAGCGGCAGACAGAGAGAAAGCCGAAAAGTTATCCTGCTGAAGTGATTTTCTGGCGTATTTCCTGAATAAATGGAATGGATATTGCAAATTCTTACTATTGCAATACGGCGGAGCTTTGATTTGCTTTGCCTGAGCACACTTAGCAGTTTTACTTGTATACAGGGGAATAAATGACAGTTCTGATAATTGCCACCATGCTTCTGGTGTTGTTTTGGACTTTGGAATACCGGAGGCACACGAGAAACGTGCTGGCTATTCCAATCCGGATTCATGTGAATGGTACACGTGGAAAATCCAGCGTTACCCGGCTAATCGCAGCGGGACTGCGGGCTGGCGGGAAAAAAACAGTCGCCAAGATTACCGGAACCCTACCGAGAGTAGTGCTTCCAGACGGCCGGGAAGCTGCCATCATCCGTTTGATGGGTGCCAATATCATCGAACAGAAGTATATCTTCCGGCATGCCGTAACTCACAAACCTGATGCCATCGTTATAGAATGTATGGCAGTGAATCCGGTCTTTCAATGGATCACCGAACGTAAATTCATCCGTAGCACCATTGGAGTAATAACCAACAGCCGTCCCGATCACCTTGATTTGATGGGCTCTACCGTGCAGAGCGTAACCATGTGCCTCAGCAATACTATCCCCCCAAATGGAGTATGCTATACGGCCGAACATGATCATTTCAGCATTTTGGAAAACCGGGCACGCAAATTCAACTGCCGGATACACCGGGTTCGTCCCGAGGCTGAGTTAATCTCCTATCCAGAAGGAAAACGGATACAGAAAGCTGGACACATTACTGTTACCCAAGAAGACTTGGACGCTTTCAGCTATATTGAACACAAAGAAAACGTGCAGCTTGCCCTGGCCGTTTGTGCTGAGGTTGGTATCCCCCGCGAAGTAGCTTTGAAAGGGATGCAGAAGGCCAACCCTGATCCTGGAGCGTTGAAAAAGTATAGAATAGTAGATGGAGATAAAACCATCCATTTTTACAATATCTTTGCCGCCAACGACCCGCAATCCACTGTGGGTATCATCAATATGATCACCGGGCATTTGCAGAATGTGGAAAAGATAATAATCATCAACAGCCGTGCGGACCGCCTGTTCCGCAGCCATCAATTGGTGGATGCAGTTAAACCTCTGGATTATTCCTACATTTTGTTAACCGGTGAGATATCCGAAAAGGTGGAATCCTATGCTTTGCATAATGGTATTCCCCGAGATAAGCTCTTTGCCTTGGGCGAACCACTAACCGAAGTGATATATCAGAAAGTGCTATCGCTTACCAAAAGTGAAGCTCATGTGATGGGCATAGGCAATATGGCAGGCAGAATCAAATACGGAGCTCAGATTGTAGCCCATTTTAAACATAAAATGAATGTGAACCATAAAAGGAGCCATAAGTGATCGATGCAATAGTGCAGGCAGCCGTAGGAATCGGCGTAATAATATCCCTGGTTTTCAGTGAATTGCTGGGTGCTTCCGCTGGAGGAATTGTAGTTCCCGGATATATTGCCCTGTATTTGGACAAACCGATGCAAATACTGGGAACCCTGATCATCAGTTTAATTACCTGGGGAATAATCCGTTTAATCGGCAATTTTACCCTGCTCTTCGGCAAACGCAGGATGGTTCTGAGCATCCTGATCGGATTCATTCTGGGCTGGGCCTCCCGGCTATTGGTAATGGGTGATCTCACAGTTCATCAATTGCAGATGCAATCCATCGGCTACATCGTTCCAGGGCTCATTGCCAATTGGTTTGAGCGCCAGGGATTTTGGAAAACAATCTCCACCATGGGAATAGCGGCAGTATTGGTGCGCTTGACTCTGATGGTGGTGTTTCACGGGGAGATCTAAGCATGTATCGTCCTTCCTTAAAATCCGGCCGTTCCCTGATCGTTCTCTTTATACTTTCGATCGTGCTGTTTTACATAGCCCAAAGCAGCTATGTACACGTGAAAACTGATAACTATGAGCTCAAAGTAGCCGCCTCACAGCTGATGAAAGCGGCGATGGATTCGCTAAAGACAGAACTGAATCACCGTGGAATTGAGATTGATCCAATCGATGATCCATTGGAAACGGGACTCATCGGAACCAGACTTAGCTCCATTACTACAGATCGCGGTTTGCTTTCTGAAAAGCGTGCGGCGGTAAACCCAAACCTGGCTGCCATCTTTGTGGAAGAGCTTGCCAAACTAGGACTGCAAGCCGGAGACATTGTGGCAGTAGGACTAACCGGTAGCAATCCTGCCGTTAATCTTGCGCTGTATGCCGCATTGCAGACCATGAATGTGGAACCCAAAAGTATAGTGGCGTTATCCTCAGCTTCCTATGGTGCCAATCGCCCAGAGCTTACCTGGCTTGATATTGAAACCATCCTTTACCAAAAGAAGCTCTTCAAGTTCCGCAGTTCTTATGCGTCTCTGGGAGGCAAGGAAGACCTTGGAATAGGGCTTTCCGACAATGGAATAGCTGCTCTCAGAGATGCCATAAGCAGGAATGGCGTTCCGCTTCTGATGGGAACCAACCTTGCAGACAACGTTGATGTCAGGATGGCAGCTTACGGCCAACTTATCCCGGAAGGACAGAGATATAGCCTGTTCATAAATATCGGATCAGGACTGGCCAACGTGGGAAGCGAACCAAACGCCAATCTGATTCCGGAAGGTGTAAACCGTAAACTGGCCGAACGTGAATATGAAAAAGAAGGCGTGATGATGAAGATGGCCAAGAAAAACATCACAGTATTCCATTTCCGTCGTCCCCTGCGCTGGGCAAAACGCTACGATCTGCCCACCCTATTGGAAACCATGCCCAAAGTCGGCGAAGGCAAGATGTTCAGTTCGCTGATCCACAATCAGACAATTAATACTCTTTGCCTGGCAGTGTTGCTGATCGCCATTATCGTGGTGATCGTATTCGACCGTCACGACCGGCGTTTCATGGCCAATATTGTAGATCCAGATGAAGAATTATAAGGAATAATAAATGAATAAATACATAACAATCATCCTACTGCTCTGCCTGGCTGTTTCTTTATCGGCAGCTACGGCGCAGCGTTATAAAGCCTTAAACTTCGAAAACCCCGGAACCCGCAGAGTGCTGAAAACAGAAGCAGGTAACCATTATTACTATCGCTCTCTTCCTGAAAAAGCATTAAACCTGAACACCACAGGAATCAATCAATTGGAGCTACGGAGTTTCAGCACCCAAGAACTAAAGAAACCGGAACTCATCATCATCATCTCCGGCAAACGCACTGCCTATCCATTGGTGTTTAAACAAAAGGTAGGTGATTACTTAGTTTACGAATCTGTCCAAATATCTATCCCTGATAAAACCTCACAAGTCCAGGTGCTATGCTATGAACGCTCCATTTATATACGGGCTTACAATGTATTGCCCCCCAAGCCAGTAAAACCGGTAAAACTTAAAAACCTGGTTCTGAAAGCTCATGCCGGAGCAATGACGGTTAATCATAACGGTTCCAGCAGTGATTATTACAGCCTGCTGCCGGCTCAACCGTTGAAGTTTAGCTTAAACAACAGTCGTAATGCTTACATTTATGTGCGGCCCAGACTCCTAGACCGCAGCACTCCAAAGCTGGGTGTATTTGTGAATGGCGACCTGATCGAAACGGTGGAATTCAACCTGAAACGCACCACCAAATATCATGTTCAAGGTATAAATAATCTGGGTATTTCCAGAAAGATCAGCCTTCCCAAGAATAACGGTAGCAGCGAGATCGAACTGCGTGCCCTTTCCGAGCACCTCTTTTTGGCTAAACCGGTACTTATAAAGAAATAGCGGAGCCTCAATGCCCGAAAAAAATGATAATTACTCACCATTAAGTCTGCCAGGAAACCTGGATTTGGATGAACGCAAGCCTGACAAAGCCAGTGTTTGCAGCGAAAGCTTCACACCTGCTGCTCATCCACGTCCAATCCGCAGAAAAGGCAGCATCCGTCCGATCATCTTGACGTTGCTCCTCATGTTGGCGGTAGGCCACACAAAACTCCAGGCTCAGGTAACCGGTTCGGTCAGCCTTGGTGCTGTTTACTCCGACAATGTATTCCAGTTATCGGAATACGATCTGGACCGGTTTACCGACGATCATGCCAACCTCAGTTTTGCTGAAACATCAGATGATCTGAGCCTTAACACCCGTTTGGAATTGGGTTACCCTCTTAAATACCGCTGGTGGAAGTTTACTCCTTCGCTGGTGGCAGTTTATTCTCAGAACCTCAGCAATACTGATAAATACCGCACCGATGCTGCTCTGCGCTTCCGGATCGACCGTTTTTACTGGAACGCTCTACTTCAGTACTCGTATAACCCTCATATCTACTACCGTGATTTTACGGATAGCGACGGAAGCGGGAATCTGGAAAACTACAGCTACAGCCGCAATACCTACAGGCTTGACCTGGCTGTGAAACCACTGAAGAAGACCACTGTGAAAGCTAACTTCCGTTTCGAGGACTATTTTTATAACGAGTTCTTTACCGAGGCGGATGGTTCAGCCATTACAGGCGGAGCTTTACTGGAACATCGTTTTCCAGCCTTCACCATTGAAGCCGGTTATGATTATCGAGAATTTTCTAACGATAACCAGGTGGATAATGATGATGCATCCTACCAGAGTAACATCTATAAAGCAGATTTGCAGCTTCCCCGCATGCCGTTGAATGATAATGGTAAAGCTATGTGGCATCCTCAATTAGCCATTGGCTATGAACAACGCTATTATCAAGGCGGTGGTTCCTGGTATGGAGGTCGGGCGGATTACACCTACACGCTTGGGGCTGGTTTCGACCTGATCTTCAATCCTCAGTGGAATTTATCGCTTGACTATACGCACCTGTTCAGGAATGTAGAATCTGATAATGAATCTCTCATCAGGCTGAAAGAATATAGTGAAAACCGTTTAGGAGTTTCAGCCCGTTATAAATTCTGAAGTTTAGAGGTAATCATGCAGTTTAAACAGGAAAGCACTACCAAGAAGATAAAGGAATTCCTCGATCTGGTGGAAAACCATAAGATCGATATCAGGCACTACAAAAGCCCAGTCCTGGTTTGGGCTGTGCAGGACGGAACCGTTTACTATTCATTTTGGGAAGCAGACACTCTGCTTCGCTACGGACTGGAAAACGTGGATGGCTGGGACTTTGAGGAAGACCAGCTTTTCTGCCCCGATTGGGTAGCTGATAATGATGCTGATTTTGACGACGATCTCGATGACGATGACGATGATCTGGGGATGATCTGCGATTTGAAACTAGATAGCAGGAAGAAATAGTTATCTGATGCGAATCGGAGTAATTGGCGGAGGTGGTTGGGGTTTGGCTCTGGCCAAGCTGCTATCCGAAAATGGCCATCAGCTTTTGGTTTGGGAGTTCAATCCACAGTTCCTAAATATCTTGCAAGAAACTCACGCCAATCCATATTTGCTACCTGGTATTGATTTACCAGCAGAAATAGCCTTTACAGATTCCTTCCCTGAAGTCATCGGACACAATCCAGAAGTTATTGTGCTGGCCACACCCTGCCAGTATATCAGAAACACCGTGGCAAGAATCCCTCAGCAGCTTTGGCTTTCCGGCCAATTGATTGCAATCGTGAATGTAGCCAAGGGCATCGAAGAAAACAGCCTGCTAACCATTGACGCCATTCTTCATGAGACGCTGCCACCTGAGTTGCAGCCCAAGATTTGTGCCTTATCGGGTCCATCTCACGCCGAAGAAGTAGCCCGGAAAGTCCCTACCACGGTAGTGATTGCGGGGAAGGACGATCAGCTCTTACAAACACTACAGACAATTTTCAGCAATAACTATTTCAGAGTGTATCGCAGCTTGGATCTAATCGGCGTGGAAATCGGCGGAGCGGTTAAAAACATCATCGCCATTGCCGCTGGGATTGTTGCCGGACTTGGGTTTGGTGATAACACCATGGGAGCACTATTAACCCGAGGTATAGTTGAGATCAGTCGCCTTGGCTTGGCTCTGCAAGCCCAACCTGAAACATTTTTGGGATTGTCCGGGATAGGCGATCTGATCACCACCTCCATCTCCACTCACAGTCGCAACCGCTATGTGGGATTTGAGATTGGTAAAGGTAAGAAACTAAAGGATATCCTGGCTGGAATGCAAATGGTTGCAGAAGGGGTCGCCACTACTCGCAGCGTTTATCAATTGGCAGCACAACTGAAGGTGGAGATGCCCATTGTCCAGCAAGTATATCAAGCCCTTTATGAGGATAAAGACCCGCGTCTCGCCATTACTGAGCTGATGACGAGGCAGTTGAAAGCCGAATAGTCCTGCTCCAGTCTTGCAAGGAATCATCAGCACTTCTAAACGAAACATACCTAGCATATCTTTCACAGTTTCAACCGGCATCCCATGCTTTCAATACCTATGTAATACGTATGAACTGCGAATCCCATCCGCATTTCAAGCGTATTGCTTCGGCAGTTCAAACAGGCTGGATGCTTAAGCTTTGCTTTGGAATTGACCTGGTTCCGCAGCTTTCCTACCCCTTTGCGAAAAAAAGCATTGACTGCATATCGAGCCTGCAAAAAAGGTGATTTTCTGGAGATTATGCAAAATAAGATGAAAAGAATTATCATTGCCATTGATGGTCCCGCCGCTTCCGGCAAGAGTACTACGGCAAAGTTACTTGCTTCCCGATTGGGTTACATTTACCTGGATACGGGAGCCATGTATCGTGCCTGTGCCTTGCAGTGCAAGCAATTGGGATTGAACCTTGAAGAGAAGGCAAAGATAATCTACATGATGGAAAATTTGGAACTGCAAATCGGGCAAAGCAGTGATGGAAACATCATCATCCTAAACGGCCAGGACATCAGCACTCAAATCCGCACTCCCGAGATATCCTCACTGGCTTCAGCAATTTCAGCCTTGCCCGAAGTGCGGGAAAAGATGGTTGCTTTGCAACGTAAACTTGGCGAGAAGGGTGGCGTCGTACTGGATGGAAGAGACATCGGAACCGTTGTTTTCCCCCAGGCTGAAGCGAAATTCTTCCTGATCGCCAATGTAGAAGAACGGGCCAATCGCAGATATCTGGAACTCCAGGCCAAGGGTCTGGAAACGCCTTATGAACAAGTTTGGCAAGAGTTGCAAGAGCGGGATCAAGCCGATTCCAGCCGCGCCATAGCTCCTTTGAAGCCTGCCCATGACGCCATTCAAATCGATACAAGCAGATTGAGCATAGCCCAACAAGTTAGCTGTCTGTTTACTCATCTGGAAAAGCTGCTGGATTTGCCAATAGTTAGACTTGCTCAACATTCCGGTTATTGTTTTGGAGTTCGCAGGGCCTTGAACCTTGCTCTGGAAGCAAAAAATGATGAGAAGCCTGTATTCACTTTGGGCGAGATAATCCATAATCCCCAGATCGTGGAACAACTGGCAAACAAAGGTATCAGAGTAGCCAAACAAGCTGCCTCAGTAAAAGATAGCAGGGTAATCATCCGTTCACACGGAATCACCAAGACCGAACTTCAAACCTTAGCAGACAACGGTAATGAGATTATCGACGCCACTTGTCCTTATGTGAAGCGCACTCATGAGATATTGCAAAAACTGGTGGCAGAAGGCTATCCGGTATTGATCCTAGGCGACAAAGATCATCCGGAAGTTATTGGTATGCTTAGCCATGGCGACAATAAAACAAGAGTGATAAGCCCCGACGATACCTTGCCCAACATAGATGAGAAGAAGATAGCTTTAATGGCTCAGACAACGCAAAAATTGCAGTTTCTGTCTGATTTGGCATGCAAATTGCTTTCTAAATGTAATGAGCTGAGAGTGTTCAATACGATCTGTCTGGCCACCTCTGAGCGTCAGAGTTCAACCGTGGAACTGGCCAAAGCCAGTGATCTGATGCTGGTAATCGGTGGACATAACAGCGCAAATACACGTGCCTTGGCATCGCTAAGTTCTGCATATTGTCCAACCTTTCACATAGAAACGGAAGCAGAACTGGAAGAAATGGAGCTGGGCGGCCACCTCAGAATCGGTATGGCCGCTGGTGCTTCTACTCCAGATGAGATGATCGTAAAGGTATATAATAGAGTTTTACAAAAAAGCGGGAACACCGTTGCAGTGAAATGCAGCGGTGAAATCCCCATGTTTAAGGAGGAATCATGTTAAATCATGATCAAAACCCAGTCGAGCCCGAAGTGAAAGAAACGGAAGCCACACCCGTGGAGCCGCAAACTGAGCTTATGGCCGACGAGACGTCAAAACCAACAGTTGAAGGAACTGACGAGACCCCCGAAGAGCCTTCAATTGCCGCAGCAGAAGAAGTAATCGCAGAAGTCCAGGAGCCCGAAGCACCCCAGAATCCAGCTTCGGAAGAACCAGTACCCCCAAAAATGAAAGAACCCGTAGCCCCCGCTCCAGAACCCAAACCGGAAAAGAAACCTGAACCCAAGAAAGAACTCACCCAGGATGAGAAAGAACATGAAGAAATGCTGTCCATGTATGAAGAATCTTTCTCGAACTTCAAGAAAGGCGAGATCATCGAAGGAACGATCGTGGATATTTCCGACAAGGAAGTTCGCGTGGATATCGGCTTCAAATCCGAAGGCGTAATCCCCATCTCCGAATTTGCCTACAGCGGAATGCCCGAGCGCAATACCGTGGTGCGGGTTTTCATTCAAGAAATCGAGAATGGCGAAGGCAAGCTGCTGCTTTCAAAGAAGAAAGCAGACTACCAGCTAAACATCGAACGGATCAAGAATGCCTATGCCGATGGCAGCGTGCTTAGCGGCATAATCCGCAGGCGCGTAAAAGGTGGCATGATTGTGGACGTGCTGGGTATCGAAGCCTTTTTACCCGGTTCTCAGATGTCCTTGAAGCCAATTCCCAATCTCGACCAATTCATCGGTAAGGAACTTTCTTTCAAGATTGTGAACATCGACGAAGAACACCGCAACATCATCCTTTCCCGCCGGCAAGTGCTGGAAGAAGAAGCTAGCCACAAAAGAGCTGAGCTTTTGGAGAAAATCCAGATCGATTCTGAACTGGACGGGGAAGTGAAAAATATAACTCAATATGGCGCTTTTATCGATCTGGGCGGAATCGATGGGCTCTTGCACCTCACCGACATGAGCTGGGGCAAGATTAACCATCCCTCCGAAATGCTGCAGATCGGTGATAAAGTAAAAGTGAAAGTGATCAATTTCGACCCAGAAACAAACAAAATATCTCTTGGTTTGAAGCAGCTCGTTCCCCATCCTTGGGAAACCATTGAGATCAAGTATCCCGAAGGAACCCGCATCACCGGCAAGGTGGTTAGTGTAAAATCATTCGGAGCGTTTGTGGAAATCGAGCCCGGTGTGGAAGGCTTGGTACATATCAGTGAAATGAGCTGGACGAAGAAGATCGCCGATGCTCGTAAATTCCTGAAAGTGGGCGATACGATAAACGCCATCGTCCTGGAACTCGACAAAGAAAACAAGCGCATTTCCTTGGGTATGAAGCAGATGGATCCCAATCCCTGGCTTACCATAGAAGACCGTTATCCCATCGGAACCGTGCTGACCCGTAAAGTGAAAAGCCTCACCGCTTTTGGCGCTTTTGTGGAAATTGAGGAAGGTATTGACGGCCTGATCCACATTTCCGACATCAGCTGGACAAAGCGGATTTATCACCCCCGTGAAGTATATCGCAAAAACCAGGATGTGGAAGCTGTTATCCTTTCAATCGATCGCGCTCAGCATCGCATTGCCCTGGGTGTGAAGCAGCTTGTGGCAGATCCTTGGGAAACACTGAACCTAACTCTGCCTGTGAATACCGAAGTGAAAGGCAAGATCAGCAAGCTTATCCCCAAGGGACTGCTGGTTGACGTGCCGCTTGGTAATGACGTAGTGGAAGGATTCATTCCGATCTCCCATCTTGCCCTGCCCAAACTGGAGCATAGCGAAGATGCTTTCCACGTAGGCGAAGAGCTGCCCTTAAAGGTTATCGAACTGGATATGGACAACCGTCGTCTGATCCTTTCCGTGAAGGCTTTCTTCTTTAGCCGCGATCCCAAACTGCAAGAAGAATATATCGCAATCCATGAACAATTCATGCGCGAGAAAGCTTCCAAACAACAGAAAAAGAAACAGGACAAAGAAGCCAGAAACCAGAAAAAGGAACAACACGAAGAACAGGTTGATGAAGATCAAATGCACATGGAAACTGCAGAAGAACAGATGCAGTTGGAAACTCCTGCCGAAGAACCTGCTATCGAATCAACTCCTGTAACGGAAGAACCTGTTGTGGAAGAAACTCCTGAGGTTGAAGCTACTCAAGAAGTAGAAGAACCTATGGTTGAAGAGCCTGAAGTGGAAGCACCAACAGAGGAAGAAGTGGTTGAAATACCTGTGGAAGAAACCCCAGCTCAGGAAGAAGAACCCAAAAACGAATAATGACCACACATAAAGAAATGGCGGCTCTCAAGAGCCGTCATTTCCTTTTAAGTTTGCATTTAATCTTGCCGTTGCTGCTGTTAGCGGCAGGCACTCTGCTTTTTCGTTACAGCGATCTGGATTTAAAGATCCAAACCCGCTATTACTTGGGAGCAGGAGAATGGGCTTTCAATGGCCAAACCTGGGCTTTGCTGATTTATCGCTATGGCAATATACCTGCTTTATTGACCAGTATTGCAGGCTTGCTGGTGTTCATCTTCAGCTATAGCAAGGCACGTCTTCTCCCCTATCGTAAGCTAGGGCTGTATCTCGTTCTGGCCATGGTGATCGGCCCAGGGCTTATCGCCAATAGTATCCTGAAAGATAACTGGGGTCGTCCCCGTCCCAGAGAAATCCTCCAATTTGGAGGCGAATACCGCTATGAGGAACCACTGAGCATTGATCCGCTCAGCAATGGCAAGTCATTCCCCTGTGGACACGCCACCATGGGCTTCTATTTCTTTGCTTTGGGTTTTGTGCTGCTCTCCAAACGCCGTATACTGGCCTGGCTTATCGTGCTCTTTGCCCTGGTTTGGGGTGGAATAATCGGTTGGATACGAATCGGGATGGGCGGCCATTTTGCCTCAGATGTTCTGTGGGCGGGTGGGATTGTCTACCTCGTTTCATTTTCTCTTTTCCGGCTGATGAAGCTGCATCGCAATCCATATTACCAAGCCACAGGCGAAAATGCCGTCAAGAAGCTTAAAACTCATCACAAGATTCTTTTGGCTTTGGCCGGAATCCTCATAGTGATTGGGGTTTTGCTGGCTACCCCTTATACTGCCAAACGAACTTTTCTGATCGAAGGGCAAACTGGCAATAGTGACAGTCTGAAGATCGAGCTGAAGCTGCAATTGGCAGATCTAACGCTCAGCCTTAGCCCTGAAACCAAGCTATCTTACCGCAATAATGGCTTTGGCTTTCCAGGCAGTAAGCTGAAAACCCGGCATGAATATCTGCCTGCCAGGTTCAGCTTTGAACAATGGCAAAAAGGCTTCTTTACCGAGCTTAGCTCCAAAGCAGAACTTGACATCGAACCAGCTAAGCTGGCCGAATTGCGCATCGAACTTGAGGAAGGAAAGCTTAGCCTTCCTGATGGATTGCTGGACACCTTGTATGTGGAACCCAATACCACAATAGCTGTTAAGCCACAAAAAACCACGATCCTGTCTGCCACTAGTCCCCAAGGCAGATACTGGATCAAATCCCCCAAGCTAAGCTTCCGATAGTTTATATAATACGGCCACAAGAATCAATCTGGTCTGACTTTTTCACTTTTTACCCGCTTCATCACTTCATCACTCCATCACTTCATCACTTCATCACTTCATCACTATATATCTTTGTCTCCCTTCTCCTTCAAGATGAAGGAGCCCATCCTATACTCATCCTATACTGACCCAATAACCATATACTATAATAAGGACAAGAATATAGCTTATTAAGTTCTGGTTTCACTCGTCCCTGAAATGGCAAGTAAAAAATAACTCCGGAACCTGTTGAGGATTCCGGAGTCTTGTATTTACAGGGGGTTTACTTATTTCGTTGCTTGATTTCTTACTGCTATCACTTTGAAAAACATGCGATTAGCGCTTGGAGTCAGTTCCCAGTATAGGTTTGTGGTATTGCCCAGATGGCTGTATCCGCTGTAGGGATCGGAAGAAGCCAGGACTGTATAGCTTTCTGCATGAGGAACTGCTTCCCAGCTTAGGCGGGTGTTTCCTGCCAGACTTTGCAGGGTTGCCAGGGGAGCCACCAGAACCAGATTTGTGGTTCCGTTCAAAGGAACTGGCGAACCTTCTCCATATACCGTTCCAGGCTGCATAGGCAGGACTTCCTGAACAGGATACACTTCGTCGCTAGCGTAGCTATAGATCTTGAAGTTAACGGTCTCATTGGCAGCCAGATTCACACTAAAATCTGCGTAGGGGTTAAGTCGTCCGACTAAGCTTACAACTCCTGTTCCACGGCATTCTGAGCCCACAAACGCCGCCACCATATCGTTCACGGCGCAGGGTTGGTTATCCACGGTCAGCATGGCATGCAACATAGCTGGCGGATTACCATAGCTAATGGGCTCCCAAGTAGGCACATTTACGGGATTGACGGTAATCAGGATCGTGTCGGAAGAACTAAGCAAGCCGTCGCTTACCGTGAAGGTAAGGGTTTCGCTGCCGGTCCAGTTGCTCTCAGCAGTGAAGCTTACCTGAGTCCCCACGATCTGAACTGAAACATGTTGGTTTCCGCTAACGGATAAGCTTAGAGGATCGCCATTAGGATCGCTAACGAAACTGGCGAAACTCTGCACCAAACTGCCGTTCTTATCGAAGGACAGGCCTTCGGGCAGGCTGATGGACGGAGCGATGTTTGGAGCAGGGATGTTTACTATTAGCTCGAAAGGATCATTGCTATGGCATAGAGGAGTATAGTAAGTTCTGGCGGTTGTATCGGTAGCTTTGAGATAATAATACAGGGTTTGTCCTAATGCAGGGGTCGGGACATTGGCCGTCCAGGTGTTTCCAGAGCTGTTTGTCATACTCACATATTGCCAGGTTCCACCTGCTGAATGCTTGTAAGCAACGAAGGTTCCAGCCGAGGTCAACGGATTGACATGAGTGATCTCTGCGCTGATGGTAACGGTGCTCAGGGCTTGTGCTGAAGAAGGAGGAACAAATCTGGTATGAATCATCTGTTTGTCGAAAATAGTATTTACCCGGCAGTGCATGGAATCGTCGGACAACCAACTACTATTATAATATCCCTGAACAAGGTATCCAGGCATGGCAGCCTGATATGCTGCAATCGCGGCTGTATCGTAGCTGGAAGGAGTGGAGTTCCACTGCGGCACGTAAATCTTGTTATTGAAGATGAAAGAATTCGTATAAGGCTCGTTGTTACTGCTCTGATCCACCCTGAAAATCTGGTAGGGAGTTCCATAGCTGGAAGTTTTACTCTGCCAGGCAGCAACCACTGCTTCCAGGGCAGCATAGTTTGCATGACTGCTTGGCACGCGGGCGATGATTACTTTATCTACGTCCAGAAGTTTGGCAAAGCAATCGATGTGATCGATGCTGGAATTAGCCAACGGATCGGTGTAGAACTGGTATTCAGTGGCACCAAGGTAATTGTTTACCACACTTTGAATCTGGGATTGGGTATAGCTGTATTCGGTAACCTGCGAGTTCTGCACTCCGTCATTCTCAGTAAGGACAAGGTTGGTGGACATCATCTTGCCATTGCCGTCGGTCATCACATTTCCACCTGTTGCCACCAAAGGCATATAATAGAATCCCAGTCCCAAGCTGTCGTCCAATAGTTCGTTCAAAACGTCGTCATAAGGACGAACCCGGTTATAACGAAAATCCACAATAGACATTTGATTATTGGAATCCATGATTGTCCAGGGACCATAATCACGTGTCCAATAAGAATTCACGCCAGTGGGATTGACGTACACTACATTACTCATGGTAACGCCATTGCTCGACAATAGTGAATTTACCGTGCTCTGGCTGGAGGAAGTAACCACCACGTAAACCTTGCCTCGAGTGGACATATCGGCTATCGCAGTATAGGGAATTCCAAAACCGCCAGCATAGGCTATCAAAACACCGGTCGCAGGTTCCCACTCCGCTACAAAACGTGGTCCCGTGGGATAAGGATTGGCCTGTACGGTAAAGGAAACCGGAATACTATAGGTGGGGCTATTCGATGCGTTGGAAGTGATGGTGATATTTTTGTTATAGCTGCCAATAGCAAGGCCAGAAGAGCTTAGTGTAAGATTAATAACGGTGCTGCCTCCGGCTGGAATAGTTCCTGAGGCTGGTGAATAGCTCAGCCAACCGGTTCTGGGTTCTTCCTGGTTCAGGCTGAGAATGCCGCTGCTGCGCAGTAACTCATCGCGATCGGAAGAACTCCAGGTTAAGGCTATGTTTCCAGTGTTGCTAAGGGTAATCTGCGTGCTTACCGCTTCTCCGGTAATAGCAGTCTGCGATACGGAGCTGGGATTGGCACTGATACTGGCAAATTCTGTTTGCACAGGTTGGAAGACAAGCTTCAGGTTAGGACGATAAGCAGAGGCGGAACCTCCAGTGAAGATACTGGTTTGATCCACGTCATCAGCCCTGATGTAGCGATAGCCGTTGGTGACGCTTGAATATCTTACCGTTCCAGTTGAGGTCCAGCTTCCGAGAACGCCAAATGCAGTGTCAACAACTATATTGCTGCTTCCATTCCATACAAAAGGTGTGTTGAGGGTAATCATGTGGAAACCACCTGCCACAGGCAGATAACTGGCGCTGGAATAGACTGTCGTCATGCCTGTGGCGGTTTGCCAATTTGCCACATTGCTCTCTGACGTGTGCTTCATCCTGATTACGAAATTCGGTAAGGCCAGGCTGGGAACGCTATTTACATAGAACCCAAGCTGAGTGATGCTGGCATTGGCGGTTACGCCAGCCGCAAGAAGCTCTGAGGCTGTATATACTGATTGGCCATGCAGGCTTTCAAAGTAGATGTTTATAGGTGAAGCTTCAGAGGTCCCGGTAGTGCTGGTGCCAGTTCCGATTATGGCTTCGGTTATTATTCCTGGAGTTGCATTGACAGTAGATGTAGGGTCTGACGATCCACCGCTGTATACTGCAATCAAGTAATAGCTATAAGTGGTTCCATTTACTACTGCGTTATCGGTATAGCTAAGCCCCGTAACCGTTGTCAGTAGAATGGAGTTCTTGTAGATTTGATATCCTGTGGGACTACCAGAGCTGGGAGCTTGCCAACTGAGGTTCACAACGCCGTTACCTGGAGAAGCAACAAGATTCTGGGGTGGATTGTAGCTGCTGGGAGCTGAGGAGGCAGGAAAAACTATGTTGTCTAGCCAGGCACAGTCAGAATTGCTACTAACGCTCCCGTCTTTCATATATTCCCATTTCAAAACCCTGGTTCCAGCATCTAGGTTATAGCTGGCTTGAGTCCAGGCAACGGTCCCGCTCCATGAACCCTGCAATACACCGTCCACATAGAATTTCAAGTAATCGTAGGTCGATTCTGAAGAAACCTTGTACCAGAAACTGATAGTGCCACTAGCGCTTAGTATTCGTGTCGTTTCTAAGGTTGTGCTTTGACTATGAGAAATCAAACCACTTTTTGCACAATAGGTACCGGCATAAGCTTCGGAATTGGCAACAGTCCAGTTTGCATTTCCAGCCAAGGTCCAGGGAAAGGCAGAAAAGTTACCGGTTTCAAAATCTTCAATGATAAGCCCGATGGTTACAGATTCGTTTTTACTGGCACCATATGCCCCCGCTGTGGCACCAAACACCAAGTTTGCAACTGATCCCACACTTACTGAAGATGAAACGGAAATAGTAAAGCTAAGATTTGTGCTGCCACCAGCAGCAATGGCAGCAAAGCTCTGAGATCCAGAGCTAATGGTTATGCCAGTGGTAGGACTACTGAGTGTGGCCGTTCCCAGAGGACATGCAGCCGCTCCGCCATTGTTCAGCGGAACAGATATTGTAGCGGTTTCACCTGGGTCAAGCCTACCATTATTGTTCCCACTTGCATCATTGATGGTAAAATTCCCAAAAGCAAGGGCTGGCGCATTGAGGGTCAGGCTGAAGTTATGCGTCCAGGTTTCGCTACCGGAGACCATTGAAATGGTGAAATTTGCAACTGAGCCGTTGGCAACGTTGTTGGCGATATTAAAGCTATAAGCGTTGCTGATGGTAGTGCTGGTATTAGAGGCCAGGCTGGCAATGCTTTCGCTGTTGTCGGTAATAGTAATTCCAGCCGTTAAGCAGCTAAGGGTTGTGTTTACGTTTGTCGCAGTGGCCGGGCCAATATTCTTGTAGGTTACATTGAAGCGTCCGCTTTCATTGTATTCTGCCAGGTTATTATTGCTATCGGCATAGTTTACGGTTTCCACGCTCATGTATGGCCCGCTGCCTGCCACTTGTTGCAGCGTTCCAACGTAGCTCACTCTGTTGAAGGCGGTGGCTGTAACTGTATAAGTGATTGCCGAAGCAGGAGGATTGACCAGGTTCACTGTGGCTACTCCGCTGCTATTAGCTGTTGCCACTCCATAAATTGTGTTGTTATAGGTAAGTGCTACAACTGCTCCGGAAACTCCGGTATTGACGTTTACGGAGCTAGCTCCTATCAAAATCGTGGCAGGATGGGTAACCGTCATGGCCAGCGGAGTCTTGGTTCGCACCATCAAAGCTGCATCACCAAAGATATGCCAGGTTTTGAACATATTCACTCCGTCCGAGCCGCTGGTATTGCCATACACATCCATCATATTACAAGAAGCGTTGTAGTAAAGCCCACCTGTTGTGGTTTTACTGCCAGCTACCAGTAGATCTGTGCAATGATCCTGAGCCCGCATGGGAGAATTCCAGCTTTGGTTTATGCTGCTGGCATAGATCGCCACCGCACCGCCATTGGCATTGCGCATCCAGGCTTCGGCGAAACAGGTAATGCTTACGAAGTTTCCGTTTAC
>CAZGWB010000002.1:0-39912 GCA_964529335.1 uncultured Candidatus Cloacimonas sp.
GAGTGCGGCTTACCACGTTTACCGATATTGTGCCATCATCGATCGCGCCATAAAGCATAATAGGGTATGCGTTCTGTGGTTTCACCCCTCCTTCAGTTCCAGGTTTGTGGATTCGGTTCTGCCCGGGGTTTTGCAGCACCTGGCGGCCAGAAGCAAAGAAATCACGTGTCTCACCCATGCTGATTATGCCGGCTTTCTCAGCGCGCGATTTTAACTTCATCCCTTGGTAAGATGGCGATGAGCAGCAATCTTTCAGCGGAAGCAATTCTGGTGGCGGGCGCCGGTTCCGGGATCGGCAAAGCGGTGGCAGAACTGCTGCTGAATACCGGATATGAAGTAATAAACGCCGATCTCGACCTTTCAGCCTGGGATAATCACAGCCCCCAAGCCCTGCTAAATCTTAAAACGAACTTGCTTTGCGAAAGCTCGGTGCATGATTTGGCAGATGCGATAGCATCCCAGGGAATAAAGCTGGGTGGCCTGGTTTTCACTGTGGGCAAGGCAATCACGCTTCCCCTCCCAAACCTGAAACCTCAGATACTGGACGAATTGCTGCACCTTAATACCCTTTCTTTTTTTTCCCTGGTATCCAAACTCCTGAATAAAGATCTCTTTTCCGCCACTTCCGCTTCCCTGGTGGCGATCTCTTCCCTGGTTGGCCAAACCGGTGCCAGGGGTAAAATCGCTTATGCGGCCTCCAAAGGTGCCCTGGATGCGGGTATAAAATCACTGGCCATGGAACTGGCCGCCGGCAACATCAGGGTAAACGCAATTGCTCCCGGAACCTTGCAGACTCCAATGTTAGCAAAGCTAATCTCGACCATAGGCGCAGAAGAGGTGGAGAAGCTTGCAGCAGATTATCCCTTCGGTCTGGGCTTTCCGCAGGATGTAGCCAACCTGGTGCTTTTTCTTTTGAGCCGGGAAGCCAAATGGCTTACTGGCAACCTGATCACGATAGACGGCGGCTTTTCCGCTCGCTAAAGCATAGTTTTGCCACTCCCTGGCTGGCTAAAGGCCTGGCCTGTACTTAGCCCCTGTTCCTTCTCCCTTGCCGGTTGCCTGCTTCCTGCAAGTGGCTTATGCCCGGGATGCCGCCCGCTCTCCCCGGTAAACAGGCCGGGATAAGGCCGCATCCCCGTCTCCGGTCAGCAGGCAGACTCCCGGGGAATTGCTGCCTGGTTTGCAATGAGCAGGCTTTGCGAGAATAAGCGCAACTCAGAGTGTGATAAATAAGTTAGTGTCACTAAATTTCTGCTTGACAACCAGGCCTCCTGGATTAGTTTGTCTTATATTACACTAAGAATCTGATCAGGAGGAGAAAATGAAGGCAAAAGTAAAGCTGGCGCTACCCGGGTATGCCGGAAACATGGATGATATGGTGATCTACTACAATTCCACTTTGAATTGTTTGATCGCCCGCAAAAAGGTGATTCCGAAGTTCACCCCAAACAACCAGGATCTGCAGGACATCTTTGCATTTGGCCGGAAAATCGGGCTGAGCGATGGCTTTAAGGCGGACTGCAAGGAATATATTAAGGCTTACAACCGAAAGTTCAGGCGGAGCAACCGCGCTCTAAGCTCCTGGCCTGCCCTCTGGCTGAAGATGATGAAGGCTCAGCTTGTTAAAAATCCGGAATTGAACCTTGCCACTCTTACCCGGGAAGATGTTTTGAGTATGGATCTACCATGCAACTCTATACGGACCGCAGTGCAAGCAGGTTTGTTGGAAAGGGTTCCCGGATCTGATAAGCTGACCGCAACTATCTGAACAGAATATCTGTAATCACTGTTTGGATATCAAGGGAAGAATTTGCATTTATAGCAAGTTGTATAGATTGAGCTCTACTGAGAAATTGTGAGATGAAATCATAAAAAGTGATTCCAAGGTTATATTGAGTTAATTGGTGTTGGTGTCCAGTCCTGGCAAGGGAAGCACTAAAATGTCATTAACTCAGTAAATATATCAGTAATTGAATAGATGGTTTACTTTAAGATCAAAACTGTTATCCTGCTGATTGTTAGTTTTATGATGTCTTTGGCAATCTCAGAACTTGCAATAAGATATATTGTTGGATATCCAGACTATGGTATTGATAACTTCGTATTTGGAGTTAGCTCAAATATCAAGTGGCAGGCCCAGTATCGTCCTTACAGCAGATACATTAATACTGAACAAAGAGGTTTCCATCCTTACCGGAGAAACAACTTGGGGTTACCCGGTACTGACATTGATGTGCGAAAGGACTTGGTGTTTGTCTTAGGGTCATCTTTCATTGAAGCAGCCCAAGTTCCTCCAGAACAAATATCTGTGTCTATCTTTTCAAAATTGCTGAAAGAAAGCAGGTTGTCCAGTTTTACAGCTGTAAATTTGGGGAGGAAAGCACATGATTTATACGATTCTTGGTTCAGGTATCAGTATTATAAAAATATTCTTAATCACAGATATGTAATGCTGATAGTCGATCAAAGGAATTCTTTTGCCCGACATAAGCAACCCTTTGAGTTTGGCTTACCTGCTGGCTTCGGGAAAATCGAGAACAGACTTACAAAGAGGTTAGGTACAATAGCGTTGAGCAGGTCAGCCTACCTTGCATTGATGTTTCGGGGAGTTAGAGACCTTACCAGAAAGGATAAGGATGAGGATCTTAATGATCTGAAATCAGATGGAAAAACTAGTGAAAGCAATAAAGATGAAGATTTTATCAAGGGAGTTCTCATCTGCCTCAGGGAGTTTTCTACGGAGTTAAAGAATCAATTGATTGTAGTATCCATAATCAATAAACCTGAGTTGAACGAGCAAGTTAAGTCTTACTGCGATCAGAATGGCATATATTGCATGATATCAGATACTATCCAGATTAAGGAAAATCAAATTGACGGAAGCGGGCACTTCAACCTTAAGGGGAATAGAAGGTTGGGAGAACTTATGTTTTCGGCATTGCAGACAAAACTCAGCAAGGACCAAAGGGAGAGTCAATGAAACAGTGGTTGGCAAAATTACCTGTTAATCGAATGATATGGGGCTACTTACACAGACACAAAAATCTTTTATTTTTGCTCAAATACACAATTCTATTTACAGTTTTGTTGTTATCGTTGGCATCCATGTCTTTAAACAGGATATTATCATCGCAGAGCAATCCTTTTTTTTATGGGAATTTTTGAAGGGTAATCGTAGACAGACAACCGGCAAAGCGAAGAAAGTTAAAGCGAGGTAAACGCAAATGTCATATTCGAAGAAGACCCAAGATTTGTATTTGGACATTCTGGCAGGCATCCAGGCGAATGGATTGTATAAGAATGAGCGGATCATCTGTGATGTTCAGGGAGCTGAGATCGAGGTGGAATTTCCGAAGGGATCACCTCACAAGCAGTTGATCAACATGTGTTCGAACAATTATCTGGGGTTATCCAGTCATGCGGAAGTGATCAAGGCGGCGCATGAGGCCTTGGACTATCGAGGCTATGGTCTTTCATCGGTACGGTTTATTTGTGGGACGCAGGATATCCACAAGCAGTTGGAAGACAGGCTAACGCATTTTTTGGGGACCGAGGACACGATCCTGTTCAGTTCATGTTTTGATGCCAATGCGGCAGTTTTTGAGACTTTATTGGACGAGAATGACATCATGATTTCTGACCGGCTGGTGCATGCCTCGATCATAGATGGCATGCGATTGGCCAAGGCAGAGCACGATACCTACAAACATAGCGATATGGCGCATTTGCGCAAGAAGCTGGAGCAGTATCAGGACCGTCCCCGCAAGATCATCATCACCGATGGAGTGTTTTCCATGGACGGTGATATCGCCAGGCTGGACGAGATAGTAGCTTTGGCGGAAGAATTTGATGCCATGGTATTTGTGGATGATTCGCATGCCACCGGTTTTATCGGCAAGACCGGAAGAGGAGTGCATGAACTTTGCGGAGTGTGGGGTAAGATCGACATCATTACCACTACCTTCGGCAAAGCTCTGGGAGGGGCTTCTGGAGGTTGCGTTTCGGGCCGCAAAGAACTGATCGATCTCTTACGGCAAAGAGGCAGACCTTATCTTTTTTCTAATACTTTGGCTCCTACTATCACTTGGGCAACCATGAAGGTCCTTGATATCCTGGAAGCCAGTACCGAACGCAGAGACAGGCTGGAAAGCAACATGAGATGGTGGAGAAAAGCGCTGGATGAGGCAGGATTTATCACCGTGAAAGGTGAATCTCCCATCGTGCCAATTATGTTTTATGATGCAAAGTTGGCACAGGCATTTTCCAAAGACCTGTATGATGAAGGTGTCTATGCCGTGGGCTTTTTCTTCCCGGTGGTAGCCCAGGGTCAGGCCAGAATCAGAACCCAGCTATCTGCAGCACATGATCAGAGTCACCTGGAAAGAGCCTTGGAGGTGTTTGTTAAGATCGGCAGGAAGTACGATATCCTGGGCAAGACCAAAGAACAGCTGATGCAGATGCAGATTTAGGATTTAGAATGTAGAATGTAGAATTTAGAATTTAGAATTTAGAATGTAGAATTTAGAATTTAGAATGTAGAATGTAGAATGTAGAATTTAGGATGCTGGATTGTTGAACGAAAGTGACGAGTTTAGGCTTCCAACGCTCAGGATGATCAGGCAAATCATATCATCAGTGTTCAATGATTCGGTGTATTCGGTGTTCTCGGTGGCAAAATACAGATTATGAATTAAATGAGGTAATAAAATGGAAGAGAAATTGATTGATTTCATTCGTGACGAATTCCTGGACGATCCTGATACAGAGATCAATGAAAACACCAAGCTGATTTCCAGTGGAATGATAGACTCGTTTTCTTTGGTATCGTTGCAGTCCTTTATCGCAAAGGAATTTGGGAAAAAGATCCCAGCTCCCAGGATCACTGCGGAAAGCTTCGACACCGTGAAACAAATGATCCAGATAATAAACCAGTTTTAGATAATTAAGTATCGAATAATTCTGTGTTATCTGTGAAATCTGTGAGAGATAAGTAGTAGTGATTACCCTCCCCTATTTCGGATTGCTTCTTGTTGCGCTAACCCTATATTGGCTAATTCCCCAACAATGGCTCCGCAACATAGTCCTAATTTTGGCAAGCTTTGCTTTCCTTTATTCAGTAGATAAATGGAGCATAGCAGTAGTTCTTGGTTTAACGCTTTTCTCGTATTTGTTCGGTAACTTAATTTATCGGTATCCAAAGAAAGTATATATTCACACTCTTGGAGTAATCTGTGTTTTAGGTGCACTGATAGTTTTCAAGTATTTGGGATTTCTTACGGGAATCCTGAATAGTCTTACCTCATTTGTAAGTGGTTTACCCAGCTTTGAGATTAAGAAATTACTACTTCCTCTTGGTATATCCTATATTGTCTTCAAGCACATTAGCTATTTAACTGATATCAAATGGGGCTTAGTAAAACCAGGCAGATTTATTGATTTCCTGCTATACAGCAGTCTCTTCACAATCTTTGTTGCCGGGCCAATTGAACGCTTTGAGAGGTTCAAACCACAAGTAGAACAACAGCGAGTACCATTCTCGTGGAGCAATATTGATTATGGCTTTATGCGCATTGTCTTTGGGATGTTCAAAAAGCTTGTACTTGCAGATTGGTTGGGGTACTTCATAAATCCAGTGTGGCAGAATCCGCACCACTACAGTTCATGGGTTGGTTTGCTTGCCCTGCTGGGCTACTCATACCAGATCTACTTTGATTTTTCGGGTTACAGTGACATAGCCATTGGTTCATCGCGGTTGTTTGGGATCAGGATCATGGAAAACTTCCATAATCCATATCTGGCTCCTAACATCAGCCAGTTCTGGCGTAGATGGCATATCTCGCTGTCAGATTGGATAAGAGATTATCTTTTTTTCCCGTTGTCGAAGCTTAGTAACAAAAAAACATGGCAGATGTTCTTTGTTCCAGTGATTGCGATGGCACTCTGCGGATTGTGGCATGGCTCGGCCTGGCACTTTGTGCTTTGGGGCGTCTGGCATGGAGTGGGACTAAGCGTTCTCCAGGCCTGGAACCAATATAAAAGAAGCTCCAAACAACTCGCCAAAGCGACCAGAGCAGATTGGTTCAATTATGCGGGTATCGCTATGAACTTCAGCTTCGTTACCCTCGGTTGGTGGTGGTTTAAGTGAAACTCAATTCACTTAAGCAGCCCCATATAATATGGCTGATTAGCAGTTCTGAAGATAGGCTTAGCGGATGAATACAAAGCAGATAGCCGTCTGTTTGGTGCTTACATTCATAGCTATTCTCATATCATTTGCATTAACAGAATTAACTGTCCGATATATAGTTGGCTTTCCCAGCTTGGGTATACAAAAGATCGTACATATTTATCCCAATGACAAGTTTATGGGCAATAAGGCATACGAAAATGTGTACAAGCCCCATACCCGGTTTTTTCATGAGGAAGATGGATTCCATATATACAGATATAACAATGTCGGGCTTCCGGGAGTTGATATTAATATGTATGAGAAGAAAATATTTGTGCTTGGCAACTCATATATAGAAGCACGAGCCATAAACCCTGAGAAGTTGGCCACTTCTGTTATACAGGATTTGTTACATAACAGTGGATATGATTATTCAGTGTTTAACCTTGGCAAGGGAGGACACATTCCAAGCTCTGCTTATTATAGGCTGAAGTACTGGAAGACTTTAGTCAAGCCTGATGTAGTGATACTCGTGTTAGAGGAATACATGATCGGTAATGTTGCGCGTACCAACGAATTGATTGATGACACAAGTCCGAAAGCTCTATCATATCATGAGGTAAAAGGGAAGGACATCTACGGAGCTAAGATATGTACATTATCTGCAGTTGCCAATCTGTTTCGAAGTGGATATAAACATGCCAAAAACAATAACTCTGAAGAAAAAGCTTCAACACAGAAGATCAAGCATTCTGATGGGGGTACACCCCTCTCGGTAAAGGAGAAACAAGAAAAGGCTATCTCAAACATTCAAAACGACATAAAGTGCTTTC
Source organism: uncultured Candidatus Cloacimonas sp. (assembly GCA_964529335.1). Lineage (GTDB taxonomy): Bacteria > Cloacimonadota > Cloacimonadia > Cloacimonadales > Cloacimonadaceae > Cloacimonas. The sequence goes on from CAZGWB010000002.1 coordinate 7,003, forward strand.
ACCGCTTAGAAGAGAACTTTTACGTATTTTCATTGCTAAATGACGAGATGAATGAAACAATGGGTAGATTCTGCGAAAAGGAAGGCATCGGTTTTGGTTGTGACAGTGGATTAAGGCAAACTAAACAGTTTCTAATCAACAGGAAAGGCCATTTCAATGAGAAGGGTCATCAAGCCTTGGGGATTGAACTATCAAAATTTATAATTGAAAAAATAGCCACCAACCAACATGAGTAAGTTCTCGACCAGCGAATGAGGATAAAACGAAAAAGAACTAGTTTGAGAATGGCTGTTATAGATGGAAACACTAATCTTTACAAATACAGAGGAGTAAAAAATGCTTGTACAAATCATCTCCCTAATGTCGGAATGCCTGGAAAAGGATGCATCTGAGATCAAGGGTAGCGACCAATTCCGAGAATACGAAGAATGGGATTCACTTGCCTATCTTTCAGTAATTGCCCAAATCGACGATGACTTTGGCCTGGTGGTTCCCATCGAGGACTTCCGTTCCTGCAGAACGATTCAGGACCTGGCCACATACGTGGAAACGCACAAGGAAAATTAGGAGGCGCGGATGCCTTATGTAAAGTTTTCCAGGGTAGGGATAACGGCGATTGCCGGCGCTGTGCCCTCCCAGGTGATAGACAACCGACATTATACTCATTTCATGAGTGAGAAGGATGTGGAAACGGTGATCTCGATGACGGGGATTGCCAAGAGGCGTTTTGCGGATAAGGATACCTGTTCGTCGGATTTGGCCATTGCAGCCGCAGAGCAGCTTTTTGCGTCCACAGGGCTTGACCGCAGCGAGATTGACGTGATGCTGTTTGTATCCCAAACTCCTGATTACCGCACTCCTCCCAGTTCCATGATGATTGCCGATAAGCTCGGTTTGAAGAGAGACCTGGGATCGTTTGACATAAACCTTGGTTGCTCAGGCTATATGTATGGGCTCCAGGTGGCCTTTCTCTATGCTTCGCAAGCGGGTATCCGCAAGGTTTTGCTGCTGAACGGAGAAACCAAGTCCAAAGCCTATTCCAGCAAGGACAAAGCGACCTCGCTGCTGTTTGGTGACGGGGCTACGGCCACTTTGATCGAAAAGACACAGGCGGAAAATCCCACTTTGATGTCCATGAATTCAAACGGAGCCGGATATCACTATATCCTGATGCCGGCTGGCGGATATCGCAATCCCAGCTCTCCGGAATCACTGAAGGAAAAACAGTATCCGGATGGCAGCATCCGAACCGATGAGCATGGCTCGATGGATGGAGAAGCGGTGTTCAATTTTACGATCACCGATGTTCCCAGGGATATAAAAGCCGCAGTTAACGAAGCTGGCCTGAGTTGGGACGATATTGACTATTTTATTCCTCATCAAGCCAATAGGTTCATAACCAACCATATCGCAAAAAAATTCAAGATTCCTGCGGAAAAAGTGCTCTACTCCATGGATAAATACGGAAACACCAGCTCAGTGTCAATTCCCCTGACAATTGCAGAGTGTTTATCAAAAGGAAAACTGGACAGAAAGCTTCAGGTGGTGATGACCGGTTTTGGCGTTGGCTTGTCCTGGGGAACCGCGATAACCAGCTTGGAAGGCGTTATAAACTGTGGAATCAGAGAAATCTAAGGAGATGGATTTATGATACCTTTCCTCGATTTTTCAGACAAAGCCTTTGTGATTACGGGTTCTGGCTCGGGGATAGGCCGGGCGATAGCCAGGCTTTGTTATGAATTTGGCGCAAAGCTGCTGCTGATGGACAAAAACGAAGCTGGGCTGATGGAAACCGCCAGAGATATGGAAGCCGGAAGGTACCAGTTGAGCGCTTTTGATCTGACCGATTATGACAAAATCGAAGCAGAAATTGCTCCGGCGATAGAGAAACTGGGATTGTTCTCCGGTTTTTGCCATTCCGCAGGGTTTGAATACACGCTTCCAATAAAAAGCATGAGCCCCCGGCACTACCAAGACCTGTTTAACCTGAATACGATAGCCGCCTTTGAACTGGCCAGGATTCTCTCCAAAAAGAAATATGCCGCTGCAGAAGGAGCTTCCTTTGTCTTTATCGCTTCCATCATGGGTATGGTGGGCCGGCCTGGATTAACCGGATATTCCGCCAGCAAAGGGGCATTGATCTCTGGGGCCAAATCCATGGCTCTAGAACTGGCTGCCAAGCATATAAGGGTGAATTGCGTTTCACCCGGAACGGTTCGCACCGATCTTATCGAAAAAATGCTGCAAAACCTGGAACCAGAGCAGCGTGAAAAACGCCTGGGAGACTTTCCCTTGGGAATAGGAACACCTCCCGATGTGGCGAATCTGGTGGCTTTTTTACTCTCAGACAAAAGCAAATGGATTACCGGAACCAATATTGCCATTGATGGTGGATATACAGCCAAATGAGTGACACTATCACTATACGTGAAGTGACTTCGGCAGATTACTATGCACTTGCCTGTTTTAATGCAAACTTTCCAGGAGATACGCATAGTGAAGCAGAATGGATTTCGAGATTCAATTACTGGTGGGAAGAAAATCCAGCTTATGACGAAGAATGGAAAAGGGGTTTTCTCCTTCTGGATAAAGAAAGCATAGTCGGGTTCGTCGGTAGTTTCCCCACCTTCTTTAAAGCTGGAGATAGTGTCGTAAAAGCCTTTAATGGAACTACATGGAGGGTCTTGGAAGCATATCGTAAATATAGTATAGATTTGTGGACTTACAATCGCGAAGTATCAAAGCACTACATAAGCTTCAATACTACTCCAACTAATGAAGTGGAAAAGATGATACTGAGGTTGAAGTATTTCAAATTTCCTTGGGGTAAAGATTGCTATAGCTACATTGTGGGTGATCCGTTGGCTTTTAGAGAAATGTTACCCGGTGTTAACTGGCTGAAAACCACGGTTGCCAGACTACTAAAGATATTGCAAAAAATACATATAAAGATGATGAAGTCAGAGTATGACATCAGAGAATCATCGATTGGTCAAGAAGATGTAAACGAATTATGGCAGAGGACACAAGACCAATGGCAGTATACTAATGTAAGAGATATACAATCAATACAGTGGTATCAAAAAGGAAAAGACATTAGATACGTTTATCAGGGAAGGGTTTTGGTAGCATTTGGGATCTATACGATAACGAAACCTTCAAGTAATGGAAGCTATTCAAAAACACTAGTAGATTTTTGGTGTGATTCAAACCATCGGGTAATAGATGTCCTCTCTGCATTGATCAAGTATGAAAGCAAAATAGCGATAGCAAGATGCGGGTTATCAATGATAAAATATCCGCATATGTCCGTTTCAATATCAAATGCCCTAAAAGCTTTGAAGCTTTTGGCTCATGATACAAGATATAGGGGCTATGTAAGGTATATCAATGGCAAATCTATGGAGTTCAATAATGATAACTCATACTTCTGTTTACTCCAAGGAGATATGGGTTCTTGATTACATCAGAATTGCTTAGTAAGTCTGTGCTAAGTAAGTACTATTTTCAATGATTAAATGAAGAGTGAAGCTTAATGTTTGTGACGGAATAATATGTTTGATTTCTCCCTAACTTGCTCAATCCCGGAGAATCTTTTTTATACAAGAAATGCAAAACACCCCGACTATTTGCAGAACGTTAGTTATTATGCGCATCTCATTGAAGGTAAATACTTTAAGGGTGAATACTATAATCATGATGGTGAAAATTGCTATGTAATGCAAAATGGAGTGCAGTATCTACTAGTCGGAAACATATATGCAAAGGCAAACTCCCCAGCCTATCGACAGTCGGGTTCAACCAAATTGTGTATAAATGACATATCACAACTGTATAACAAATTTGGCGAATCGTTTTTTGGGTATGTAAAAGGGATCTTTGTGTTGGTGATCATAGATGAGGAGAAAAGAAAACTCTTCGGTTTTACTGGCCGTACAGGATTATACAAACTCTATTATTGCCTTGATTCTGGTAGACTATTGATCTCGACATCTTTATCTTCGATAGGGCTCAATCACAAGGCTAATCTTCAGCTTGACAAAATATCTGTAGTTCAACACGGTCTATTCCAACACCCCTTAGGTTCAAGAACTCATTACTCAAATATCTGTATCCTGGATAACAATAGTTATCTTGTTTATGATTTGTTGGAGCTGCATATACAAAAACTCACAAATCAGGATATATGGCCTGATAATAATAGCATGTTGTCTTGGAAGGATTGTCTGGCTGAGCTTCCCAATGTGTTTAACAACACTCTATCCACAATTGTACCACACAACCGGTTCAACTGCGCACTTACGGGCGGTTTTGATAGCCGGACCATATTGTCATACTTGGTGAACCGGCAGGATTTGGAATATCGCCTTTATTCCTGGGCTGCAGACGAAAGATGGCACGATGTGGAAGTGGCCAGGTCAATAGCTCAAAAGCTGGGACTAAGCTATTCGGCCATCTTGCTGAATAATGATATGCTGGACAAATACTGCTATTACGCAGCCCAACATATCTACTGGACGGATGGTTTGGGGTCGATAAACCGGACAAACCAGATGTATTCGCATTGGCTGCTTTCCCAGTATTCCAGGGACGTAATGACAGGTTATTTTGGCTCGGAGCTGTTCCGTCCCATGGGCAGGCACAACATCATGATCAGCGAAACATTTGTGGATACCTACCTTAATCCCGACCGAAAGAGCGCAATAAAGAAAGCACTTCTGGATATGGAAGGCAGTTCACCATTTACCAAGGGTTTCATCGCCAAGCATCTGGAAGAGACCATAGAAGATACATTCAGCTATTTTGGAGAAATGGACGTCACCCCTGAAAAGGGGCACAACCTGCTTATCTATCTTATCAAAACCGGATTCTGGAAGTTCTTTGGCCAGGAGTTTCACGCTCAGAGAATTCATAACCGCATCCAATCACCATACATGGACGATGATTTTATCGACTTTTTGTTAAAAACCCCGGTTTGGAGTATCCACCGAAAAGCTTACCGGTTTGACCCCCGTTCGATGCTCAGAGGTCAAGCCTTTTATCTGCCAATTCTGAAAGCCAATTCCACCCTGTTAATGAATCATCCCACCAATCGAGGTTTCAGTCCCTCAGATTTTGAGTCGTGGCTGTTTCCTCTGAACGTGGCCATCAAGCATCATTTCCATAAGAAAAAGCTGTTGAAGAGGAATATTTTGGGTTTCAATAGCAGGGATTGGAATAAGCTGGTTTATGCTTCTGATCCTGATACAATCTCCAGAAAGGGCGAGATCTTTGACATCTTGACTCCGGAACACCTGAAGACCGGATTCTGGTATTCCCTAAAACGATATCTGGAAGGAGCGGAAAGCTGTGGCTAAGCAAAAGAGGCAAATTCTCGTTTCATGCCCACGTAGCAAGAGCGGAGGGGTTTATCAGTTTGTTAGCAACATTCTGCCTTTCCTTCCTGGAACCCCCATTTTGCTATATAGGGGCAGCAAAAAAACAGGCATAAGAATCCCTGGCAGCGTTTGGCTTCTATTGACCCTGCTAAAAGCCATGATAATCCTGGTGTTCCGGCGACCTGAATATGCCATCGTCAATAGTTCGCTTAGCAAAGAATGCCTGATTAGGGATGGTGTATTGATCAGATTGCTCAGAATGTTTGGTAAACCCGTCTATCTGATTATCCACGGTTTTGAAGAAGATGCCCTGAAGTATGATGTTCTGCTGCGGAACACATACTTCAAAGCCCAGAAAATATTCGTGTTGGCCCATAGTTTTGCTCAGCAACTTCGAGGATGCGGATACAAAGGGAAGATTATTACCCAGTATAATCCGATTGCCATCGATCTGCTGGAAAAACTGAAGCTGAAACCATTGAATGAAAGGATGGACAACCTTCTCTTTCTTAGCAGAGTGGAAGCCAACAAGGGGATTTTTATCACTCTGGAGATGTTTCAACAATACCAGCAGATAAATCACAAGGCTTCGTTGGTCGTGGCTGGTGATGGAAATGCCCTCACTCAGGCAAAAGCATACACAGTGGATAACGGGATAAAAAACGTGGATTTCCTGGGATTCATAACCGGACAAGACAAGGAAAGAGCTTATTTGCAGGCAGATGTGATGATTTTGCCCACTACCCACAAAGAGGGGCTCCCCATTACCGTGTTGGAAGCCATGGCGGCTGGAGTGATTGTGCTTACCCGCCCAATCGGCGGCTTGGTTGACCTATATGAGCAGATAGATTATGGAGCAATAACTGATTCTCTGAGTGCCCGGGACTATCTGGAAATATTGCAGAAATTGGGCAATGAGCGTGATGTTTTGGAGATCAAGAAACAGAACCGGGAATATGCCGTAGAGCATTTTCATCCACAGAAAATCGTGGAGGGTTTGATGCAGGAGATAGGAAATGACTGAAAACAGGCTAAGAGATGAAACAATTATCTTTGAGATAATCAAGGATTTGGATTTAAGCTTCAGAAAGAATGACTTCAAGGGTTGGGACCTGTATGATGCCTTATTGTCCAAGTTCTTCAGTAAAGGTTCCATCTTGGACAGCAGATATCCCCGCTACATCTGGACTCAGGTAAACAAGCGATTCCCCTTGAATCTGCGAAGCTTGATGTTGGTTCCCAAGTCGCATAATCCCAAGGGCTTGGCTCTAATCCTAAGGGGATATTGCGAGCTGTTTCGCCATGCAGGAGAACAGCAATATCTGGATTTGGCCAAAAAAGTTGCCCAATACTTGCTGCAAAGCAGAAGCAAAGCCAAACACTACTGCTGGGGAAACAACTTCCCCTATCAATCACGAGGCGACTATTACGAAGCATATTGTCCAAATGGAATCACCACTTCCTTCGCTATAAACGCCATTATCGATCTGTATGATATAAACCAAGAGCCGGAGTTGCTAGAAGTAATCGAGTCTGTTAAAGCTTATATCGTCGATGAGCTTCTGCTTATGAATCAGGGCGGGATGGCGGTTTTCAAATATTATGAGCAAGATGATTACATCACCTACAATGCCACGGCCAAGATAACCGAGAGTCTGGCAAAAATCTATAGCGTAACCGGGGACGAGAATTTGCCGGAGATTATCAGGAACAGCTATAGGTTTATCCTAAGTAAACAGAATATGGACGGATCATGGTATTACGACGAAAGTAAAACCGGTAAATGGATAGACAATTTTCACACAGGCTATGTTCTTGTGGCTCTTCTGAATATAAAGCGTATCCTCAATCTGGATTTCGGAGAAGCAGAGATAAACAAGGGCTTGGCCTACCATAAGGACAACCAATACTCAGATGATTACATCCCAAAATATTACACAGGTTCGCTGTTTCCGATAGATACACACTGCTTTGCGCAGTCAATCATCACGTTTACCGAGTTTGGAGAGCTTGATACAGCGGCAGCCATAACTAAGCAAGCGATAAAGCTTATGTATGAAAGGGATGGCAAATATTTCATCTATAGTATCCGCAAGCATTACCGGGTAAAGACAAACTTGCTAAGGTGGTGCAATGCCTATATGTTTTATGCCTTGTCGCTTTATCTGAGAAACCATGCTTTGGATGGTTCTGAATCAAAAAACTGGATTAACATGCCATGAAAATACTCCTAACAGGCGGAACCGGCTACATTGGAAGCCATGTGTGCGTGGAGCTTCTGAACAGCGGTTATGAGGTTATCATCGCCGATAATCTTAGTAACAGCAAAGAAGAGGTGGGCCATAGAATTAAGATGATTGTTCCCAAGGGTGAACTTCGGTTTTGCAAGCTTGACCTTTTGGATTTTAACGCCTTGGACAAGCTATTTGCTGAGAGCAAGATAGATGCCGTAATGCACTTTGCAGGCTTTAAAGCGGTGGGAGAATCGGTGGCCAAACCCTTGGCATATTACGAGAACAACGTCCAAGGCACCATCAACCTGCTGAAGGTCATGCTAAAATTTAACGTAATGAGCCTGGTTTTCAGCTCATCTGCTACAGTTTACGGCTCAAATCCGGATGTGCCTTTTTATGAGACACACCCCCTGGCAGCGATCAATCCCTATGGCAGGACGAAGCTGTTTATCGAGGAAATACTCCGAGATTACGCAATTGCCGAGCCCCAAATCTCAATCTGTATCCTACGCTATTTCAATCCAGTGGGGGCGCATGAATCCGGTCTTATCGGAGAAGATCCCAAGGGTATCCCCAATAACCTGATGCCGATTATCGGCAAGGTAGCTGCCGGCATCCAGGATAAACTGCTTGTGTATGGAACGGATTATCCAACTCCGGACGGAACTTGCATTAGAGATTATATCCATGTAGTGGACCTGGCTGTTGGGCATGTAAGAGCTTTGGATAAAAAGAAGAGCGTTGCTGGAGTTCATACTTACAATCTGGGCCGGGGTATGGGTCTAAGCGTTTTGGAGGTTATCAGAGCTTATGAAGCTGTCAATCACCTAAAGGTAAAGCATGCATTTGGTCCCAGACGCCCTGGCGATACCGCCATCAGTTATGCTGATGTGTCGAAAGCCAATGAGGAACTTGATTGGCATGCGCAGCGCGACGAACACCAGATGTGCCGGGATAGCTGGAACTGGCAAATCAAATCAGAACATCTATGATTTTGTTTAGTTGAAATGAGGGAGGATTCCCATGTCTCAATTCTGTAAGTTCATTTATCTCTTCTTATATTATGGAGTAGCCTACAATCTCCCCAATAATTCATTCCCTTTGGGCAAATATTTTAATGCAATACGGGTCTCTCTGCTGCGAAAGCTAATCCCCATCGGGGAAGACACCAGCATCATGCGCCATGTTTATCTGGGTGATGGCAACAATGTATCGATCGGAGCGGGATGCAAGATTAATGAAGGAGTCAGGCTGGATAATGTAAAAATAGGCAATAACGTTCTCATCGCCAGGGAATCCATAATCCTGGGTAAGATGCACGAGTTTGCCGATAGCGAGTTGCCTGTATCAGAACAAGGCGAAAGAGCGGTTGCTCAAACAGTTATCGAAGATAACGTCTGGCTTGGGCTGAGAGTAATGGTGATGCCCGGTGTTACCTTGGGCACAGGCTCAATAATCGGAGCAGGTGCGGTGGTAACTAAAGACACTGATAAAAACGCGATCTATGGTGGTGTTCCGGCTAAACTGATCAGACGAAGGGATGATAGCAACTAGAATGAAATCAAGCCAATATATCAAAAAAGAACCTGGAATCATAGTATTGGGCGGGCACATCCAGGCCCTGGGCATAGTTCGAACCTATGGATTACTGGGTATTCCAAGCGTTGTAATAGATAGTAGAAAGATCAATCTGGCCAAATTCTCCAAGTATTGCCTTAATAGCTACGTGGTTGGCTATGCTGAGATTGTGGGTTTGTTGAAAGAATTTGCAAGCTCCGGAAAATACAAAGGTTGGCTGGTGTTTCCCACAGATGATTTCCATGTGAGAATGCTTAGTGAAAACCGCGATGAATTGAATGGATATTTCAAGGTAGTAGCAGATAAATGGAGCGTAGTTGAGCTATTTTACAAAAAATATCTCTCCTATCCGCTTGCGGAGAGCTGTGGAGTTCCTATTCCCCAAACTGTGTATCCACAAACTGAAAGTGCCGAAGCTCTTGCCGCATTAATGAGATATCCGTGTATTATAAAACCTTCGATTATGAGAGAATTCTACATGGTTTTCAGAAAGAAAGTATTATACTGCGCAGACTCGGATCAATTCAAAGAAAACTACCTGAAAGCTACGGCTCATTTTGACGCTTCCCAGCTCATGATACAGGAAGTGATCCCAGGCAGCAGCGAGAATCAATACTCGGTTGGATTACTTGTCTGGGAGGGTGAGATAGTGAATCACCTGGTTGCCAGAAGACGCAGACAGCATCCCTTGGATTTTGGCAATGCCACAACCTTCGCAGAAACGATACAGGATAACACTCTTTTGGATTATGCCACCAGAATCGTGCAAAAAGCGCAATACAATGGAATCTGTGAAGTGGAATTCAAATACGACCAGAGAACGGGTCAGTATAAATTCTTGGAGGTGAATCCTCGCCTTTGGAAATGGCATTTGTTGGCCGAATTTGCTTCTGTCCATATCTTGAAGAATGTTTACGCCATTGCCAATGGTAACTCTTACACGCCAAACAATGCATACAGGGAATGCGCTTGGAGAGATTTTTATACAGATGCCTACGCAGTTTTGATGATGAAACTAATAGGTTTATATACGAAGCCTTCTTCAAAACCTGTTATCCCTGCGGTATTCAGTTATTCTGATCCCATGCCTTTTATAATCCAAACCATTTTTCTTGGCTATCTGCTAATAACCAGACGTTAGGAGGTTTTAATCATAATGTTGTTATTGATTTACTCACTGGCCATCAGCACCGCTTTTTACTACTGGTTGCGTATCAAAACGCACATGCAGGCAAGCTTGTTACTATTGGATAATGTGCTAGTTGGTTTGCTTGCTTTCTGTTTTAGCTACTTGATCATCGGCTTCAGTTTTCCTTCATTGGTGGTTATCCCATTATCCATCCCTGCTTTGTCTTTTGTGCTAATTCAGCTACGGTTCTGGAGAACCCCCAGGCGCAAGATAACAGCCTTGCCGAATGAGATTGTATCGCCTGCCGATGGAAACATCATTTACATCAAACGAATAGATAACGAGGATAAACTTATCTCGATAAAAAACGGATCTGTCTCTGAGTTGTCGGAGATCACTCAGTCTGAGCTTATCCGCAAACCTTGCTGGCAAATAGGGATAAATATGACCCCATTTGATGTTCACAAGAATTGTAGCCCGATTTCAGGGACGATTTTATTAAGCAAACACATTATTGGCAAGTTTCATTCGTTGAAGGATTATTTGTCCATGACAGAGAACGAACGGCACACCTATGTTATAAAAAATGAGATGTGCCAGGTCGGGGTGATTCAAATTGCTTCGAAGAGGGTGAAAAGGATCGATTCCTACGTGAATCAGGGAGATTTGGTTAAGCAAGGAGAATGGCTGGGGATGATAAGATTCGGAAGCCAAGTCGACGTGTTTCTGCCAATCGAAGCCAGAATAAAAGTAGATCTGAAGCAACAGACTTATGCAGCGAAAACCATTTTGGCGGAGATACCATGAATATTCTTTTAGACATCGCTCATCCTGCTCATGTTCATTACTTTCGCTGTCTGGTAAAGGAAATGTCTCCTTCACACAAGTTTTGGGTTACTACAAAGGAATCCCAGATTATCAAACGGTTGCTTGACCATTATGAAATAGACTATCAGATTGTTGGTTCAAAAGGGAAAAGCCTTACCGCAAAAGCTATCAAGCAGGCTATGTTTACGATGCAGGCCGTCAGAATGATGAAAGACAACAATATTGATTATGCCATGGGAGTGTCGGTAACTGCGGCCCAAGCTGCCCGTTTATGCGGGAAGACATCATTCTATTTCGATGATGACGATTTGAATATTTCTCCTTTGTCGGCGATCTCTGGAACCAGGTTTGCTGCAAATGTGCTTTCCCCCGATCCACTGAGCTACGAGAAAACCAAAAATGCAGTATACTACCCTGGATACCACGAATTGGCTTACCTGCATCCCAAAAGGTTTACTCCCGATCCAGGCATTTTACAAAAATATGGAGTAAGCCCGGAGGAGCCTTACTTCATTCTGCGGTTCAATGCTTTTACCGCGCATCACGATGTTCATCATGGGGGGATGAACAGCGCTCAGAAAAGAGAACTGGTTACGCTATTGGAGAGCTATGGCAGAGTGTTTGTGAATACGGAGGCGAAGATCGATCCTGAGTTTGAAAGGTTGAAGATGCCGATCTTAGCCCATGAGATGCACCATTTCTTAAGCTTTGCACGGATGTTGGTTTCTGATAGCCAAACTATGACTTCCGAAGCTGCTGTGCTGGGGGTGCCTTCTTTCAGGTGCAATTCCTTCGTGGGAAAGATATCCTATCTCGAAGAGGAAGAAAAGCGCTATAAACTAACCTTTGGGTTTCTTCCCAGGCAGTTTAAGTGGATGCTGGAATCAATACAAAACCTGTTAAAAGAAAGCGAGCTCCGCTCTGAGTGGCAATTGCGGCGGCAAAGGCTTTTGAAAGATAAGATCGATGTTTCAGGTTTCTGGATTTGGTTCATAGAAAACTACCCCAAATCCAGAGAAATGGTTAGAAGCAAAAACTTCACTTATGATAGTTTCAGGTAATCACATGTTTTATGCTGACAATCAAACGGTAACATAAACAAACAATTTAAAATACATCAGAGGATAAATCGTGTTTACAGACAAAGTAATAATCATCACAGGCGGAACAGGGTCTTTCGGCAATGCTGTTCTCAACCGCTTCCTGAACTCGGGAGTAAAAGAGATTCGCATCTTCAGCAGGGACGAAAAGAAACAGGATGATATGCGGAAAGCGTATAATAATCCCAAGATCAAGTTTCACATCGGCGATGTGCGGGATTATGACAGTGTGGCCAATGCCATGATTGGGGTTGATTATGTGTTTCATGCCGCGGCTTTGAAACAAGTTCCTTCGTGTGAGTTTTTTCCGGTTCAAGCCGTTAAAACCAATATTCTGGGTGCCGAGAACGTGATCAGAGCGGCAATTGCCAATCAGGTAAGCAAGGCGATAGTCCTTTCCACCGACAAGGCGGTATATCCGATTAATGCCATGGGAATGTCCAAGGCCTTAATGGAGAAGGTGATGGTGGCATATTCACGGCAACAGCCGGAGAATGGCACAGTGCTTTGTGGAACCAGATATGGGAATGTAATGGCTTCACGAGGTTCGGTAATTCCGTTATTTATCGAGCAAATAAAAGCGGGTAAGCCGATCACAATTACGGATCCAGATATGACCCGTTATCTGATGTCTTTGGAAGAAGCGGTAGAATTGGTCGTCTATGCTTACCAAAACGGAGTGCAAGGAGATATCTTTGTGCAAAAATCTCCCGCTTCTACGGTTATTGATTTGGCCCAAGCCTTGATTGAGATGTTTGAAGCTAAAACCGAGATTAGAATAATCGGAACCAGGCACGGCGAAAAGAAGCATGAAACCCTTGTAAACCGGGAAGAGATGGCAAAAGCCATAGATTTGCCTGGCTATTACAGAATTCCTGCCGATACCAGAGACCTGAATTACGACAAATATTTCGAAAGCGGAGAAGCTAAGGTTACGGAAATTCAGGATTATACTTCCGAGAATACATACAGGCTTAGCGTTCCAGAGATCAAGGAAAAACTGCTGACCCTTGCTTATGTGCGGGATGAACTGCTTTCCCGAAAATAACAATGATGCAGACATGAGAGTGGGAGTAACAGGAAAAGTGAATAATCTATGATTGTAAATTATCTCCGAATTCACCGCGACAGTCTGCGGGATCAGCAGGACACTATATGATAAGAATAGGTATAACAGGTCAGGCAGGTTTCATCGGCTCACACTTATATAATACCCTTGGTTTGAGCCCAGATAAGTATGAACGGATAGCCTTTAAAGACGAGTTCTTCCACAGCGAAGAAGAATTGGATGCATTCGTGAGGCAGTGTGATGTGATTGTGCATCTGGCTGCGATGAACCGTCATAACGATCCGGAGATTCTATATTCTACAAACATCGCGTTGGTGCAAAAGCTGATAGACTCTTTGGAACGAACCAACTCCAAGCCGTATGTGATAATGAGTTCGTCGCTCCAAGAAGAGCGAGACAACCTCTATGGCAGATCCAAACGTGAAGGCAGGGAACTTTTCAACAAGTGGGCTGGGCGTAATCATGCTCCTTTTACGGGTTTGATTATTCCCAATGTGTTTGGGCCGTTCGGGGTTCCTTATTACAATTCTGTAATATCCACTTTTTCCCACCAATTGATGATCGGAGAGGAACCAAGAATTGAGGTAGATGCTTGTTTGAAGCTTATTTACGTGGGAGATTTGGTAGATCAGATAATTAGCTTGTTTCCCATGGACGGAGCGATGGATGGTTCTTCCTCCGCGAGTATCGAAAGCAAGAACAATAGCAGCAACCTATTGATTAGAGTTGAGCATAAAGCAGAACACAAGGTTACTGATTTGCTGGCAAAGCTGCGAGGATTTCATCATTCCTATGTAGTAGGGGGTGTGATTCCTGATTTGTCAGATTACTTCGACCTGTGTTTGTTCAATACCTTCAGGTCTTACCTGCCTGATGATTACTTTCCCCGTCCTTATAAGAAAAACAGCGACAACCGGGGTGAATATGTGGAGATTTGCAGGTCTGAAGGTCGTGGGCAGAGTGCATATTCCACCACCCTACCCATGATAACCCGTGGGAACCACTTTCATACCCGAAAGGTGGAACGCTTCGCAGTAGTAAAGGGGAAGGCCTCCATCAAGCTTAGGAAATACGGCAGTTCTACTATCGTGGAATATATCCTGGATGGAGAGCAACCCGGATACGTGGATATGCCGGTTTGGGTTACTCATAATCTAACAAACATAGGGAATGAAGAACTGGTAACCATGTTTTGGATAAACGAATTCTTCGATCCATCCGATCCGGACACCTATTTTGAAGAGGTTTGATCGGGTGCCAGGGCTTAGTGAAAACTATTTGCTTGTCAGTTTGGCAATGTTTTCAAAAATTGCCCTGCAGACGAAGGTCCGATAGTCTTAAATTGATCATTCTTCCTTGCTTTTCCGGCGGATGCCACCCGGATTCCACCCGAAAGCCTCCCGGACTCCTCGCCAATGAGATCCGCCTGGGGTTTGGGGCATGCACCGGAGGGAGAGGGGTGGAATCAGATCGGCCAGCAAGGAATACCTTTAACTGCTGAGTAAATACAGAATCAGCAAAGGCAGAGAGATGCTAAAAATAATTACAGTGGTAGGAACCAGACCGGAGATTATCAGGCTGGCTTGTGTAATCCAGCTATTTGACCGCTATACAAAACACATCTTCGTTCATACTGGCCAGAACTACGACTATGAATTGAACGAAGTGTTCTTCCAGGATTTGGAGCTCAGAAAACCAGATTATTTCATGAATGTAAACACCTCTTCGCTGGGACATGTGCTAGGCGAAACACTGATCGGCATGGAGGAAATCCTGGATAAGGAGAAGCCCGATGCCATGCTGATTTTGGGTGATACAAACGCCAGCATCGCAGCCATCATGGCAAAACGCAAACACATCCCGATCTATCACATGGAAGCAGGCAACAGAAGCTTCGATGCCAACGTTCCGGAAGAGATCAACCGGAAGATGATCGATCATATTGCGGATTTTAACCTGGTATATACGGAGAATTCACGCCGGCACCTGCTCGCAGAGGGCTTGCCCCACCGGAGAGTATATCTTACCGGTTCGCCCATGTATGAGGTTTTGCAGCATTATCTGCCCCAGGTAAAGCAATCAGGGGCTTTAAATAAGCTCGATCTGGAAGCAAAGAAGTATTTCCTGGTCTCGGTTCACCGGGAAGAGAATGTGGACTATCCTGCCAACCTCCTCGCAATAGGCAAAGTATTGAATTCATTGGCTCGTGAATATGAGCTTCCCATCATAGTTAGCACTCACCCCAGAACCCGTAAACGGATAGAAATGCTGGAAGGATTTGAGTTTGATCCCCATATCCGTTTCCTGAAGCCATTTGGTTTCTTAGACTATAATTGTTTGCAAATGAATGCATTGTGCGTGGTTTCCGATAGTGGCACCATCAGCGAGGAAAGCTCAATCCTGCAGTTTCCGGCTATTACTATTCGCAACTCCATGGAACGGCCGGAAGCAATCGACGCCGGGACAATTGTCTTAACCGGTTTCGATCCGGAAACTGTGCTTGAATCAATCAAACTGGCAATTGATGAAGGAGCTCATTACGATAAGATTTGCCCCGATTATCTGGTGCAAAACACTGCCATGAGAGTTCTGAAGCTGGTGTTGGGAACTGCCAAACTGCATAAGCAGTGGAGTGGGCTATATTGACTGGATTGGCTGAATAGTGAGATGTGATGCGGGATTTTAGCTTTTCGAAATTTACAGAATTGATCAATGTGCTATTGAGCAGAGATTATCAGATAGTCACTTTTAGTGAGTATCTGACTTCCTCACCCAAGCGGGCTGTTATCTTAAGACACGATGTGGACATTCTGGCTTACAGCGCACTGCAACTTGCCAGGTTGGAGAATGAGCTGGGGGTAAAAGGAACATACTTTTTCCGGACGACCAAATATAGCTTTATTCCAGAGATGATAAAACAAATAGCCGGATTGGGTCATGAGATAGGCTATCATTATGAAGACCTCAGTCGTAGCGATGGCGACATAAGCTTGGCAGAGAAAGAATTTTCGGAGAATTTGAATAAATTCCGGACTTTGTATCCTGTAAAAGCAGTTTGCATGCACGGAAGTTCAGGATCCCCTTACGATAATCGTGATATGTGGAAAGAAATGCAGCTTTCCGATTACGGTCTGGTGGGCGAGCCGTATCTAAGCATAGATTTCAACAAAGTGCTATATCTCACCGATACAACTCAACGCTGGAATGGAGGGGGTATCGCGGTTCGAGACAATGTGGGCTATGGCCTAAAAGCGTCATATTCTAGGACCGATGAGATTATCAATCACATAGGCGAACTGCCCGAAACGATTATGATCACTATTCACCCTGAATTATGGGCAAAGTACCTTCCGCATTGGCTTCTTGCCAAACTCTTCGTGTTTACCCATGGGAACTATAAGAAGTATTTTCGAAATCGCAGGATGAAAAAGCAACAGCTAGCTGCAAAACAGAGAGAAATCAGGAATTAGTATGGATAAATATGCGCTACTGACAAATGACGTTGAAACCACTTCCATTTGGTTCAATGATTTGCGCGATGAAACCGGAGAACTGGTGGTTCAGAAAGGGATGCCAATTCTTTTGGACCTATACCGAAAGTATAAGGTGAAATCGACTTTTTACTTCACGGCTTATATTGCCAATCTGTATCCCGAAGTTGTTCGTATGATCCTGAGCGATGGACACGAGGTTGGTTCGCACGGGAAGTCGCACATCAAAGAAAATGGTTTTGATGTGATGCCTTTTTCCAAGCAAAAACGCCATTTGGAATATTCCAAAAAGACACTGGAGGACATAGCTGGTTGTGAGGTCATCTCTTTTAGGGCTCCCGCTTTGAGAGTAAGCCCTCAGACATCGCAAGCTCTTCTGGAAACAGGTTTCAAAACAGACAGCTCCATTGCAGCTCAGAGATTTGATTTTTTCCTTTCCTTTGGCGGGATGAACAAACTTAGATTCCTTACCGCACCGAGATTGCCCTACAGAACCCGGAAAGATAATATATTCAAGAAAGGAGACAGCGAGCTTCTGGAGATTCCATTGTCGGCAACTTTGATACCTTTTGTCGGAACAACTCTTCGCATATTCCCCAGCTTGACCTATTTCCAACAGAGGATCCTCGATGTAGAGACAGGTTTTACGGGAAAACCGGTGGTGTTTGGAATCCATCCAAATGAGTTTATCGATGAAAGTGCCAGTCCCAGGGCCATAACCCGGAGGTCAAAAAACCCGCTGGGGTATCTTTTGACTGACCTGGTTAGAGCGAAGATCAAGGTTAAAAACCTGGGGCCTGCGGCAGAACCATTATATGAAAGATTTATAGCTTTCTATGCCAATCAAAACTACCAGTTCATCACAGCTCGTGAGTATGAAAAAGGGTATGCAAAATGAAAGAATACCTGCAAGTGACTAAACAACCCATGCCAAACCATGTGGAAAGACCTTTTCTGGATGCGCTAAAGCACACTTCAGCCGAACACGGTTTTACGGGTATGTTTCCCAGATCAAGGTTCTTATGGTATCGCTTGACAGATCATTGGTTGCAGGTTCTGGCAAGGATTATGCCACTGAACGGAATAAGAGTGAAACTCCAAAGAATGCGAGGTGTAAAAATCGCACGAGATGTCCATATCGGCCCCATGGTCACTATCGATGATGTTTATCCATACTTCGTTTCGATTGGACGAGGGGTGGCAATTTCCGGGAATAACTTCATCCTTACCCATACCAAACCGATGGTGTATCATTCTGAAGTAAGCGAAGCTTATGTGGCCCCAGTGATAATCGAGAAAAACGCCTGGCTGGCGATCAGCGTTGATGTGCTCCCAGGGGTAACTATCGGCGAAGGCTCCATAATTGCGGCAGGAAGTGTAGTAACAAGCTCCATTCCGCCCTTGGTATTTGCTGCTGGGTCTCCCGCAGAAGTTAAAAAAGACTTAGCTCCGAAACTAAGGAAAAACTATACAGAAGATGAGTTTAACAGGATCTTACAAAAAAGAAAAGAGCAGTTTGGCTTCTAGAAAAGCCTGAACAGAAATACATAATGGGAAACAGCCAATGAAGTATCTGGTTACCGGTGGAGCGGGGTTTATCGGCTCCAATGTAGTCAAAGAATTATTGAATCAAAAACAAGAGGTAAGGGTTCTGGATAATTTTGCCACGGGGAAGCGTGAAAACATCCTCCCTTTGATGAAGGATCCCAATCTAACGATGATAGAGGGCGATCTGAGGAGTTTCCATATAGTTCGCGCCGCGGTAAAAGGTGTGGACTACATTCTGCATCAAGGAGCTTTGCCTTCTGTGCCACGTTCGATAAACGATCCAATAACCTCCAACGACGTCAACATCCTGGGTATGCTGAATGTACTGGAGGCGGCCAAGGAATTTGGAGTAAAAAGAGTGGTATGTGCCTCGTCTTCTTCGATCTATGGCAATAGCGAAAGCTTGCCGAAAGTGGAAACCATGCCAATCAATCCCATGTCTCCCTATGCCCTAACCAAATATGCCCAGGAGCGTTATTGTCAGGTTTTCTACAGCCTGTATGGCCTGGAAACCGTTGCCTTGCGATATTTCAACGTGTTTGGCCCCAATCAGGATCCCACTTCCCAATACAGCGCTGTCATCCCCAAGTTTATCAAGCTGATTATGCAGGATAAGCAGCCGATTATTTATGGCGATGGAAGTCAATCCCGGGATTTTACATTTGTGGAGAACAACGTTTGGGCAAACATCAAAGCATGTACAGCCCCTGATGCAGCCGGAGAAGTAATCAACATTGCCTGCGGTGAACGCTATACTCTCATCGAACTGGTTCAGATGATCAACGAAATCCTGGGGAAAAACATAGAACCCAAGTTTGAGCCCGATAGAGCTGGAGACGTGAAGCATTCATTAGCTGGAATCGAAAAAGCGAAGGAACTGCTGGGGTATGAGGTGAGAGTGGACTTCAAAGAAGGTCTGCGCCGGACAATAGACTTCTATAGATGAAGAAGAATTATGACAACAATATATGTGATGATCGAAACGTGTAACTGGTATTATAATCATGAATCATAACATACACCTGATAGCAGGAGCCAGGCCGAATTTTATGAAAGTGGCTCCATTATTCCGAGTATTAAAAAATGACGGTGAGATCTTTACTCCCAAGATAATCCATACGGGTCAGCATTATGACGAGAAAATGTCCAAGTTGTTTTTTGACGATTTAGGAATGCCGGAACCTGATGCCTATCTGCATGTTGGTTCTGGAACTCATGGACAGCAGACGGCCAGGATAATTGAGCGGTATGAAGAATTTATTCTTCAGAACGACAAACCCGATTTAGTCGTTGTGGCTGGTGATGTAAATTCAACAGTTGCATGTGCTTTGGTAGCGAAAAAGATGCACATACCGGTAGCTCATCTGGAAGCAGGATTGCGCAGTTTTGACGAGAGAATGCCTGAGGAGATAAACCGAATTCTAACCGACCGAATATCAGATGTGCTGCTAACTCCGTCTCCAGATGGAGATCAGAACCTCATAAACGAAGGAACTGATCCCAAGAGAATTCACTTCGTGGGAAACATCATGATTGATTCTCTGGTGGAGCATAGCTCAAAAGCCGTTCACTCCAATATCAAGCAAGAGCTGGGGCTGAAAGAGAAGCCATATATTCTAATAACCCTGCATCGTCCTTCGAATGTGGATACCTGCGAGAGCATGGAAATGTTGCTAAAAGCCTTCGAAGTAATTGGGAATGAGGTAAACCTCGTTTTTCCGATGCATCCCAGGACTCGTAAAAATCTGGAGATGTTTGGCTTGTCAGGGTTATTATGCTCAATACCTAACCTTAGGGTAACAGATCCGATCGGGTATCTGGATTTTATGAAGCTGCAAATGGATGCTATGGCAGTTCTAACAGATTCAGGGGGGATTCAAGAAGAAACTACTTATTTCGGTATTCCCTGTTTTACATTAAGAGAGAATACCGAGAGACCAATTACGATCACAGAAGGCACAAACCAACTGGTGCCACTCGCTCCCGAAGCAATTTGCAAAGCAGTATCAGAGGTTATGAATGGTAAGGTGAAGAAAGGAATAATACCCAAATTCTGGGACGGACATACGGCAGAAAGGGTCGCAACAGTATTCAAAGAAACTCTGTTTATTTGAAACATGGATTATTGGAATTTAAAAAAATGAAAGCTCTCAGATAGATTATGAAATATCGGATTGTTAAATACTCCTTTTTTGTTCTTGATATAGCGATAGTGCTTTTTGCGTTTCTCTTCGCTGCCAAAATTCGTCCTGGAAGCATGAGAATAGTTTTGAAGTATTACCGCAGCCTGGTTCCTTTCCTGCTTATATGGATTGGTTCAGGGGTCTGGGGATTGAAGTATTCGCTGAAATCTGCGGGCAGTGGATTGGATTACATCCGCAGGATATTCAAGTGTAATCTGGTGGCAATAGTAACGGTTCTGGCCCTCATGTATTTATTGGGGAAATTCTATTACTCCCGCTACATCGTATTTAGCACGATTTTAGGGACTTTTGCGCTGGAGCTCTTCATTTTCGTGGGTATTTACTATGCATTCCGGTTTCACAAGGAAAATGCTGCTTATGCAGCTACTAAGCTAGTTACTCGATCCAAAGCTCTGGAAGAATCGCAAAGCCCAAAGTTTTTCCTCGAATCCTCCATGGCCATTCCTGTTATTAGCAATGAGCCATACCATCTGCCCAGCATTACAGACATCAATGGCAATGCAATATTGCTTCCTTTGTGGCAGCAGTATCTGGCTGATAAACGAGATTTGTTTGAGTTTTTGAACGATTTCTTGGATCTAACCCGTTTCAGCAAGCAGGGTCTGCTTATCTTGAATACGGAGACCTACTATAATATCAAAAACGAAGCTGAAGATAGCCGCCAGATTTTTATAAACTTGCACAAAATAAACGATTTCCGGCGTTTGAATCTATATCTTATCAAAGTAAACGAACTTCTCATAGATGGCGGCGTGTTCGTTTGTAGTGGGCAAACCATTACTCAGCGCCGCAAAGCGTTTTATGACAGATTTACTCCATACCTCGGTTCCATCCTATATGGGTTCGATTTCGTTTTCCGGCGTATTCTTCCTAAACTGCCGGTTCTGCAAGGCTGGTATTTTGCGCTAACCAATGGAAAAAACAGAGCTCTTTCGGAAACCGAAATGCTGGGGCGCTTCTATTTTTGTGGATTTGAGCTGATCCACAAGCGAGAGTTGGATGGTATGATGCATTTCATCTTAAAGAAAACCAAAGCTCCCTGCACCGATCCCAATCCAACTTACGGACCATTGATCCGCCTGAAGCGAAAAGGCTTGGGCGGTCAAACGATCTATGTAAAGAAGCTGCGTACCATGCATCCCTACAGTGAATATCTCCAGAACTATGTTTATCAAACCAATGCCCTGCAAGAAGGGGGAAAATTTGCAGACGACTTTCGCGTTACCTCTTGGGGCAAGGTTTTCCGTTCTTTATGGCTCGATGAACTGCCCCAATTGATAAACTTTTTCAAGGGAGAACTAGCTTTGGTTGGAGTCCGGGCCTTAAGCGAGCATTATTTTAGCCTTTATCCCCCAGATATGCAAGAGCTGAGAATCAAGGTAAAACCTGGGTTGGTTCCACCCTTTTATGCCGATATGCCAAAGACTTTCGAGGAAATTGTGGATTCCGAACGCCGCTATATTGAAAGAAAACTGCAAAAGCCCTTCAGTACTGACTGGGTTTATTTTTGGAAAAGCTGGTGGAACATCCTGGTGAAACGAGCCCGTTCTAAATGATGGTTTGCCGGTTGGGAGTAAGATAGAGTAATCATCATTATATGTCTCCGTCTTGTGGTGAAGTTTCAGCCAGCAAGAATGGAATGACCAAATACATAGTATCTTGTCTCTTTTATGGAGGTAAAAAAGTGAAACGACAGTTTTGGCTTGCTGCTCTTTTTCTGATCACTTGCAGTTCTTTTTTTGCTCAACCCTGGCAGTATGATTTTGGAACTGAAACCGGGTCTTTTTCTGCTGCAGGAGTGTCCACAAGTTTTTTACCCCAACCCGGCTCCGGTGAAGATCGTATTCGCATTGGTAGCGCTGGGGGGAGTTTCAATCTTGAAAATCTAAACAATTCAGAGCTGGGAACTGGCTCGGGGCTAAGGATTGTTGCGGCATCTTCGGGTTCGGTGAATAAGTTCTCCATTTACAATTATTCCGCGGCGAGAATCTTCCAAACCAAGTTCAACATCATGTTTGGGGATTCATCAGGAGGTGCTACGGTAAGCGCAGGCACGTATTACTTTTTCCAAGGATCTGGGACAACATATTCGGACAATACTGGCTTCACTGGCACTCAGGTCTTTTCTGGGCTTCGCTTTTTGTTTGGTGCTGAAGGAGCGCTGAATATATCTTACCGAAGCGGCTCCAGTTGGTCAACCCTGGGTGGAGGCTCATATTCTCAAGCTAGTGTGTATAGCTTTGAAATCTACGGCAATAATTCGTCGTCTGCTTCCACATATTATCGAAACGGAAGCCAATATTCAGTTGCCGCAAACCGTCAAGATATCTGGTTGAATGGAATTCGCTATAGCAGTTTGGCTAAAAGTCAAATTGCAGATAATACCAATGTAAACGCCTTTATGGTATATGGAGAGGTTAGCCCCTCCAATGCAGCCAATTGTTTTCTGGATAATATTGTTTATGCCAATTCCTTTCCAACGATTCCACTTACCCAAGCCAGCGATCTAAGCTCACCAAGTTCCACTTCAAGCAGCATCGGGCTTAGCTGGATTAATGGATCCGGTGATAAAAGAGTTGTGCTGATAAACACGGCCAATAGCTTCGTTGCCCCTCAAGACGGCACAGATCCGCCAGCGAACCCGGTTTATTCCAGCAGAGCTCAGCAGGTGGTATATAATGGCACTGAGAATGAAGTGGAAGTATCAGGATTAAATCCCTTAACAACCTACTACTTCATGGTTTATGAGGTTTTTGGGGCAGACTTGTTAACCCGCTTCAATCCCAATTCTGCTGCCAACAACCCAGCCAGTTTCACAACCCAAGAATACACCCTGCCGGTAGAGCTCTCCTCTTTTACTGCTGTACTAGATTCGGAGGGAGGTATCCGTCTGAACTGGGTAACCCAATCCGAAACCAATACCTTTGGTTTTTATGTTTTACGTGCAGGAGATGATCAGCTTGCCAATGCCGAGGTAGTATCTCCTCTGATCGGAGCCACGAACACATCCACGCAGCAGGTTTATCAATTCACCGATGAATCCGTATGGGATGCAGGTGTGTATTATTATTGGCTTCAGAGCTTTGATCTGGATGGAACCTCTGGCTTTTATGGGCCATGCATGTGCCTTTATGATCCAAATGCGGATCAGGGCCTTCCTGATGTTCCAGATCCCATGGGGATCTCAGCAATCTATCCAAATCCCTTTAACCCTTCCACTACAATTATTTATTGCCTGGAAAAAAGCGGACTAGCTGAGCTTTCAATTATCAACCTCAAAGGGCAAAAACTTCGTTCGGTCACTGCCTCGGTTACAAAGCCGGGAAGACATTCCTGGATTTGGGATGGGAGAGACGAAGAAGGCAGGCCCTGCAGTTCAGGAGTTTATTATGCTGTCATGCGAGAAGGTACACGTAGATATTACCGCAAGATGGTACTAATGAAATAGTGCAGTGATTGGGCGTTTCCTACAAACTTGTTTGGATAGACTTCATACTGGAATTTGGGTTGGCAGACAACGAGAAAATCAAGAAAAAATAACTTGCCAAATTAAGCGGAACCAATATCCTGACTTCAAATCATAAGATATTCAAAACAAAAGATATGCCATAATTCAAGGAGGAATTATGAAACAACGTTTATTTTTCGCGTTAATGCTGATCTTGGCTTCAAGCTGCATCTTCGCTCAAGTTAACATTAGCAGCGGTGGAACTGCCAGTCAGGATTTCAGTATTGGAACAAGCCAAACTGCTGCTTTACCAACTGGCTGGAAAGCGGATAAGAACACCACCGCCAGAACACTGGGAACATATTCTGGAGCTGTTTCTGCAACAGAGCAAATAGCTGGCAATAATATGAGTTCCTCTGCCTCCAACGGTATTTATAACTATGCTGCCGGTGATCCAACTTCTGCTACCGATCGGGCAGTTGGGTGGATTTCATCTAGTAGTGCCACCAAATCTGGGAATTTATATGTTCAGTTGTACAATAATGGAGCCAGTCAAATCCCTAGCTTTACCATTAGCTATGCGGTTGAAAAATACCGTATGGGAACCAACAGTGCAGGTTTTTCAATTCAAATGTATTATTCAACCAATGGAACCAGTTGGACATCAGCAGGAGCGGACTTCTTAACTTCTTATGCCGGATCTGATGCATCCAACAACGGATATGCATCTGCACCTGGAGCAACTCAGAGTGTTACCAGTAAAACTCTGAATGTTAGCCTGAATGCATCATCAAGTTTGTATCTTGCGTGGAATTACGCAGTAACTTCAGGTAGTACAACATCTAATGCTCAAGGTTTGGGCGTTGACGATGTGTATATTGTGGCTACTAGCTCAGGTGGGGGAGAACCGACTATCGTGGTAGACGGTGTACCCCTTGATAACTTTGGCGGAGTCCTCGTCGGTCAGAGTTCTGACTCTCAATCGTATACCGTGTCTGGAACAGACCTGGAAGGAGATATCGAGATATATGCTCCGGGCGGTTTTGAGATTTCTGATGATGATAGCAGTTGGGAAACCGAGCTTTTCCTGAGCCCCACCAGTGGTGAAGTTGATGAGACAACTATCTATGTTCGTTTCTCACCCTCGGCAGTGCAGGCATATTCAGGAAATATTGAACATTCCAGCTCAAGCGCTTCCACGGTAAATGTTGCTGTTGCCGGAACCGGCATCAAGGGTGAGCCCACAAACCATCCCTCAGATTTTGAGGCAGGTCCGGGAACAAATCCAGCAACCGATATTACCCTCACTTGGACGGATGCTATCGGAGCTATTATCCCAGATGGTTACCTGATCAAAGGGAGTACCGTAAGCTATGATGATATAACCAGTCCAGTAGATGGCGTATCTGAAAATAACAGTTCTTTGGTACAAAATGTTATAGCAGGCAATGAAACTTACACATTCCAATATCTTAGCAGCTCCACCACACACTATTTTAAAATATTCCCCTACACCAATAGTGGAACCAGTATAAACTACAAAACTGATGGAACAATCCAAACTGCTAACTACACAACATCCGCTGGACCCGAGATAGCGGAAGTGATATTGCCGCAATATATTCAAGGTTTAAGTGGAACAAATAATCAACGCCTGCCCTATGCTTGCCGTTTAACACTCCAAAACCTGACTCCCAACGCAACCTATCGCTATTTTGGTATGTTTACAATAGCTTCTGATGGTCCTACCACTAATGGAGCTGGGATTCAATGGTTTGTAAATAGCGACAATTCTATAACCAGAAGCACCTCACTCAGTTTAGCCGTTTCTGGACAATATAGTGAGTTTACTACCAATGGCAGTGGATCATACACTGGCTGGTTCATAGGCGAGCCTTCAGGCAACACACGATTTGCAGTGGGTAATAACGTTTTTTACAGGATCATGCTGAACGACGGTAATGACGGAACAGCAGTAGCACTTCGCTTAACAACCACAAATTCGATTAAAGTAATTAACTTTGGTACTGAGGAAAATGTAAATCAAGGCACCTTCCTTTATGGTGTGTCTGGTTCACCCGCCAAGAATTTCTGCTTTGTGTACGACAACGAAGCTGGAACAGGCCGTCCTATTGCAGGTACCATTATCGAAAGTGATGGATTGGATTTATCGGGAGTAACCCAGATTCTTACTGCCTACAAGAACAATGTTGATGGTGAAGCCGGTGCCTGGGGTGTAATCATTCCTAATTCCGTTGGCACCAAAGGTTTCACTGGAATCAAACGCGTGGAAAGCAGAGAACTGACAGACGGCACCATCTATGCTCAAAACACCGATTCCGATGGTAACTGGAACGGTGTGGACACCACCGATCCCACAGGTGGCGACTCCACTCCTTTGGATCTCACCGGCGAAGCAACCCTTCCCGTAGAGCTTTCCTCTTTCACAGCTACCTTAACCTCTCAGAGTACCGTAAACATCATGTGGGTTACCCAAACCGAAACCAATGTTAACGGTTACTATGTATATCGTGGAATCAGTTCCGAACTTAACACTGCTGCAGCGGTAAGCTCATTGATCGGAGCAACCAATACCTCTCAGCAGCAGGTGTATCAGTTTACCGATACCGAAGTTTTTGAGCCGGGAACCTATTATTACTGGCTGCAAGTGCAAGACCTGGATGGCAGCATCCAGTTCCATGGCCCCACCACGATCTATTTCGATAATGGTGGCAATAACGGCACTCCAGTAATTCCAAAGGTGACAGAACTGAAGAGCATTTATCCGAATCCCTTCAATCCAAACACCACGATCAATTACAGTCTGGCCAAGGCAGAAACCGTGGATTTCGTGATCTACAACAACCGCGGTCAGATCGTGCGTAGCTTCAACGAAGGCAACAAAGGCATCGGCAATCACAATCTGCGCTGGAATGGCGAAGATCAGTATGGCCGTCCCTGCAGCACTGGTGTGTATTACATAAAAATGAATGCCGGCAAGGATAGCTTTATCCGCAAAGCCGTGCTGATGAAATAGGTTAACGGGTTAACTGGTTAATAGTTAATCGTTAAAAGTTAATGGAGAAGGGGCGGAGCCGAGTGCTTCGCCCCTTCACTTTTTTGGGAACGGGCCACCATAATCCGATCCGTAGGGGCGAACTGCGGTTCGCCTTTCATCAGTGAACTCTGCGCGCTTGGGCAATTCAGAGATTGCCTACCCTTTGCCATACTCCGATTTGGCGTTGATTGTAATAGTAATACGGTTTATCACGGATAGCACAGATAAACACGGATTCTTTTTTTGGCCACCGAGAACACCGAAAGCACCAAAGGGAGGTAGAATGTAGAGCTATCTGCCAATAATCACATAAATCATAATTATCTGCATCATCAGCGTTTAATTATCAAATCAGGTGGATCAGGTAAATAAAGTCATCAGCGTTCTATTACAATAATCAAGCCTTGGTTCACTTTTCCACTTTTCCACTTATCCCTGAAACCTGACATTTGGAGCCCCTAACCATTTCACCATTTCACTTCTCCGTCGAGACGATGGAGCTACCTCTGATCACCCTATCATACCGGAGTCATACCGGATGGTCATGCGGTATGACTCCGGTATGACCTGCATGGGTAACAGGGTCTGGCTTTGCGTAGTGGCCTTTGAATAATACATTTATGGCAAATACCAAGAGTCTGGCAAGCCTGGCTTTTTCCGAACCCGCATATTTTTTAATTCCAGATTGCCGGATTTATTTATTGACAAGCAGATAGCCTATCAATTGTATGGCTTTTATGGGAAACGATTGATTTCCTCAGGAAAGAACGTCTGGCCAATGCAGCTACTATGGCCAAAGTAAAAAAAGGATATGTGTTTATAGATAAAAAGCCACAATTAAGGAGCTCGTCATGAAAAAGCTTGCGCTGTTCGTATTACTCGCAGCGATCTCAATTCTATGTTTTGCCGGCATCGACGAATTCTATTCGTTCAATGCCACTACCGGAACTTACACAGCCATAACTGGTATGGAGATCACCGATATTTTGGGTGATGACATGCTATCCGCCCCAATCGAGATTGGGTTCAACTTCCCCTATGGTGAAGCTAACTTCACTCAAGTGAAGGTGTCGTCCAACGGCTGGATAGGTGTGGGGACTACTCTCAATAACAGTAATCTTTCCAATGAATTAAACTCAGACTCCTGGTTTCCCGTTCTGGCCCCTCTCTGGGACGATACCAGCTTGAACGGCGGTTCAGCTTCCTATCAGCTTACCGGAACCGCACCCAACCGGATTTTCACTGTTCAATACAGCAATCTGCGCTGGAATTATAGTAGCGACACTACTGTTAACCTGCAGGTTCAAATGCATGAGAATGGTAAAGTTGCCTTTATCTACGGAGCTTCAACTGGAGCACCCAACTCGCCATCTGCCTCGATCGGGATCAATATGAGTCCGGGAGGAACAAACTGGTATTATAGCGTTACGCCTGGGGCAGTTCCCAGTGTTTCCCAAATTTCAGAAAACGACAGTATTTCGGAGTTTCCGGCCTTAGGAACGATTTATGAGTTCATTCCAACCGTCGCTCAACCCAATGATCTTTCCTGCATTGGGATCAGCGGCAATCCCACTCCTTCTGTAGGAGCAGCTACGGTATATACTGTAACTGTCCGCAACCGGGGAACCAATCCCCAAAGCGTGTATCAGGTAAAGCTGATGACTTCCACTGGGACAGAACTGGCATCTATGAATGGAACCACTATCCAGCCAGGAGCAGTGATGAACTACCAGCTTAGCTGGACTCCCGCAGCTCAAGGAGCACTGCTTTTACGGGGCAAGATCGTATTGGCTGGTGATCAAAATCCAAATAACGACCAAAGCAATCCAATGTCTGTAACTGTTATGCCAGCCGGAATGATTGTGGTTACCATCGGCGATGGCAATGAACAGGCCAATATCCCTGTAAACATGTTCTGGCGTAACAGCTTGTTCGAAACCCTGTATTATCCAAATGAAATCGGGATGGTCGGGAATATCACGGCCCTCAGCTTCTATAATAACTTTGTGACAAATCTACCCAATATGCCTACCAAAATCTGGCTGGGAACCACTCAACAGGCAGATCTCAGCGCTGGCTGGATACCTTCCACCCAGCTTACCCTGGTTTTTGACGGCACCGTGAATTATCCCAGCGGGGCAAATACGGTTCTGATTCCCCTGCAAACGGTTTTTACATATACGACAGGAAATCTGGTGATGATGGTAAACCGTCCGATGGATACGCAATATTATAATTCATCGGATGTATTCTTATGTCAGACTATCGGGACCAATCGCAGCCTTAGCGTTTACAGCGACGGAATAGAGTATTTTCCTGCCACCCCTCCTGACGGAGCAACGGTTTCCGGGCAGTTTCCCAAAACCTCCATCCACTTAACGCCCTTGGGCACAGATCCCGTTACCATGATAAATCCAAGCGCTTTGAACTTCGGGCAGGTGCTGATGAACAGCACCCATAACCGGACGGTAAACGTTATGAATGGCGGGGGTGGAACCATGGTGGTTAATGCTGTTGCCCTAAGCGGATCTCCTTTTATCAGCCTTAGCAATCCACCTGCCACTCCGGTATCCCTTACCACAGGACAAAGTATTCAATTGAATCTGGTTTACAATCCCACAGCCGCTGGGGATCACACAGCAACTCTCACCATTACGGATAATCTTACCCGCACCGTGCATAATGTCCCCATTACGGCTACTTGCATCGATCCTACCATTTATACCTTGCCCTATGCGCAAAATTTCGATGATCTAACCCCGCCGGCAATTCCCATCACCTGGCAGAAGATACAGCAGGCTGCCAGCACAGGGGCTATGGTTAGAACCGTTTCCACTGAGAGCTATAGCGCGCCGAACTGTGTATATTTTTACAACGAAGGGGATATGGCGGCAAACCTAATTCTGATCTCAGCTCCTTATGCTCAAGCTTTGCAGATCAATAACAGCAAAGTGCATTTCAGGGCCAAGGCGAATTCCGATACTGCCGCTCTGCTGGTAGGGATAATGACCAATCCCTTAGATCCGGCAAGTTTTAGCCAAATTCAAAGTGTTAACTTGAGTAACACCTGGACGGAGTATGTCGTAAACTTCAGTTCATACACTGGAACTGGCCGCTACGTAGCCTTTAAACACGGCAACACCTCCACCTGGCAAAGCCTGTATCTGGATAATGTATGCTTTGCAGTGATTCCAACCAACGATCTGGCAGCGGTCTCATTATCCGGCAATATTACTCCCAGCGTCGGGAATGCCACTACCTACACCGCTTCTATCTACAATTGGGGCACCGCTACCCAGACAGTTTACACGGTAAAACTATACAATGCAGCCAATGTGGAATTGGCTTCATCACCCGGTGTGATTGTTGCTACCGACCAGACAGTGCAGGTTCCCCTGGTTTGGACTCCCACGGCTGAAGGACCTATTCAGCTATATGCCAAGGTAATCCTTACGGGAGATCAGAATGATCTGAACGACAGCACTCAGCCCTTGCCCATCACCGTGATGCCTGCCGGAATGTTGGTTGTAACGATTGGAACGGGCACTGAGCTGGGTAGAATCCCGCTGGATATGTTCTACAAAAACAGCCTGTTCGAAACTATATATTACCCCACGGAAATCGGTGCTTTCGGTAACATCACTTCACTTGCCTTTTACAATAATTTTGCTACAAACCTTCCTGCCAAACCTACAAAAATCTGGCTGGGCTCCACCCAACAGACCGATCTTTCCGCTGGCTGGATACCTGCGGGTCAGCTAAGTTTGGTGTTTGATGGCACAGTGAACTATCCAAACGGTCAAAATACGATTCTGATTCCCTTGCAAACCCCCTTTACCTATGCAGGAGGTAATCTGGTGATGATGGTGGAACGACCCATGGACACCACCTACTTCTCCTCAATGGATAGATTCTATTACAGCAATGTTCCGGAAGCCCGCAGCCGCAACGTTTATTCCGATTGGGACGACTATATTCCTGAAAACCCACCCGCCGACGCTCCCACCTTGAATTTGTATCCCAATGTGTCTTTGTATATGACTCCCTTGGGGCCGGATCCCATCTTCAGTATCACTCCGGCCAACCGGAATTTTGGGACGGTGCTGCTGAACAGCACTCACAACCAGACCTTCACGATCATGAATGCCGGGGGTTCGCCTCTAACGATAAACACGATCTCGATAGCCGGATCGCCATTCTTCAGTTTGCAGAATATGCCAACCTTGCCAGCTTCGCTGAATACCGGACAATCTATCAGCTTTGTAGCCCGCTACAATCCAACCGCTGCTGGAACTCATGCCGCTACCATAACGGTAAATGACCATTTGCGCTTTGCTTTGGGCTCACGTGATGACCGTAGCAGAACTCCTCACAATGTGGAACTAAGCGGAACCTGCGTCGATCCTACCATCATGAGCTTGCCTTATTTGCAAAACTTTGATGGTGTGACGGCACCTGCCATACCTGTGCAATGGACCGGCCTCGTACAAGGAAGCTCGGCAGCGTCCATTGTAAGCACTACAAATGATCCGTTCTCAGCTCCCAATTGCATTAGCATAAACAATGGCAGCGACGATCAGGCAACCCTGATTCTGGTGGCACCGCCCTATGCAAATACCATCGCTACCAATACCACCAGAGTGAACTTTAAAGCCAGAGCCAGCGGTAATTACCAACTGGCAGTAGGGATCATGACCGATCCCCAGAATCCGTTGAGTTTCACTGAAGTTCAGTCCATTACGCTCAGCAATTCCTGGACGGAATATGTGGTTACCTTTGGAGCTTATCCTGGAACCGGCCGTGTAGTGGCTTTCAAGCATGGTCAGACGGGACCCTACCAGAATATCTATGTGGACGATGTGATGCTTGAGGTAACCCCCCAAAACGACTTGGCAGCACTCTCCGTTACAGGGAACAGCACTCCTACCTTGGGAGTTCCTTCAAACTATACGGTGAATGTTTTCAATTGGGGCTCGCTAGCCCAGAATACCTACCAGGTAAAGCTCTATAAAACAGGCAATATCGAGGTGGCAACCAGCCCAGGAGTTGCCATAAATCCTGGCCAGACAATGCCGGTATCGCTTACCTGGACTCCTGATGCTGAAGGGCCAGTCAGCATCTTTGCGAAAGTTTTGCTGGCCAATGATCAAAACAACTTGAACGATCAATGTCCTTCCATTACTGTGAACGTGCAACCTCCAGGACTGCTTGTTTATACGGTAGGAGAGGGTACGGAAACCGGACGCATTCCGCTTGATATGTATTACATGAATTCGCTGTATGAGTGTATCTACTATCCTCCAGAATTGGGCAATACGATTGGGACTGTCTACGGAATTGGCTTCTATAACAATTTCGTAACTGAGCTGTCGACCATGCCTACCAATATCTGGATCGGAACTACCACTCAAGCAGATCTATCCAATGGCTGGATACCTTCCACAGAGTTAACCCAAGTCTTTACAGGAACGGTGAATTATCCGGCCGGGGAAAACCTGATCCATATACCCTTTACAACCCCCTACCTGTATTTGAATGGCCAAAACCTTGTGGTAATGGTGGAACGTCCCATGGATACTCAATACTACAGCAGCTCAGACATTTTCAAGACCCAAAACCTTACCCAAACCAGAGCTCGCAACGCATATTCAGACGGCACGGACTTTGATCCTGCCAGTCCGCCTGCAACTGGAGACGCCAGCACAGCATTCCCGAAAACCAGTTTCTTTATCATTCCCGGTGGGGTGGGACACCTTAATGGCACCATCCTGGGTGCGGGAAATCAACCCCTTGCCGACGTGGCCATAGCTGCAACCACAGGCGGCTATACTGCCACAACCAATGC
>CAZGWB010000002.1:40012-60207 GCA_964529335.1 uncultured Candidatus Cloacimonas sp.
AGCTATGAATACACGATCATCTGCCCTGGATACCAGAATATGGCCGGAACCATTACAGTCGGCGCAACGAACTATAACTTTGGCAACATCACATTGAATGAAGTGGCTTATGCCCCACGTCAGGTAAGCGGCGAGATAGTGGAGAACAACACCCAGGTCAGCTTAAACTGGCTGGCTCCTGATCCCACTGCGCTGGACGTGGTGGAAAGCTTCGAAGGCGATGTGTTTCCTCCGATTTCCTGGACACAAGTGATCAACAACACTGGCGTCCCGGTTAGCGGAGTTTATCCAACTTGGTGCCGTTTCGGCGCTGTAACTATCAATGGCCAAACAGTTAGCCCCACCGATGGAGTGCTACAGGCTGGGCTGTGGTGGAGCTATGACCATCAGGATGAATGGTTTATCACTCCCAGCTTCAATTGTCCTCCTGCGGCTTATCTTAGCTTTGCTTCCTACGTATTCCTGGGTTCCACAAATGGTGATCATTATTACGTAAAGATTTCCACCGACAATGGCAATAGCTGGACGACCCTTTGGGATGCCTCAGCTCAAACGGGTGGTTGGAATTATTACGCTTCTCCTATCACCATTGACCTCAGCATGTATGAGGGGCTGCAACTGAAGATTGCCTGGCATGCTGATGATCCGCCGTCCAATGATGGTCTCTGGTATGTGTGGTTTATCGATGATGTTTATATCGGCAATGCTGTTTCTGCAGTCAGCTTCCTTCAAACCAGGACAGGCAGGACAGACAGCATCGCTTCGGGCTCAGCTTTCTTGCAGGAGAACAGGCCAGTTCAGGCAAGCCTGTCCAATAGCAAGGCACCTATGCCATCGATACCGGCCAGATCAGTGAATCTTGGGATGGATAGCGCTTCTGTGCCAGGGCGGGTAAGCAGCCGTGCCTTGGTTGGATACAAGGTTTGGCGTTTGCCTGCGGGACAGGAAGCCTATCCCAATAATTGGACAGCGCTAACCCCCGAGACCATTACTGCCACGAACCTAAATGATCCGGACTGGGCAGGATTGCCCAACGGCAATTATCGTTGGGCCGTAAAGGCGGTTTACACCTCGGAAGTATTATCCGTGCCTTCTTTCTCCAATATCCTTCAAAAGCAATTGGTTACCGGATACATCTCCGGTGTGGTTCGCAATGCGAACAACAATAGTCCCATTCAAGGGGCTACCATCACAGCCGGAACCAATAGCGCGGCAACCAATAGTGTGGGAGCATACAGCATCCTTGTTCCGATCGGGGTTTATGAAGTTGTAGCATCTGCCACGGGATATGTAACGCAAACCCATGAAGATGTAACGGTAAGCGCAAATCAGAGCACCACGGTTAATTTCCTGCTAACTCCCGGCTCAGCAAACGGCGATGAGCTTTTGCCAATAAGTAAAACTGAACTGAAGGGCAATTATCCCAATCCCTTCAACCCCGAAACTACCATCAGCTTTGATCTGAAAGATCCGGAGCAGGTTCGCCTGTCCATCTTCAACCTAAGAGGCCAATTGGTTCGCACCTTGGTAAATTCAGATTTGCCAGCGGGACGGCACCGCTTTGTCTGGAATGGAAAAGACGATCAAGGCCATAGCGTGGGAAGCGGCGTTTACTATTATCGCATGCTGACCTCCGGATACCGGCAAACCAGTAAAATGCTATTGATGGAATAACAAACCAACTAATGTAAAAGGGGCGGTCTACGGATTGCCCCTTCTGCTTGGATTTACAATCAGCTTGACAGTTTCTGCCCTATGCCCAAGCTTACGTTAAACTAAATATATTATCTAAGGAGACCCTGTGAAAAAGCTGTATGTATTTATCTCACTCGCAGTTATCATGCTTGTTATGGCAGCCTGTGCAACCAACGAGTCCAAACCTGCCAAGCTGGTAACCAAATACGATATTTCTCTGATGAAAGTGCTAAAAACCGAAGAACCGGCAGCCCGTTACAAAGCTCCCGTTGCCGACACCACTTTGGTAAACAAACTCCGTTTCCGTTGGGAAGACGAAAACATGCGAACCATCTGGAGCGCTTCGGAAAACGGTTTTGAAATGACGCTTTATAATGCTTCCAGTAAACCGATCAGCATTAACTGGGACAAAGGTATCTATCTGGATTATGATAATATCGGCCATCGCCTCACCTTGGCCTCTGTGAAAGACAATGAAAGAGATAAACCCCTAGGGAGCAGCACAGTCGCTCCGCTTGGAAACCTGATCGAAACCATCTTTTCGGCTGATCATCTCAGCCTGTCCAGTCTTTTGGGCGTTTACGTAAAAACTCCCTTGCTGCCGGTTGACTATGAATCGGCAGTCCGCTATATCGGCAAGGAGATGAAGCTGGTCTTGCCCGTTACTATAGACGGTAAAACCATGAACTACGAGCATACCTTCAAGGTTACCAGAGTCCGTCAGGTGCAGCAAAAGAGCTCATCGATCTTCGGTTTGTAAACGAAGCAAGTTTTCAACCATCTGGAAAAGGGGAACGCTACAAAAGGCATCCCCTTTTCTTTTTTTTATTATAATCCAGATAAAACGGCGATTTGTCCGGATCATGAGGGTATCATACCGGAGTCATACCGGATGATCATCCGGTATGACTCCGGTATGATATAGTGATTAGGGGTAGCTAGTGTCGTGTATCGATGGGGTGGCAAAATCCGTTTGCCACAGAGGCCGGAGGCCTCTATTATTGGCAGCTTCGCTGCCTCTGCCGAACAGATTTCGGCAGCCCTGAAGAATGCGACACTGATTGCATGACAAGACACTAGTTTCACTTTTCCACTTCACCTCTTCGCCACCTCGCCATCAGTCCTACATCGAAGCATAAATGAAAAAGGGTTCGCTTTTTAGATTGACAAAAAACCCCTCGTTTACTCTTTAATACCAGATTCTGAAGATAAGGATAGATTATGGCCAGGCTTTTTGCCAAGGACTATCACGACACCTCCACCAGCTGGTATTTCAGCCATGCGGTTATTGCCCTTGAAAACGGCGATTTGTGGTATTGGAAATCCCGCAATGAAGCAGGACACTTTGTGCTGCGTTTCTTCCCGGTTCCCGAAAAGCGGGAGTATTTTTGTGAGTATCTGGATGTGGTGTTCGATCCTGAAAGCGAAAGTATCGTTTCGCATGAATGCTCGCAGTGTCACGACGATGATAACTGCCGGCATTACTTTTCCGTATTGCGATACGGCTACCTGTATCTGAGCACGGATATCTTTGCCGCCGAGGTTGTGGATACCTGCGATGGCGATGCTCTGGCTGCGGAAGAATCCTGGTTGAATCTTACGGCCAAAGCAAAGCTATATCTGGAAGGTATATATAATCCCGAAACCGATAAGATTCGCTTCTATCATCATGAGTTTGGTCCCATCGATCCGGTATTGGTTGGCCGGCTTGCCGATAACGAACAGCCGGAAGGTATTTCCGAACGTCAGCAGCAGCATTATCAAAGGAATCTTGGCGCATTCTGGGATAGGGAACTGGAGCTCTTCAGCTTTTTGAACCGCCACCGGGCAGCTTACTCTTTCAAAGGCAAGTTTTGGTCGCTGTATAAAAAGGAATTTGCCTCAGCACTTGCTTTGATGCAGGATTGCAGACCCCGTTTCGTTATCAAGGAAAGTGGGGAAGAGCTAATCTTCAGCCCCCAGCCTTATCAGCTTGCTCTGCGGATTGAGCCTGCGGCCAAACATAATTATGGTCTGAAGGCCGTAATCGTTGAGGAACTTTCAGCCTGGTATGCGGGCCAGCCAAGCTGGCTTTTCTTCCGGAATCGGGTTCAAAGGGTGAATCTGCCATTTCGTCCGGAAGTAGTGGATGCCGTGCTTGGCCAAGGTCAGTTGCTAAGCGCAAGGGATCTGGTGTATTATCGCAGTATTGTGCATCAAAAGCTGCATGAAGAGGACATCTATCTGGATTTTGATGAAAGGATTTCGCTTCCTGAGATCATAGACAGCAAGGTTCAAAAGCGTCTGCACCTCAAAAAATTGGGGAATGACGTCCTGGTTGGCGGCTCTCTTGTTTTTGCTCAGGAAAGGGAAATACCTTTGTCGGTATTGCGTTTTCGTAAGCCTCTGGTACGCTGTTCTTTCCATAGCCCTTCTGGTGAGGGTGAAGCTTGGTTTCATCTTGCTCCTGAGCTGTTTCAAGAGCTTCAGCAGCTCTTGGCTCGTTTGCCCGAACCAGAAATGAATCGCCTGGAAGAGCATGCTGAACTTGTATTTGGAGGTGAGGCAAAGTTGAAACAGCTTCGGGAAGCGATCTTTGAGCTTAGCGACCAAGATTGGGATATTCAGATCGAAGCAGAGCTGCAGCAAGATTTCGTGGCCAAAATACCCTTGCAGGTGGAGTTCATTGCCCGTCGTGAAGACGATATTGATTGGTTTACCTACGAAGTTCGCTATCACTATCGTGACCTGAGCTTTACGCACGAAGAACTGAAACGGTTTTTCAAGAGCAAAGAGGAGTTCCTGCATACTGAGGATGGCAGGATCGTCTTTATCAGTAATCCCCAAGTGTTTCAGGAAGTGGACGCCCTGATTTCACAAAGTGAACTGAAAGCCGATCGGATCTATCGTGCCCGGATGTTAAACCTGCCATACTACCTACGTCTGAGGGAAGAAAATCCGGCTTTTCGCATGAAAGGTGATGACTGGCTGGAAGGACTTTTCAGCGCTTTGCTCAGCCGGAAAATCAGTAGCCTGGATGCCTTGCCGCTATATCTGCAAACTGTTCTACGTGGATATCAGAAGGCAGGAGTTGCCTGGATCAAGATGCTGGCTCATTATCATCTGAATGGGATTCTGGCCGATGAGATGGGGCTGGGAAAGACTATTCAGGCTCTTTCGGCAATTCTCTCGACCGGAGAAGGACATATATCACTGGTTATCTGCCCCAAAACCCTGCTCTATAACTGGGCTGCAGAAATCGAGAAGTTTCACACGAATATTCCGTATGCGATAGTGGAAGGCGACAAGGCTACCCGCATGGAGATACTGGCCAATCCCAATGTCCGCCTATTCATAATGAGCTATTCGATGGTTCTGGGCGATATTGCTGCTCTCAGGATTATGGATTTTGAATGGCTGGTGCTGGATGAGGCACAGAACATAAAGAACGTTTCGGCTCAGCGCACTGCTGCGATAAAAAAGCTGAAATCCAGGCATCGTCTGGCTCTTTCCGGAACACCTGTGGAAAACAATCTGACCGAACTCTGGTCGGTATTTGATTTTCTCAATCCTGGTTATCTGGGAACCTTGAACCGGTTTAAACAAAACTATCTGGCCGCAGAAGGGCAAAGCGAAGCAAGGCTTTCCCTGAAGCGCATGGCTGCCCCTTTCCTCCTGCGCCGAGTAAAAAAAGAAGTGCTGCTGGAACTGCCCGACAAGCAAGAGCAGATCTCCTGGTGCAAATTGAACACGCTACAGGAAAAGCTCTATCTGCAGATACTGGATATGGTTCAGAAAAAACTGCTGCCCGAAGGAAACCAAACTCCCAGCTATATACATATTCTGGCCGCGCTAACCAAGCTCCGCCAGCTCTGTAACCATCCCCACCTCGCCAATGGCGATATATTGCCCGAGCCGGAAGCCTCATCCAAACTAGAACAACTGGTGGAACTGGTTACCGAAGCTACAAATGCTGGGCACAAGGTGTTGGTATTCAGCCAGTTCGTTCAGATGCTGACGATCATTCGCAAAGTTTTTGATAAGCTCGGTATGCCCTTCTCATATCTGGATGGACAGACAAAAGACCGTGTAACTCCCATCAAGCGCTTTGAAAACGATCCCCAAATCAAGCTCTTCCTGATCAGCCTGAAAACAGGAGGAACGGGACTAAACCTTACTGCAGCAGATACAGTTATTCTGTATGATCCCTGGTGGAACCCCATGGTGGAAAACCAGGCTATCGACCGCACTCATCGTATTGGACAAACCAAGAAAGTTCAGGTTTTTCGCCTGATAACCAAAGGGACAGTGGAAGAGAAGATCCTGGCTTTGCAGGAAGCAAAAAAAGACCTCTTCGAATCAGTGATCGAAGGCGGCCAGAACGTTTTGAAATCCATGAGCAGCGAAGATATCCGTAATCTGTTCAGCTATTAGTGATGAAGTGATGTAGTGATGAAGTGATGAAGTGATGAAGTGATGGAGTGATGGAGTGATGGAGTGATGAAGTGATGGAGTGATGAAGTGAAAAAGTGAAAAAGTGAAACAAGGTCAGTTTCTTGAAGGCAGGATAAGAAATCTTCACATCAACACTCAACCTGACACCTGACACCTTAAACCTGGCACCTTTTATATCCCCTGTCCTTTAATCCCTGCCAACAAAACAGATTTTTCTATTGACAATTTGGGCCTTCTCTTTCCCAATGGCATTTAGTGAAAAAATATGGACTTAACAGGAGAGAATGATGCTAACCATTGACTGGAAAGAGCGGTTGAACATGGACACAGCGGATTACATAGCAAACAAGCTCCCCAAAGGGGATTATGACTTTGAGATCATCTTCAATGCATATCCAGAAAGGGTTAATGGCAAGATTCCGTCCGAAGTGATCTATCATGTCGCCGGAAACATCGTTCAGCTCTTGGGCAAGAAACATGAGGACTACCTTCCTTTTTACCGTGCCTTGTGGGATAAAAAAGGTGATTACGGCAAGCTGGCCTTTTCACAGATCATGACCAAGCTTCTGCATAGGAAACCTCTGGTGTATATGCCACTGTTTGACGATGCTCTAAATAAGGCAAGTTCTGCCGAAATGGCAGCACTTTTGGACAGGGTGCTGTTGCCGCTCTTGCGTAAATCGCCTGAAAAATATCTGGAAAAAGCCTACAAATATAGTAGCAGCCAAAACCTTGAACTGCGTAAAAACGGCTTACATCTTCTGGTAAAGCTGATCAAAAAACGCGAAGACCTAATCCCTGGAATCATGCATCACTTCTCAAACCAATGGCTGTATCCCTTGGGGGACAGCGTTCCCAGCCACGTTTTAATGCTAAAAGCGGTGGCCAAGCAAAGCCCTGACCAGTATCTGAAGGTTTGGGAGGAGTTTGGCAGCAGTCGCGATCCGCAAATTGTGGAATTGCTTTGTGCCACGGTAACCGAGTATTTGCCTCAGATTGAGGCACCGATAGAGCTTTGGACAAAAAGCGGTAATGCCAGGCTAAAAAAAGCGGCAACCGCTGCTCATAAAATCCTGATGAAAAAAAAAGGAGCCTGATACCTTGGATCTGAGTCTGTTTATCACCAGAACCGGAATGGAGAAGCTTCAGAAGCGCATCAACGAATTGCTGACCGAACGTCCTGAGGTAATCAAGGCCGTTGCCATTGCCCGTGAGCATGGAGATTTGAGCGAGAACGCTGAATATAAGGCGGCCAGAGAAAGGCAACGGGCAATAGACTCCGAGCTGGATCATCTGCGCCGCAGAGCTCCACAACTGAAAGTGGTGGATCCAGAGCAGTTGCCGGAACATGCCAGGCTGGGAGTGTATTTTGGAAGCTATTGCGTAGCCGAAGACCTCAGCGACGGCAAGGCCGAAACCTATCAGGTGGTAGGTGCAGAGGAATTGAATTTTACCCTGGAGGAAGGCATTCAGGCTGTTTCCATCGTGTCTCCCATTGGTAAAGCGCTATACCAGAAAAAACCGGGTGAGATAGCCATGGTGGATGCGCCAGGTGGGAAACGACAATTGAAGATAATAGAAATAAAATAAATGGAGATTCCATGAAAAAATCCGATGCCAAAAAAGGAGCGCTTAGCTACGAGCGCAAGAACTTCTGGAAGGAAGCCAAGGCAGACCAGCAAAAAGCAGCCTATGCCTATGCCGAGCCTTACAAAGCTTTTCTGAACCAGGCAAAAACAGTCCGTGAAACCGTTGCCTACACCGAAAACCTGTTGAAGAAGCATAAATTCAACGTTATCGGGAAGAAAGGCAGCAAGAAAGTATATACGATCTTCCGTGGTAAAACCATGGCCATGGCTGTGATCGGATCGGAACCGGTTTCTAACGGTGTAAACATGGTGGCTGCACATATAGACGCACCCCGGGTAGACCTCAAACAGAATCCGCTCTATGAAGACAGCAGCAGTGCCACGGCCTGTATGAGAACCCACTATTATGGCGGGATCAAAAAATACCAATGGGTATCCACCCCGCTTTCCTTGCATGGCATCATTATCAAGGCAGATGGCAGCAAACTGGAGATCAGCCTGGGCGAGAAAGAGGATGAACCGGTTTTCATCATTCCCGATTTGCTACCTCATCTGGCTCGTAAGGAACAATACACCAAGAATCTGGCTGATGCCATTGATGCCAGCAAAATGAACCTGATCTTCTCTGGCAAAATGGAACCCGCCACCGAGGAAAAGGAAGCGATTAAGAGCTATGCTTTGAAGCTTCTGAACGAAAAATACGGGATTACTGAAAGTGATTTCCTGTCTGCGGAGCTGGAGCTAGTTCCAGCGGTTCAGGCCAGAGATGCAGGTTTTGATGGCAGCATGGTCGTTGGCTATGGCCAGGACGACCGTATCTGTGCATATACTGCCCTCACTGCGATGTTAGAGAATCTGGAAGCCAAACCCAAACGAACTATGGTGATCTATTTCTCGGATAAAGAAGAGGTGGGCAGCCAGGGAAATACAGGTGCGCACAGCATGTTTATCCGTGATTTTATCGGCACTTTGCTGGCTCACAATGGCGAAGACAGCAGCAGTGCAAACCTACGTAGAACTTTCATGAACAGCCAGATACTATCTGCAGACGTTACCGCTGCCATCGATCCGAACTATCCTGGAGTGCATGAGAAGCAGAATGCGGTGATCTTCAATCATGGCATCGGCATTTCCAAATTTACCGGAAGCGGTGGTAAATACGGCTGCAACGATGCAAATGCCGAATTCATCGCAAAGGTGCTCCGAATTTTCAATACAGCCGGAGTATTCTGGCAGTCTGGAGAACTGGGAAAAGTGGATGAAGGCGGCGGCGGAACCATTGCCTACATCCTGG
Source organism: uncultured Candidatus Cloacimonas sp. (assembly GCA_964529335.1). Classification (GTDB taxonomy): domain Bacteria; phylum Cloacimonadota; class Cloacimonadia; order Cloacimonadales; family Cloacimonadaceae; genus Cloacimonas. Next base: position 49,025 of record CAZGWB010000002.1, read on the forward strand.
CAAATCTGGGAGCGGAAGTTCTGGATTGCGGAGTTGGCCTGATGGGTATGCATTCGCTTTATGAGCTGTGCTCCAAGGCTGATCTGTATTCCACCTTCCTTGGTTACAAGGCCTTTTTAGTAGCCGAATAAATGCGTTTCTGGCTGGCGGTCTGCATCTCGATTTGCCTGTGCTTTCCTTTGCTGGCGATTCAAGCTACACAGGAAGCCAAGGTAATAGCCTTGGCCATAGCAGATGAGATTCAAACCGGCCAGCCGGTTTTTCTGGAGCTGGAATGCGGCGATTGGACTGCTGCGCTGTCTCAGGAGCTGAGCGAGCTCTTGATTCAACGCGGGTTTGATCTTAGAATTGCCAAGGATAACCATGCTCCGCTGCTGAATTCCGAAGGCGAGGAACTATCGATCCTGCGGCTTCAGGATTATGCACTGGACTCAGCCTTGCTTGTCCGGATTCAGCTAAATCTTAAATGGCAGGAGCAGGTTCAGCGCAATTTCTTTTCATACAAGCGGGACAGGCTTCCCATTTATAGTTTTGAAATCATGCAGATTCTTTTACCTGAGCAGCGTTTGCTAAAGCTGTCCAGCTATGAATTCAGCCGTCCCCAAGCCAAGGAAGCAGAGGCCTCGAATCTGCGGATGCGATGGTTCGAGCCCCTGATTGCCGGAGCTGCGATCGGCTCATTGATCTTTCTTTTGTGGAATTTCGATTAAAGGATTTTTCATGCAACGTATAATGTTTCTGATCCTGATAACCATATTGGTTATCTCCGCTTGCAGTTCAAACAAGCTAAACCTCAGTACGGAGGAAAAGCTGAAAAAGGCTGATGATCTCTATGCCCGTGGCAAGTATGCCAGAGCTGCGATGCTGTATGACGAGATCTCTTTCGAACGAAAATCCGCCGCTACCGCCTATGCCAATCTGAAAGTGGCTGATTCATATTTTGCCATCAATAAATTCAGCGATGCGCGTGCCAAGTATGAGCAATTCATCAGTTCATTTCCTGATCACGACAGCGTAGCCAATGCATATTTCCGGATTGGTGAATGCCTTTATGAAGAATCGCTGCCACCTCAATACGACCAAACTGAAACCATAAACAGCATCGATGCCTTCCGGCTCTTTATGGAAAAATACCCGGGCGACGAACGCTATTCCAAAGCTTTGGATTATATCCGCAAAGGCCAATACAAGCTGCTTGAAAAAACCTATCTGAATGGCTACATTCATTATAAAATGAAGGACTATAGCGCTGCTCTGATGTATTTTGACGAGATAATCGCCTTGGGCAATACCGACAAGCTGGACAGGCAATCGCTCTTTTATTCCGCCAAACTTCACCTGCACCAAAAGAATCTCGATAGAGCCAAAGCCAGCTTTGCGAGTTTGCAAAGCCGTTATCCCGGCTCGAAAGAAACCAGAAAGTTGGCAGCCAAATTCAAGTAAAACAACAAGCCATGTCCAGTTTCAGGAATTCAGCCTTGTTACAGGGCTGCCATGCGGTTTTGGGTGGAAGCTTCGATCCCATCCATCTGGGTCATCTGCACATCGCCAAGCAAATCTTGGAAAAGAGCCCGGTCGAGCAGGTGATCTTTGTTCCCAATGGGATTCATAACTTCAAAAAGGATCAGCTTCGTCTGGATTTTGACCAGCGCTATGCCTTGGTGCAAGAGGCAATCAAAGATGAAGCCCGTTTCACTATCAGCGCTTTGGATCGGGACGGCAGCGGTTATACAGCCGATCTTATGCGCAGTTTCCAAACCGCATATCCCACTCAAAAATACGTTTTTGTGATCGGCAGCGATAATCTTCAGGGTTTAAAAGCCTGGTTTGATTATGCTTGGTTAAGACAATATATTGGCTTTCTAATTCTTCCCCGGCCTGGTTTTGAAATAAATGAAAGCGATCTGGCCGGTCTGAAGGCCTGCATTCTGGATATCGAACTTTCGCCGATTTCGGCAACGCAGATCAGAAATCTCATCAGCAGGGGAGAAAGCATTCATGGCTTGGTTCCCAAAGGGCTGGAGAAACAAATCAACAAGCTTTATAGCAAGCTTTTGACTTGCCAAAGGTAGATAGTGAAAAAAGAAAAAAAGAGCTTTCTGGAGCGAATTCCCCTCAGCCAGAAACAAAGCCTGGGGGAAGAGATTGCAAACGCCATTACGCACGGAACGGGAGTAGGATTGTCCATTGCCGCCTTGGTGATTCTGGTGGTTTTCGCCGCCAAACAGAGCGATACCTGGAAAGTAGTGTCGTTTAGCATCTATGGCGCATCAATGATTACTCTGTATCTGGCTTCCACGCTTTACCACAGTTTTCCCCAACCTAATGTGAAGCGGTTTTTCCGGATTCTTGATCACTCTTCCATTTTTCTGCTGATTGCGGGAACTTATACTCCGGTAACCATTGGAACCATGCGGGGAGGCTGGGGTTGGACGCTGTTCGGGATTATCTGGGGATTAACGATCATTGGCGTAAACCTAAAGGTTTTTGCCATGGGCAAGCTGAAGTATCTTTCGGTGCTGATTTATATTCTGATGGGCTGGATGGTGTTAATCGCAATAAAACCTCTGATGCAAAAAGCACCTCCCAGCTTTTTGATCTGGATGCTGATCGGCGGCCTCGCCTATACCCTGGGCGTAATATTCTATGTAGCCAGGAAGCTGCCCTATCATCATAGCATCTGGCACCTCTTTGTGCTGGGCGGCAGCATCTGCCATTTCTTTGGCATGCTGCAGCTGCTGAAATGATCTGAAAAGAACGCTTAATAAAGGGTAGCGCAAGCTTCAGCCGGTCGTTTCTGCAGATTCAACCTATTTTCATCAGGAGTAGCACATAGTCCTGGTCTGTCTTGATTTGAGCCAATAAGTTGTTATCCATCCCTGAACCAACAAGGAGCATGCCTAACCTTACTTAGCCCATAGCAGCGATAATGATAGAAGTGATAGCGTGGGACGATCCCCATCATACCGGAGTCATACCGGAGTCATACCGCATGAGCATACGGTATGACTCCGGTATGATAAGGGTAAGGCTCCCTGCCAAGTCTGGTTTTATATGCCAGTTGAGTGGACAGGTTTTTATGTCTTGCTCGCATGAACTGCCACCACCTCGCTCAAGTGTTTCCATCCTAATCCCATCATTTAAAACTAGGATATGAATATGGCAACCATCTCGAACATTGCAGGCAAAAAGCGCTATGTTTTCGAGCCTCAAACCTTAAGCAAACGCTTAGAAAATAGTAGTTTGACCACCTTCGCAGATATCTCCGGGCTTCAGGGTGGTCATCATGCTTTGAGACAGGTTCAGGCTGCAGATGGCAGATCCGGAGATCATCCCGATCACGTTTCCCGGCTGCATTTCCTGCTCTGGAAAGCGCACTAGCTTTTCAGTTTCAAATCTGAAGACCAAAGGGGTATCCTGGTAAACCACTCTCAGCAAGTCTCCATCCCACACCGCACTTTCGTGGGGACAGCGGATCTCCACTACATCCAGGAAGCTTTTGGAGATTTTCAATTGATACAAATCGGAGCTGCGTTTCAAGCTTCTCACTCTACCCGTAAGAGGGCAAAGCAGTTTCCCCTCTTCTGGAACTGGCAACTTTTGCCTCTGACGGAAGCAAGCAGAGATGAACATAAACCAGACAAGAGAGATAATGGAAAGGAACAGCGAAGGATAGCGCATATTGAAGGATGCAAAGAAAAAACTGATCAGAAACGATAGCACCAGCAAAGCCAAAGCAGGAAGCTGGGATTTGTATTGCATCTTCTTGATGCGGTTCAGGAGATGGAGATCGGTATAGATGAAATTTGGCATAATCTTTATCAGTATTTGGGGCGGTTTAGAGCATAAAAAAACAAGGGATTTGGCTATATCCAAATCCCCTGCAAGCTCGCTATTTTGTGGTTCTTACCCAGGTGTCGGTTCGGCCTACCAGCGAAACGCCGATGAAGCCACGCAGAGCAAGGGTGTTGTTATTGGTCAATTCAGCCTTGGCCGAATAGGTCTTACCGCTTTTGGGATCGTAGATCTTGCCGCTGGAGTATTTGCCTTTGCCGTCGGACTTTAAGCCGCTAACAATCACCAGATTCATTAAGGGGCGCTTTTGAAGCTTGGCATCGGGATTCTTGCTGTCCAGCTTGGCCTTGCCGTCAGGTGTATTGGGCTCTTTCAACCAAACAAGTTTGCCGGCAAAGCTGCCGTCTTTTGTTTTGTATATCTCGATTTTACTGGTTTTTTCACCATTGAACCATACGCCTTCCAGGCGGTCGCTGGTTTCCTCAGCAATCAGCAGAGCTGGAAGAATCAGGACAATGGCAAGCAGGATTATCAGATAGGTTCTCATGTTGTCTCCTTGGGATTAGAGGTTTATTCCACAGCGTGAGAAAATGTGATCCACATTGCGGAGATAGCGTTCATAAGAAAAGATATCCCTTATTTCGCTTTCGGCAAGGCAGGCGGTGATCTCTGCGTTGCCAAGCACATTGGAAAGAAAGTCGGTATTGGTTTCGAGGCTCTTCAGAGCTTCACCCTGCACCAGCGCATAAGCCTTTTCTCTGGTTAGACCCCTGCTGCTGAGTTGCAACAACAAGGCCTGGGAAAACACCAATCCTTTTGTTAATTCGATATTATGCATCATGTTTTCGGGGTAAACCAAGAGATTTTCCATCAGGTCGCAGGTCTTGCCCAACATATAATGCACCAGAATGCAGCTATCGGGCAGAATGATGCGCTCCACGCTGGAATGGGAAATATCCCTTTCATGCCACAGGGCATTGTTTTCCATTGCGCTGTGTGCATTTGCCCTCAGCACTCTGGCCAACCCGCAAAGCTGCTCGCTTACGATCGGATTGCGTTTATGAGGCATGGCGGAAGAACCCTTTTGACCCTTGGCAAAGTTCTCTTCGGCTTCCCGGACTTCGGTGCGCTGCAAATGGCGTATCTCCAAAGCTATCTTTTCCAGGCTGGATCCGATGATCGCTAGAACTGAAAGGAAAAAAGCATGGCGGTCGCGCTGGATAACCTGAGTGGACACTTTGGCCGGACTAAGGTCGAGATACTTGCAGGCAAGGCTCTCGATCTCAGGGCTCAGATGAGCGAAGTTTCCCACCGCTCCGGAAAACTGGCCTACGCTTATCTCAGCGATGGCTTGGGTGATTCGGTCGATGTTGCGCTTGGTTTCTTCGTGCCAAAGAGCAAACTTCAGGCCAAAAGACGTGGGCTCAGCATGAATCCCATGCGAACGTCCCATGCATAAGGTTCTACGATACTGGCGCGCTTTCAGTTTCAGTATTTCAGCCAGCCGGCTCAGCTCACTCAGGATCAGCTCTCCGCTTTGCTTCAGTTGCATAGCCGTGGCGGTATCCAAAACGTCCGATGAGGTCATTCCATAATGGATATAGCGGGATGAGGGGCCTACGTATTCGGCTACGTTGGTCAGAAAGGCGATCACGTCATGGCGGGTAATCGCTTCCAGTTCGTCGATCCGATTGGCGTCAAAATCGGCCTTAGAGCTGATGTTTTCCCAGTCTGAGGTTGGAATAATGCCCTTTTCATGCATGGCTCTGGCAGCCGCCAATTCCACTTCCAGCCAGCATTCGTAGCGATATTCGCTGGTCCAGAGACGTGCCATTTCGGGGTTTGAATAGCGAGGGATCATGCGTTTTCCTATTTATTTTGTAAGAACTGCTTTAGCAACTCTTTCAGATCGAGGTCTTGCAGGCCTTTCAATGATTCGCTCAGCAGATTTGGAGCTGCTTGAGGTAAAGGCACGATTTGGGGTTTGGTATAATCGAGCGTATCAAAGCTTAGCTTTAAAGAGAGATTGTCGGTTCCCTTCAGATGAAGTTCACTCAGTTTGCCACCACTTCCATACAGGGCTTTCAGTTCCATCTTGGTAGCGGGATCGAATACGGTGTCCAGCTTGTAGTCTGGCTTAAAATTGATGCTAACCTGATCGATGGTAAGTTTCTTGTTAGCGATGATCTCTTTTCCATAACGGGCAAGCAGAGAGTCGGCACTGCTAAAGAGTGAAATGCTTTTCAGGGGTAATTGATCGCTTATGTTAAGCAGTTCCAGCATAGGCAGATAAGGCGATTTGAAAGACACATAGTCTCCCAGATAGAAGCTCATCAAAGGCTGAGCTCCAGCTCCCATCACTCCGCCCTCCAGGATATCCAGCCTAAGCTGTTCCTGATTTTTGGCGGCACTGAACATCTTGCGCATCGCCAAGCCCATGAAGGATATCTCGATAACTCCTTGGCTATCGAAGCTTTCCCACTTCAGCAGCTCGCTGCGCAGTTTTTGCCGTTCAGTTTCGGCTTTGGGACCAGCACATGCACTTATAACCAGAAGTGCTATCAATAAAAGCGGAATCCAGAAACGTTGCATTTATTCCTCGGTAAAGTTTATAGAGCAGGAGACCAAGCCCTGCAACTATTATACGTTCTCGTCCGGCTTAACCTGCGGTTTTTTGTATAGTTTCCAGATGAACCAGCCAGCAATCAAGATCATCAACAGACTAAGGAACTGGCCGATACTCATGAAGCCCAGAATATAGCCGAATTTTGTGTAGAACTCCAGATCATCCGGTTCGCGGACAAACTCGATCAGGAAACGGAACACTCCATAAAGGCCGATAAAACTGAAGAAAACAAGTCCTTCTTTCTTGGATTTGCGAAGTATCAGATAACTGATCAGCCCCAATACGATGCCTTCCAGAAACAGCTCATAAAGCTGGGTAGGATGGCGCGGAAGCCCGTCCGAACCAGGGAAAACCATTCCCCAAGGCAAATTGGTGGGCTTGCCCCAAAGCTCTGCATTGATGAAGTTACCAAGTCTGCCCAAGCCCAAACCTATCGCGACAATAGGAATTGCAGCATCAGCAAGGGGATAAAAGCCCAGCTTATTCCTGCGGCAAAAGATGATTCCTGCTATTATTACGCCCAAAGCTCCGCCATGAAAGCTCATGCCTCCTTCCCACACGGCAAAGATGGCCAGCGGATTCTGCAGGTAAAACAACAGGTTGTAAAACAACACATAACCCAAGCGTCCACCCAGGATCACTCCCAGCATCACATGAAAGATAGCCGATTCATATTGTTCACGGCTTAGCTTTACACCTCGCAGCTTAAGGTTATGCCGATACATCAGAAAGGCGATGATGAAACTGAGGACATAAAATAAACCATACCAGCGGATCTGCAGATGCATCCCACCCAGATTAAACCGAACGATATCCGGACTGATGTTTGGATGTTGTATCATCTTTTGGTCAGCTCGTCAAGGCGTTTAACGATCAATTCCACAGCAGCGTCGGAATCTCCGTGGAATTTGTCCACTTTCTTTTCATGATGAGGTGAAAAGATGTTCATCACCTGCGTTGGAGAACCATTCAGACCGGTTTCTTTTTCATCCAGACCCAGATCATTGCAGTTCCATACTTTGAGTTCTACGCTTTTGGCGTTCTTTTTTCCTCTCAGAGAAGGCAAGCGCGGTGTGTTTATCTCTTTTACCACGGAGATCAGGGCCGGGAGCTTCATCTGAACCCGGTCGTAACCGTCTTCCATCAAGCGCTGCACTATTGCTTTGCAGGGTTCTATGCTCTCGATCTTACGAACAAAGCAAGTCTGTGGGATATTCAAATGCGCTGCTATGCCAGGTCCAACTTGTGCAGTGTCCCCATCGATGGCTTGTTGGCCTGTAAGGATCAGGCTGAAGTCGCCGATCTTCCTGATAGCGGCAGCCAGGGTAAGGCTGGTGGCCCAGGTATCTGCTCCTGCAAAACGCCGGTCTGAAAGCAGGATGATCTCATCCACTCCCAGGGAAACCGCTTCCCTTAGGGTAGCTTCACACTGTGGTGGCCCCATGCTAATGGCAGTAACTGTGCCGCCATGTGCTTCCTTCAGACGAACCGCTTCTTCCACGGCATACGCGTCAAAGGGATTCAGGATGCTTTCTACGCCTTCCCGGATCAAGGTATTCGTTTTTGGGTCTATCTTGATTTCCGTGGTATTGGGAACCTGTTTGATGCATACTATGAAATGCACATCTAACTCCTGTATTATTGGTAAAATTCTATTATGCAGTCGCAAACATACTTTTTCTGTTCGTTGGTGAGCTCAGGGTAGATGGGAATAGACAGGACTTTATTACCCATTTCCTCTGCTACTTTCAAGCTGCCTTTCTTGTAGCCAAGCTCACTGAAACACTCCTGCAGATGCAAAGGGAGCGGATAATAGATGGCACAGCCGATATTCTTGGCCTGCAAATGAGCCATCAGTTCATCACGTTTTTCACAAACCAGGGTATATTGATTGTAAATACTTACTGCACGATGGTCAATATGGGGAACCCGGATTCCAGTGATGTTTTTCAGCCTGGAGTTATAGTATTCAGCATTAGCTCTGCGGCCTTTGCTCCAGTATTCCAAGGCATCCAGTTTAACGTTTAGCACAGCAGCTTGCAAGGTGTCCATCCGGCTGTTCAAGCCTACCCATTTATGATAATACTTTGGGTTTTCGCCGTGCACACGAAGCTGTTTCAGCCTGGCAGCAAGTTCGTCATCGTTGGTCAGGCACATTCCTGCATCGCCCATTGCGCCAAGATTTTTTGAGGGGAAAAAGGACAGGGTGCCGATGTCGCCAAAGGAACAGCTCATCTCACCGTTCCAGGTGCTGCCGATTCCCTGAGCATTATCTTCTATCACCTTCAGATTGTGTTTTCTGGCTATGGCCATGATGGCATCCATATCAGCACACTGGCCAAAAAGATGCACAGGCATGATGGCCTTGGTCTTTGGAGTAATGGCGGCTTCGATCTTACTGGGATCGAGGTTGAAGGTTAAAGGATCGATATCAACAAATACAGGCCTGGCATGATTGCGCCAAATGGAGGAAGCCGTGGCAAAAAAGGTGAAGGGAGTGGTTATTACTTCGTCTCCGTCTTCGATTTCCAGGGCTTTAATGGCCAAAACCAGGGCATCGGTTCCGGAAGCGCAGGCAATGGCGTGTTTAATGCCCAGATAGGCTGCCATTTTATCTTCCAGTTCCTTCACCTGAGGTCCCATAATATAATGATGGTCGGCAAATACTTTATCAAGAGCTTCTCTTATCTTCGGCATCAGCGGTTCATATTGGGCATGTAAATCCAACATCGGAACTTTCATTTTCGTTTATCTCCTCATTTACTGGTAAGGGCTTGGAGCCCTATAATAATCGTGATCAGGGATGAGGCCAAAGTGGCGACATCTTTGATGTCCACCCACAGCGAGCGGTCTGTTTGTCCTGGAACAAAAACTGTGTCTCCTGGCATAATTGGCAGGTTTTTATCCGGTTTTACCCAGTTTCCGCTAAGCCCTCTGATCAGCCTGCCTTTGCCTACTTTCCTGTTATTGGCATAACCTCCCGCAGCCTGAATATAATAATCCCAGTCCTTCCCTTCCACCCAGGGAACCAGGCCTGGATGCCGAACCTGGCCGCTTACCCAAACCATTTCCATTTTTTCTGGAATGAACAGATGATCACCTTCGTGCAGAAGGGGATTAGCTTCCTGGCCACTGGTTGCCGCAAAGCGACCGGCATCGAAACTGTATTTTCCTTTTAACTGCAATAGACCTGAGCGCAGGTAGGAATATTCCAAAGGTGTCATGTCGCTCATTGAGCGTTGCATAAGCATTTCCAGGTACATATCTGGCTCGGAATTCAGCTTTTCGTTATAAAAAACCAGGTTCTTCAAGTCCCCGCGAGATGTGATTCCTCCAGCTTGTATGATCAGGTCGTTTAGGGTAGTGTCATGTTCGATCACATATTCACCTGGGTTCTTAACCTGACCGCTGATTTTAACTCTTTGGCGGGTTCTGATTTCCGAATCCTGAGGAATCAAAATCCGGTCATCGGCTTGCAGGGCAAAGCTATGATTGTTGTTTCGATAGTCCAGTTTCAGCACTTCATAGTCTATGCGATTGGCCAGATAGCGATACACAGTCAGCTTGGCTGGATCAGCGTCGAAACTGAAGCCCATGGAAAGCTGAACGATGTCTTCAAGCTTGTCGCCGGGAACGAACTCCAGATCACCAGGCAGGTTAATCCCTCCGCTGAGGGTAACAAATTTGTCGATGGCAGAAATCACCACCACATCATTATCTTGCAAATATGGATTCTGTTCCAGTTCGCCCAAGCGGTAGAAGCGTAACAGGTCGTAGGTGGTGCTTAACCCTCCGCGGATCAGTTTGATGCTCCTTAAAGCCTGCAATTTGTAAAAATCTAGATTTGTAGCTTCATCATTGCCAGGCTGCACTGGGGCAAGGAGTTGCTGTGGATTTGGCTTTGCTGGCTCCTGAAATGCTTTGACAGCAATATCCTGTTTATCTAGTGCCATCTCCATAGCCAACAGGTCTGAAAGCCTATTGGTGGGGCTAAGCTGATACACCCCAGGATGCCGAACATACCCGCTAAGGCTTACCGAAATAGGGACAGCTACCGGAGCCAAAGGAATTTCTATGGCACCAAGGGTTATGAAACTAAGTAGTAGTATAGCTAAGAACTTAATTTTCATAGTAATGGATCATTCGTGAGATGATGTCGTCCAGGCTGTATTTTGGCTCATAGCCGATGTATTGTTTGATCTTGGCAAGGTCTGGCATACGGTTCATCATATCCTCAAAACCTTCTTCAAAGGCATCCTCGTAGCTCATGTATTCGATGCGGCTCTTGCTATTGCACATGGTTTTAACCTTCTGTGCAAGGTCTTTTATGCTGATCGATTCGGTAGTGCCGACATTGAAGATTTCTCCAGCGCATTCGGAGCTGTTCATCAGTTTGATAAAGGCTTCCACCACATCGGAAACATCGGCGAAACAGCGGGTTTGTTCGCCGCTGCCATATACCACGATTGGCTGATCCAAAAGCGCAGCTTTGATGAACTTCGGCAAAACCATACCATATTGCCCGGTTTGTCTGGGGCCAACGGTATTGAAACAACGGACGATTACAACCGGCAGTTTCTTCTCACGGAAAAAGGCCAGAGCCATAAACTCGTCTATGGCTTTGCTGCAGCTATAACCCCAGCGACTGATATGCGTTGAGCCCAAAAGACGGTCATCCTGTTCGGCAAAGGGGACTTTTTCGCTTTTACCGTAAATCTCGCTGGTGGAGGTAATCAGGGCTTTGGCTTTGTATTTGTTGCAA
>CAZGWB010000003.1:0-53946 GCA_964529335.1 uncultured Candidatus Cloacimonas sp.
TTTTTTTCTTTCCCCCCATAATAAAACAATCCTTTTCCATTTCTGGCACGGAAATGGCATATAAGCATTTAAAACGCACTTAAGGAATAGAAATGCACACATATCTGGGAATCGATATTGGCGGTTCGGGCTTTAAATATGGCTGGGGAAACAGCCAGAGCGGACTGCAGTATTTCAGCTCAGTAGCACTGAAAAACAAAACGATGGAAGCATTCCAGGCTGCCGCTGCGGAAGTTTTGAAAGAAACCGAGCAGCGTTTCGGCTTGGCCAGGTTATCCGGAATCGGGATCGGTACTCCCGGCACCATCGATCTTGCCACAGGTTTGATTACCGGTGTGAATCCCAACCTCCATTTCTGGACAGGTAGAGACCCACGGGAATTGATTCCGGCGGATTTGCAGCTTCCGGTAAAGTATGACAACGATGCCAACCTGATGGCCTTGGCCGAAGCCAAAGCCTGCGGTAAACGTAATATGCTGGGGATTACCGTCGGAAGCGGAATCGGCTGTGGGATAATTATCAACGGTGCAGTGCATCATGGCGCGCATGGCTTTGCGGGTGAGCTTGGTCATGTGTGTGTGGTGGAAAACGGCGCAAAATGCAATTGCGGCCGGTTGGGTTGCCTGGAGTCCTATTGTTCGGTGGATGGTATTCGCAACAGGCTGGCTGAGCAGCATCCCCGCTATGCGGATTTCAGCCTGAGCCAGATGCTGAGTCTGAGGGCCAGCGATCCTTTGGTTCAGGATTATATAAAGGAAGGTCTGAAGATTTTGTGCGCCTCGATAGCCAGGTTGATAGTAGTGTGCGATCCTGAGGCAATTATTTTGGGTGGCGGGGCAATGGATTTAGGATTATATTCTTTGCAAGACCTGAAAGCGGAAACAGGAAGGAATCTTCCGGAATTGAATTTGTCCAGAACAGAGCTTAAAACGGCCGTCCATGGTAATCGTGCGGGTGTTTTGGGTGCCATAATGCTGTTTGAAAATGGAAATTAGTCGGGTTTTGGGAACGGAACTTGCTTATATTATAAAACATGAAGTTTAGGAGATAGACCAATGAGAAAGAAATGGCTTACCGCTCTCTTAACAGCCCTGTTGCTGCTTGCTTCCGTGGCTGTTTTTGCACTAAAGGAAGAACCCGTTGAAAGGTTCGACATCACTCCCAATCCCATGGATCGGGAATGTAGCATCATTCTTTCCTTCCGCAGTCCCATAAGCATTTCGGTGCAGATTCAAACCCCGGAAGGCGACCTGATAAAGGACATATACAGCGGTTATGCAGCCAAAAGTATGCAGTTTACCTGGGATCGTTACGATATGGAAAATCAATACGTTCCTGAAGGCACTTACGCAGTCGTGTTAGGCTATGACACGCGCTATACCTCTACTAAGAAAACACTTATTCTAAAATAACTTACCCCCCTTTTGTCGCCATGATACAGGAACAAAGAAAAAAGTCCTTAACGGACTTTTTTCTGTTTTTAGCCGAAACTCTTTATGAACTGCTCAGGCTGCGGCACAACCGGCATGTTAGCAGCCAGGTAGTGATGCGCCAGATTCTCTTTACCGGTGTGGAAGCTCTCCCCCTGATTGGATTTATTGCTCTGGCCATTGGCGGTTTAACCATCATGCAGGGATATGCTTTTCTCAGCAATTTCGGTCAGGGTATCTGGGTTCACATTATTCTGGTGCGGGTGGTGGTTAGCGAACTGAGCGGCATAATAACTGCTTTGGTGGTGATAGCCCGTAGTGGCACGGCAATTTCCACGGAACTGGGAAACATGGTTGTGAGCCGTGAGATGAAGCTTCTTAAATCTTTCGGCATTTCTCCGGTGGGCTATCTGGTAGTTTCCCGCATTTTGGGCGTGATGGTTGCGATGCTGGTGCTTACGCTGTATTTCAACATTATTGCGGTTTTGGGTGGTTGGCTGTTTTCACAGTTTTTCAATCATCTGGAATTCCGGGCTTTCATGAATGATTTTTTGGCAGTGATAAGCCTGTCGCAGGTATTGATGAGCCTTATCAAGTCCATTGTGTTTGGCTGGATAATCGCGCTGACTGCTTCTTATCAGGGAATGAGTGTGCGCCAGGCCTCTACGGAAGTACCCCAACGCACGATCAAGGCTGTGGTTAGTTCCATCTTTGCGGTGATCATCGCGGACATCACCATCTCCTGGATTTTTTGGATGTTTAGCTGATGCAGATAGTATTCGATAGAATTTGCACTCAAGGCGGATTGCGGGACTTTTCTCTGGATTTATCTGTTTCCGGCAGCGTAACTCTGTTTGACCCAAGCGAAAAGCTTTCGGCATCCTTGCTTAGCACCCTGGTTGGTCTGGAGGAAATATGTGGAGGAAAGCTAAGCCTGGATGGAATAGACTATGAGGACTACTGGCAGAATCACCAGTTGCTGGAAACCTTTGGCTACGTATTCGACGAAGGGATCATGCTATCAAACCTGACGCTGAAGGAAAATCTGCTGCTGCCTTGGCGCAAGCGTTTTGACAGCGACAGCGAGACTCAAGCAGAAAACGAGATCGGGTATTGGCTGGAACGCCTGGAGCTGAAGCTGGATGTAAATCTGCGGCCTGCTTTCGTTTCTGCGGCTGAACGGAAATTCATGGGAATAGTGCGGGCTCTGATGCTGAAACCGCGGTTGCTGCTGATCGACGATCCTTATTATCTTCTCAATAAGAGCGAAAGACAAAGGTTATATCGGTTTTTGGCAGAACTTTCCCAAACCGTGAACCTCCTGATTGCCAGTGCAGATGATGATTTTGAGGTTGGATTTGCTTCACAGGTGATATACCTGTAGGATTTAGCCTTGCTTGACAGAATTCTGGCCGCCTAAAACACTGCGCCAAAGCTAAGCAGAAGGATATTGGTAATGGAAACTCGCCCTACCTGGCATGAATATTTTATGGAAATGGCCTATCTTGCCTCCAAGCGCAGCACTTGCTTGCGCAGAGCTGTGGGAGCGGTATTGGTAAGAGACAATCAATTGCTTTCTTCCGGTTACAATGGCAGTCCCAAGGGAACTCCTCACTGTGCGGAAGTTGGCTGTCTGCGCGAACAGCAAAATGTTCCCTCGGGTCAAAAGCACGAGCTTTGCCGAGGAGTACATGCCGAACAAAACGCCATCATCCAGGCGGCCATCAATGGATCATCCACTCGTGGCGCTGAGCTATATTGCACAAATCAACCCTGCAGTATTTGTGCGCGGCTGATCATAAACGCTGAAATCAAGACAGTCTATATCGCTGAGCGATATCCCGATGCTTTGTCAGAACAGCTATTCCGTGAAGCGGGAGTGGAACTGATAATCTATGATACTGTCACGAAAATCATAAGGAAGCTTACATAGTAATGTTGAAACGTTTTTCTGCCCGAGATCTGATTCTCATCACCTCGATAGCCGCTTTGGGGATAGCCGTTAAACCCATTATCAATCCTTTTACCAAGATGATTTCCACGCCTTTGGGGATACCGGGTGGATCGCTGGCTGGGGGATTGTATATGCTATGGCTGGTGCTGGCGATATGCATTGTGCAAAAAAAGTGGACCGGGACGGTATTTGGCTTGTTGCAAGCAGTGCTGGTGCTGCTGATCGGAATGGCCGGCAAGATGGGAATATTTTCATTGGTTGCCTATACATTTCCCGGAATTGTGGCCGATCTGGTATTTATAAGTGGATTGAAATCCGGAAAAATGGTTACGCATCTGCTGCTCTGTGCTTTAGCAAATCTAGCCGGGTCGGTGGTGACAGCGCTGTTTTTCTTCCATCATCCACTTCCGGTTTTGGCGTTGAATTCAGGTTTGGCCATTATTTCCGGTCTCATCGGGGGAGTGCTTTCCTTCGGGATCTATCAGGCTTTATTAAAGGCAAGGATTTTATCATGAAAAACTATGGCGTCATCATTCTGCTGCTGCTTACATGCTCAGCTATCAATGCTCTTGAAGTGATCGACATACAAGGAAAAAGATACGAATATGACAATGCGGAGCTGCACAAAAGGGAAACCCAAGAGCTGAAAACCAGCCGGGAGAAAGATGGCGTGATCCGGCTGAACAACTGGCAGGGATTTCGCTGTGACCGCTGGTTGAATGAGCAAAACCTGGGTGATTATGGTGTGATCCGTTTCGAATCGGCGGACCGCTATCAAGTGAGTTTTTCTCGGGCTGAGTTTGAAGCTTTGGAAAGCTATCTGGTTGTGTCGCAAGATGGCACAGCCTTCGAGGGTAATGCGTTGCGGCTGATCATTCCCGAACTGCGGGAAATGCAGTGGATCAGAGATTTGCAGAGAATCGTTCTGGAGAATTTTGCACCAATTCCGCGCCCTGAGCGCTTTTACCTTTTGGGATCGTATCTTAAGAAGTATCAATTACATCAGGATCCTAAGCCATTTGTCAAGATCGAGGGTTGGTTTATGTCCGATTTGTTGGCTGATCTATCGCCCAATCAGGAAAAACAAGTGATTGTTTATAGCCGGGACGGACTAAAGCAAAATCTCAGCTATCCTTCTCAACTGGAGGGAGCAGTTCTGGAAAAAGCCGAAACAGGGATTTTGAACCTGAAAAGTCCTCAGATTCCAGGAGGTATGTGGGTAAAAGACCTTATCTATGTGCAATGTGATAATCAAGCTTTGATTTCAGCATCCCACCTTTCCCGGCTGATCGAGCTAAGTAAGGTGTTTTCCTGGCAGAGTGGACCGGATTTGTCCTTCCGGATCGTTTGGGAAGGCTCCGCAGAAGTAATTCCCTTTTCTGATGCCCTGGCAGAACCACAAATGTTTGATGGAGCGCTTTACTTCGAGCTTTTCTGATGCTACGGTTGAGGAACCTCAGTTTGGCCTTTGGAACGCAGCAATTGCTGCAAGACCTTTCATTGCAGCTATCTGAAGGTGAATTATGCTGGCTGAAGGGATTTAACGGCAGTGGCAAATCATCGCTGTTAAAATCAATCTGTGGAATTATTCCAGAATACATCCCGGCTGAGACGAAGGGTGAAATCTGGCTGGACGAGATTAATCTGCAGGAATCGCCCCTACGTGAAAAACATCATCATCTGTGGTTTGCGCATAGTGATCCCGAAACCCAGTTTCTAATGCCTACCTGTGAAACAGAGATCGCTTTTGCCTTGGAGAATATGGGGGTAGAGGCTGATCATATCAAACACGCAGTGAGTTCCAGCTTGAATCTCTTTGGCTTGCAGAATTGCCGCTTTCAAGCACCTCAAACCCTGAGCAGGGGTCAGCAAAAACTGCTTCTCTGCGCCATAGGCAATGCCCTCGATCCACCTTTATATCTCTTGGATGAACCCTTTTCGGGGCTTTCCGAAAGCTCCATAGCGTTGGTTTTGACCTGGATACAGCTCCAGAAAGCAATGGGGAAAATCTTCATCGTGGCTGAGCATGGTAATGCACTCAGACATCTGGCCGACCAAGAGATACAGTTAATTAAGGCAGAAGTATCAAATGACGGGGAATCAATTTATCGAGCATCGAGACAAGACCCAATCCTGCCGCCATTTGAAAGCACAGGATCAAACCATGATCCAAAGTGTGAAGAGCCACTTTTTCAGGCAAAGAACCTTAGTTTCGCCTATCCTGATTCTGAATCAATCTTTCGGGGTTTGAGCGTTTCGATCTGCAAAGGTAAGAACATCTTATTGCAGGGTGAGAATGGCAGCGGGAAAAGCACTTTCTTAAAGCTAATGCTGGGCTTGATCCAGCCCCAGACAGGGTCGGTGGCGCTGATGGGAAAACCAAACAGAGCCTTTTCAGCCGAGTATTTTCGTTATGCCTATTACCAGCCACAGAATACCTGCGACAGTTTACTAGGACTGTCGGTTAGTCAGAACAGGCAGTTTTGGCGATATTCATTGCCTGAACTGCCAAAGTATTCGCAAAGCGTTGATCCGCTGCTAACTGAGCTTTCTGCCGGCGAGCAGAAGCTTGTTTCTCAAGATATTCTACCTTTCATAACTGATAAATTCTGGTTGTTGGACGAACCATTTGCCTCGCTAGACGCCACTGCAAGCGAGAACCTGAGGAATCTGATTGCCTGGAAAGCCCGTAACCGGCCAGGAATGATTATCGTATCGCATGCTTCTGGTGATCTGGCTGGTCTTTTTGACGAAATATGGACGATCAAGCCTGCCGGGATAGAAGTTTCCCTGGCAGATTCGGAAGCGGAGCAGCAGTGATGCCAACGAAGAGCCAATCATTGCATCCTTTGCTTCATGTGCTGATCTGCCTCTTGCTGAGCTGTTTGGCCTTTATTGTTGCGGATCTGGCAAAGCTTGGTGCGTTGGGGCTTATCAGCTTTGTCTATGCTGCGTTCCGGGTTCGGGGTGGGGTCTGGCGGCTTGCGAAAACTCTCTGGCGCAGTATGCCGTTGCTGCTAAGCCTGGCCTTGGTACAGCTTGTTTTTCGCAGGCAGGGGGAGCAGATGTGGCAGATGGGATTCTTGTCGGTAAGCAGCGAGGGGGTTTTCTTTACTGTCCTGCTGTCAATCCGTCTGCTGATTGTTATCTTTACGGCAAAAGCGCTTGCAGCCATGGATTTTAAAGATTTTAGCACAGCTTTTCACAGCCTTCGCTTGCCAGAGGAATTCAGCTTTATGCTTTCGTATGCGGTGCATCTGGTCCCAAGCTTTGTTAGCAGCTGGAGAAGCTATTTTCTAAGCCTGAGGATGCGGGGCATAGCGGTGGGTAAACTGACCATAGCAGAGCGTTTGCAGATATACAAACTCTTGGCAATAAGCTCCATGGCAGCTCTGATAAAAAACAGCGATAACCAGGCTATAGCCCTTGAGTTAAGGGGTTTCCGAAGTGCCGGAAAACGAAGCAGCATGCACGAGCGCCGCATTGGTATCGCTGACTGGATTGGCTGCATTTCAATCCTCTTACTGGCGGCAATATTTCTGGGGCTCTGAAAAGCATTGACAAAAACCCCAGGAGTTTCATAAATGCTGCCAATGATAAACTGAGGTAAGGTTTTGAAACGGATACTTCTATCTGCGTTGCTGTGGATCATGTGGCTTGTTTGTCTGGCTCAGGCTGGCAGAAATCCTGGTTTGGCTGCGATTTCATCTGCAGTTATCCCGGGTGGTGGCCAATTTTATAATCACAGCTATGTAAAAGCAGGAGTTTTTTTTGCGCTTGAGTCGTGTCTGGTGGGTGCAGCGCTTTATCACGACAGCAAGGCTGACGATTTCAAGGACAAGCTGAATTCCACTACCGATGCCATTTTACAACAGGAATACCGCAATCAGCGCAAAGTCCATCAGGATTTGCGAAAGCGCTATTTCTGGCTTTTGGGGATCGGAGTGGCTGGTTCCATGCTTGATGCTTATGTTGAAGCCCATTTGGCAGATTTTGAAAGTGAGAAAAGTAAACTGCATTTGCGTTTTGAAGGTGATGCCCTTAGCTTGGAATTGCACTATTGAGGTTATAAAAATGTTGAGGTTGAGAGTTTGTACATTTTTGCTGCTTGCCAGCAGTTTGCTGTTTTCGGCCAGTATAACCATCCGCCAGTTTGAACATCAGATCTGGCAGCTTACTAATCAAGAAAGAATGAAAGAAGGCTTGCAGCCCTTACTCTATGATGAGGGCTTGGCCGATTTGGCCAGGATTCACAGTCGCAATATGTTGAATTTTGGCTTCTTTGCCCACAAGGATCATCTGGGGGACATGGTCGGCGACCGCAAGAACAAATACTATCCCCAGTTGGTGATCATCAGCATCGGTGAAAATCTGGCGCGTTTTTTCAATACCCAAAAGACTTACACTCCCCAAGAATTGGTGGACGGCTGGATGAATTCTCCAGAACACCGTAAGAACATTCTGGACAAGGACTATACTTATTTGGGCGTGGGAGTGGTGAATTATGGAGACCGATTGATCGCCACCCAGAATTTCGCTACTTCGCTGGTTAAACTACTCGACAAGCCTGCCAAATACTATCGGCGTAAACAGGGGGCAACTTTGAAATTCGAGTATTTGGCTACCCGGCCAACCAAGGAATTAAACTGCGTTTTACGCTTTCCCGATCAGGAGGTTCGCTACAAACTGGACGAGCAGCACTATTCCATAGGTTCCAAACCATTGCCAGTTACCTGGTTGGACGACAGAACCTTTCAGGTAGCCATGGATTTTCCAGCCGGGAAAGGGGTCTATGAACTATGCTTCGGCTTCGCAGGAGGTTACTATTGCGAAGGCATTAAGCTGAAGGTAAAATAGGCTTCTCAAATATCTATTTGAACCCAAACGGGACAGTGATCCGAGCCTTCGATGTCCTGCCTGATTCCGGCAGCGATTACCCTGTCCAAGGCTTCGCAATTCACCCAGAAATAGTCAATTCTCCAGCCCACATTCCTGGGTCTGGCTCCGGCTCGGTAGCTCCACCAAGAATACTGCTCCGGGCTTTTGTTGAAGTGCCGGAAGGTGTCTATCCAGCCCTGAGAGGCAATTTTGTCCAGCCAGGCACGCTCAATCGGTAAAAACCCACTGGTTTTCTCGTTTTCTTTGGGATTGGCCAAATCTATGGGAAAATGTGCGGTATTATAGTCTCCAGCCACCAATACCATCTTTCCAGTGGCGCGTTTTTCCTCCATTACTTGTAAGCAGCGATCGTAAAACCGTAGTTTGTAGTTCAAGCGCTCATCGTCTTTTTGGCCATTAGGAAAATAGATGTTAAAGAGATAGAACGAGGCGAATTCGGCAATGTTTATCCTGCCTTCCGTGTCAAACTCGGCTTGCCCGAAAGCACTTACAAAACTCAAAGGTAACAGCTTGCTAAATAACGCTGTGCCGGAATACCCCTTGCGGTGTGCATGAGACCAGTATTGCAAATAACTGTCCAACTCAGCCAGTTCGTCGGGTATCTGATGTTCCTGCAGTTTGGTTTCCTGTAATCCCAGGATATCGGGTTGCTCTTTTGTAATTACTTCTACAAAACCTTTCGTTAAAACAGCGCGCAGACCATTAACGTTCCAAGACCAGAGAGTAAGTTTCATGCCTGTGTCCTTTAGAAGATAACCTGCATTATCTGTTCGGCCTGGCTATACCAGTCCTGCGTAATCTTGGCGGTCCAGCTTACTGTCTTATTCTTTTTATCAATCACTCCTTCGGCCGATGCGAATTTTGGTTTCTTGGGCAGATGGATGGTAGTTTTAAGGTTGGTATCCACGTATTCCAGATAGGCCAGGGTTTCCTGATCAGCTTCCTCCACTATCATAAACTGAAGGGCATCGAGGCTCAGGACTTTGCCTTTCTTGCCTTTTTGCATGCTGATACCTTTTTCGTCTGTCAGGCACAGGGCTGCTTGCAGTCCTTTCAGGTCTGCAAAATTGAATTCGTAGGTATAGAGAAAGTTCATCTCTTCTTCGCTGTGTTGGGTTTCGGTGTCGAAGCGGGTGATTTCGACACCCTTTATCCCTTTTGCCTTCTCCATCATGGCTTTTAGTGCGCTATTGGAGTTCATGTCCATTTCGTCCATGCTGGCGGCATCGTAGCCCATGGGAATATTCAAGTGAACAAATACTTTGGCTTTGCCACTGTTGTTTTTTTTCAGCCAGATTTCCTGTTCCAGATCCATTTTACAGGCTGAAAGCCCCATCAATAGCAAGGCGATCAACCCTCCAACGATATACTTGATAGTAAATTTCATCTTTCTTCCTTCTAGAGAGGTTTACCAACAAGTTAACTGGATTTGGGGTGGAGGCAAGGTGTAGCCTATCGTCCCAGCGGAGTTTTTTTTGCTGCCAGTGGAACGCTTGCAGACCTTTCCCACGAGACGGGTAAACTCCAATCCGAAACATGGAATCTCCCAGCTTTAGAGCATAGCAATTCCAATCTTGACATATAGACCAAGCTGGAATTTTATGTTTTGCTAATGACAAAAATGACCGGTTCAAATCTGATTTTACTGGCGGCCATGCTGCTGGGAACGCTGTTTCTTGCAGCTCAAACGGCTGCAGAGAGCCTAGTTTTACCAGATTCCCTCAGTCTGGCAAAACCCGATTCATTGCAAGCTGTACCTGCCAAAACAGATTCCCTGTTTTACTCCGCTGAACGGATACACTTCGACTATCAGAAGAACCTTATCCGCCTATATGGCCAGCCGGTGGTGAATTATCAGGATTCCGAGATTCAAGCAGATTCACTGTTTGTAGATCTGGACAAAGAAAGGGCCTATAGCTTCGGACCTACCAGGATGCGGGATGCGGAGCAATTGCTCTTGGGTTCCAGGGTCCGTTACGATGTTGATACCCAAACCGGTATTTTGGAAAACGGTTTCAGCATGGTGGAAAAGGGCTATTATGGAGGGGCGGAGTTGCGCAAAACCGGCTCCAATATTTATGACATCGATGGAGGCAGCTTTACAAACTGCGACCTTGAAGAGCCATCTTTCTGGTTCTGGTCGAAGCAGTTGCGCATCTATCGCAGCGACAAAATCGTGGGCAAGCCGGTGATAGGTTATGTAAATCACTTTCCAGTGTTCTATTTTCCCTTTATTACTGTCCCAATCAAACGGGGCCGTTATCCTGGCTTTTTGATTCCTTCACCGGATTATAACAATATCGATGGAATCAGTATTCGTGATATAGCATATTATTATCCCTATAAAGATTATGCCGATTTTACCGTGGGCTTTGACATGATGGAAAAAACCGGCTGGAAAGCCAAGTTCGACAGCGAATACATCAAGCGTTATGCCTTCAAAGGCAATCTGAACGCTTCTTTCCAGCATGGCATCAGCAGCAGCGGGGTTAATAACGATTGGGCGGTTCAGGGCAGACATCATCAGGATTTGCCAGAGCGAGCTTCTTTTGATGCCAATCTGAATTTCATCAGCAATAAACGGATCTGGCAGAGCAGCGACGACCTCGATCAGAGCCTGGCCCAAAGGCTTTCCTCCAGTCTGGCCTATTCCAAACCCTTGGGCTCATCCTATTTCAGTGCCGGTAGCAGCTTTACTCAAGACCTGGTGAATGATACTGCGTCTCTTAGCCTTCCCAGTGCATCTTTCAGTTTGTCCAGCCGTCCGGTTTCAGAGCTTTTTGGCCTATCCTCAGATACTTGGCTTAGTAATCTGAACTACCGCTATAGCACTTCTTTGGAGCATACAGGCTATATAAAGGAAAAGAAATACGGCCTGGGCGACATTATCTGGGATAACAGCTACGATCCTGCTGACACAACTGGAAGCACTTTTATCAATGAGCACCATCTGGGAATGCGCCATAGTTTTGGCTTGGGCCTTAATTACAAGCTTTTGGGCTGGCTAAATCTTAGCCATGGTCTGGAAGCGGGCGAAGTATGGATGGATAGGGACAAAAAGGCTAATAAGCCAGCCCGGGGAGCGGATTTCTCGGCTAATAGCAGTATGCGGTTCAACCTCTATGGAATCCGCAATTTCCGAAACTTTCCCATCAGCTCTGTGCGCCATACCCTTAGCCCAACTGTGGGGATAAGCTATCAGCCAGATAGCCGAAGGAACAGCGATCTATACAGCTTTGGCAGCATCGGAGTGCGGAGCAGCGACAAATCAGCCAACCTGAATTTTAGCCTGGACAATAAATGGCAAATCAAGACCGGCAGCGGCGAAAACGCCAGAAAGATGAATGATCTGCTTTCTCTGCGCAGCAGTGTGGCCGCCAATCTTCAAAAAGCCAAACGACCTTTTTCCAAGCTAAGTCATAGCCTGGGATTCAAACCAGATGGAATAAATCTGGGCGATCTGAGTCTAAACAGGGGCAACTTCGTGCTGGGTGGCTTGCGTTTGGCTTATGCAGCCCAGTATAGTTTTTCGCAAGATCCCTATCAGGTGGGGTGGCAGAGTCTGGATCTGCATAATCAGTATTTTTCCCAAAGTTTTGCCCTGGGTGGATCTGCGCCCTACAAGTCCTATTATCAAGCTCCCAAAAACCGGATGTTCGATAGCTTTGGCAAATCGGACAGCCTTTCGGTGATTGCAGAGATGATCGAGCAGAGCGCTAACGATAGTAACTGGAGCTTGTCCATCACCCACGATCTGTCCGCTCCCAAGGATATCTTCAGAGCGCAAACCAGCAACCTGCGCATGGCTTTGAACTGCAGGCTTACTACCAATTGGAGTATGAACTACAGCACTTATTACGATTTGAAGAAAGGCAAAAACCTGGCCCAATCCTTTGCGATCTCCAGGGATTTGCATTGCTGGAAAATGGACATTAGCATAAACTACCGCAACGACTATTGGGATTACCGGATCGTGCTATTCAACAAACTATTACCCGATGCATTGAGGTTGCAAACCCGTGGCAGCAAACGTTATTAAGCGCGCCATCTTTCTGGATCGGGATGGAGTGTTGAATCCTGATGAATATGGATATCTGGATAATCCGGAAATGTATCACCTGTATCCTTGGACGGGGGAAGCGCTACGCATCCTGAAAGAGCTTGGCTTCCTGCTTTTCGTAGTTACCAATCAATCCGGTATTGCGCGTGGATATTTCAGCGTTTCACAACTGGAAAAAGTGCTACAGCAAATGCGTGCATTGATCTGTGCCGAGGGGGTGGAACTGGATGGTGTATATTATTCTCCATACTTCAAAACAGGCGTTGTGGAACCTTACAATATAGACCATGAAGACCGTAAACCCGGGATTGGCATGTTCAAAAAGGCAAAAACTGAATTCCATTTTGAGATTGGCCGCTCCTTTATGATAGGAGACAGGGAAACTGACGTTAAATTCGGGCAAAACGCCGGCCTGAAAACCATCTTGCTTCTAAGTGGCAACGGGCGCAAAGACTTCTCGGAAAGCCTGGAAACCCATGCCCTGCAACCTGATTTCATCTGTGAAAATCTGCTAACGGCCGCAGAACTAATCAAAAGATACAAGTTATGATACAGGTGGCTGAGATTTCCATAAAGGCGGGATTCCAGAGGGGGGTGGCAATCTCCGAATTGCCACAGCGACCTGAGTCGTTACAGGCAACTTCATTGCCTCTGCCAAATCGGAGTTTGGCAGCCCTACCGGTTGTCCGTTTCTAATAGGAATCTCATGCTAATACAGGATGAGGTAAAAATGGTCGTCAGAATCACAAATCAGCATTTTTAGATTATGACAAAACCTCTGATCTATACTCCGACCAAGTTTATATCATTCCATCCGGAAAAGCAAATTTCTGCCATAGATAAGCTCATTACTGCTTTGGAGACAGCCTTGACTGAGCAAGGCGAAAGAACCAGGCTGATCCTGCATATCCAGGAGTTGGCTTCTTTAGCTTCTGAGCCTTTACCACCCAAACTTAAGCTTTTTTTGCGTGAACTGCATCCTGGGCTAAGCCCGCATCAGCTTTTGAACAAAATCTATCACTACCACGAGGGTGCACTGCGCAAGGATAGCCAACTTGCTCTCCGTTGCGGTGACGGAAGCATTTTTGCCGATCCTCTGCTCAGGCAGAAAGCTGCCAGGCTAAGCATTATCTGTGATAATCTGAGATCGGTTTTTAACGTAGGTTCGCTGTTTAGAACCGCCGAGTGTTTGGGTGTGGGTGAGATTATGCTCTGCGGAATCAGCCCGACCCCACAGCATGGCAACATGGAAAAAACCGCCATGGGAACTCAGGCTTTGGTTGCCTGGCGGCATTTTGAAACCACGGCTGAGGCCATCGAGGATAGCCGTCAACGTGGCTATGGAATCTGTGCCCTGGAGACGGCAGTTGACGCCAAAAGTGTTTTTGAAGCCAGGTTTGATCTGCCTTTGGCATTATTGATTGGCAACGAAAGTCTGGGCATCGAACCCGGGTTGCTGAAGCTGTGCGACGAGTGTCTCTATTTGCCGCAATTGGGATGGAAGAACAGCCTGAATGTAGGAGTGGCCACCGCAATTACTCTGTATCAAATAATCTTTGGGAGATGAAGATGGAAAACCTGGAATTTTATCATAAAATCGCTGCTTTGCTGGAAGATAACACAACCCTATGGCAAGCTGTGGTGGTGGATAGCGATGGCAGCACCCCAGCCAAAAGCGGTATGAAACTCGCTGTGGGCAAACCAGATACCCTGTTTGGCAACCTGGGTGGGGGAGAGCTGGAGCACAAAGTGATCGAACTGATCCGCGAAAGAGAATACCAGGAACCGGTTTTACTTAGCTTTGAGCTTTCCGAGGGTGTTTTCATTGCCGATCTGCCAACCGGCATGATCTGTGGGGGCAAGGTGAGTGTTTTTATCGAGCCTCTTCATCTGGCGGGAACTTTATACATCATCGGAGCGGGACACTGTGGCCGCGCCTTGGGCTTGCTGGCCAAACTGAACGGCTTTAGAGTGGTGCTGATCGACAACCGCAGCGAGATCATCGCATCCGACCTCAGCCAGTTTTGTCATAAAGCTATCCTGCATGATTACACCGATCTCAGCGAAGTGATCTACTTTTCTCCGCTCAGCTACGTAGTTATTATGACTCATGGCCACCTGCACGACAAGGAAGTGCTGGAGCAATGTCTCCGCAAAACCCTTAAATACCTGGGGATGATTGGCAGCAAGACCAAGGTGGCTCAGACCTTCGAAAAGATGCTGGAAAAAGGCTTTAATGAGTCTGACCTGGAAAAATGCCACGCTCCCATCGGTTTGCCTATCGGTTCCCAAACACCTGATGAGATAGCGGTAAGCATTATGGCGCAATTGATTTCAGTGCGGCATGGGCGTGAACTCTGGTTCAAATAGGCGGATTCACTTTTCCCCCTGCTGGCAGGCATTCTCCTGGCATACTGGTTGCTTAATCCTTGCTCGCCACGCGGACTCCACCCGGAAGCCACCCGGAAGCCACGCCCATGAGATTCGCGAGGCTTTCGCCTGGGATAGGGGAGGCAGGGGAGTAGTGAGCAACCACGAACATTGTGCTTGACTGATAGACAGAAAACGGAAACATAGCATAAAAAGGCAATATAGAGGACTTATGAAAACAGCATTGATCACCGGGATCACCGGCCAGGATGGAGCATATCTGGCAGAACTGCTGCTGGCCAAGGGCTATCGTGTGATAGGTTTGAAGCGCCGAGCCTCGCTATTCAATACTGCCCGCATCGATCATCTTTTCAGCCCCGAACGTAATTCCGGCAAGCAGTTTGATTATTCTTACGTTGACCTTACCGATTCATCAAATCTGATCAGATTGATTAAAGAATTTGAACCCGACGAGATCTATAATCTGGCTGCTCAAAGCCATGTGAAAGTAAGCTTCGACAGCCCCGAATACACTGCAAACGCAGATGGCCTGGGAACCCTGAGGCTTTTGGAAGGCATCAGGATATTGGGTTTGGAACAGAAAACACGCTTCTATCAAGCCTCCACTTCCGAACTTTTTGGAAAGGTGCAAAGCATTCCGCAAACTGAGAAAACCCCCTTTTATCCCCGTTCGCCTTATGCAGTGGCCAAGCTTTATGCCTACTGGATAGTAGTGAATTACCGTGAAGCTTATGGCATGCATGCCAGCAATGGAATCCTTTTTAACCACGAATCCCCCGTCCGGGGTGAGACCTTCGTAACCCGCAAGATAACCCGCGCCCTGGCCAATATCGCCCTGGGTCTGCAAAAGAAACTTGTTTTGGGAAATCTGAGCGCTCTCAGGGACTGGGGTCATGCCAAGGATTATGTGAATGCCATGTGGCTGATGTTACAGCAGGATAGCCCGGATGACTATGTGATCGCCACGGGTAGAATGGCCTCAGTGCGCGATTTCATCGTAAAATGCTGTTCCTGTATCGGGCTCGGAATACGCTTTGAAGGAGAAGGAATCTCCGAAAAGGGGATTATCGATTCCATAGATACCCCTCTCTTCGAAAGCCGGGTTAATGCAAAACAGCAGCATTTGCAGACCGGGCAATGCATCGTGGAAGTGGATCCTTTCTATTTTCGCCCCACCGAAGTGGAATTGCTGATCGGCGATGCCAGCAAAGCCAAAGAAAAACTTGGCTGGGAGTGTAAATACGATCTGGATCTGCTGATCAGCGAAATGATGACCAGCGACCTGAAACTTACCCGCAAAAACGAATACCTGAAACAAGGCGGATTCGGAAGCGGACTGAGCATGGAAGACGTGCAATAGAGGACACATGAGCTACAAAGACTACGAACTGAGCCGTTCCAGTATCTTGCCGGAAGTATTGATCATCAAGCCATCCCTCAGCCACGATCTGCGGGGAAACATCTATACCACCTACAACGAGGATACCTACAAGGAATTCCTGCCCGCCGGACTGAAGTTCATCCATGACAAGTTTGCCACCTCCAGACACAACGTGTTGCGCGGCTTGCATGGCGACAGCAAAACCTGGAAACTGGTTTCCTGCGTTTGGGGTGAGCTTTTTGAAGTGGTGGTGGATATGCGTCCCGAATCACCAACTTATAAAAAGTGGGATGCTTTTACCTTGAAAGCGGATGAGTACTCACAAGTACTTATTCCACCAAATTACGTTAATGGCTACTATGTATTGAGTGAGCAGGCTGTGTTTCATTACAAACTGGCCTATTCTGGTGAGTATATTGATGCCAATGAGCAACTTACGGTTGCCTGGAACGACGCTGGACTTGGGATTTTATGGCCGTGCACGGATCCGGTTTTACAGGCGAGAGATGTTGTTAAGTGATGAAGTGATGAAGTGATGAAGTGATGAAGTGATGAAGTGATGAAGTGATGAAGATTAAGGAGATTATATGAAGACACACAAGGACTTGGACGTATGGAAAAATGGTATCGAGCTGGTGATTTTGATTTACCAGCAAACCAAAGGCTTTCCCAAGGATGAATTATATGGGATGGTTTCACAAATACGTCGTGCAGCCGTATCAATACCATCCAATATTGCTGAAGGAGCAGGTAGAAACCACGATCGTGAGTTCATCCAATTTCTCTATATTGCTTTGGGAAGCCTGGCAGAACTAGATACCCAACTGCTAATTGCGCTGAGACTTGAGTACTTGAAGGATAATGAATATGATATTCTTTACGAATCGATAAAGCTTATTAGATCACAGATATCTGGTTTAATCAGATACCTTAAAGAAGAAAAGAAATGAATCCACTTCATCACTTCATCACTTCATCACTTCATCACTAAAGAGAGTATCTTATGCTAAATATTAACAATCCCAAACTTGCCATTAATGGCGGAGAACCGGTTTCTAAGGTTACCATTCCCATACACAAACCTTACCTTGATGCGAGTGACAAGCAATCCATAATCGAAGCCTTCGACAGCACCTTCATTTCCGGTGATGGACCTGCCTGCCGGGATTTTGAGCGAGCCCTTGCCGATTATGTGGGTGTGAAGCATGCCCTCTTTCTGAATTCTGCCACTTCCGCTTTGGAATTGGCCTTTCGGGTAAAAGCTTTTCCTGTGGGCTCAGAAGTGATCGTTCCTTGCTTCACCTATACCTCTTCTGCTTTGGGAGCGCTGTATAATAACCTGAAAGTGGTGCTCTGCGATGTGTATGCCGATAATGGGAATATTGATTGCACAAAGCTGGAAGCAAAGATAACTTCGAATACTGTGGCGATCGTGCCTGTGGATTATACCGGAAATCCGGCGGACATGGATGAAGTGAACGGAATTGCCCAAAAGCATGGTCTATATGTGGTTCATGACACAGCCCAATCCCTCGGATCTGTTTATAAAGGCAAGAGGACAGGTTCTCTGGCGGATATATCCACCTTCAGTTTCCATGGAACCAAGAACATCACCACTGGAGAAGGCGGTGCTCTGACCACCGATGATGACGAACTGGCAGCCAGGATAAGGATTCTGAGGGAAAAAGGCACCAATAAGCATAGCTTTATAACGGGAAACATCACCAGAGGATTCTACGAATATGTGGATATCGGCGGTTCCTATGTTCAATCCAACCTGCTGGGTGCTTTGGGGGTTAGCCAGTTAAAGAAGGTTAATGAGGTTAACCAGAAGCGTAAAGATATTGCGGAATTCTACCTGCAAGAGCTAAAAGGGATTGAAGGTCTGGACTTTATCCGCAATACGGAAGGTTCACAGCCCAACTGGCATATTTTCGGGATTCTGGTTCCACCTGAGCACAAATACTGGATAATGGACGCTCTGCGCGCTGAAGGGATTTATGCCAACGTACATTACAATCCACTGCATCAAAACAGCTTTTATAGAACTTATGGCACAGACGAAGATTTCCCCGGGGCTGTGGCTTTCTTCAAGCGATTATTGCGATTACCGCTTTACCCTTCCCTAATTATGGAAGAAAGGCAACTCGTTTGTAAAGCGGTTAGGAAGGTTTTTGCGTGAGCCATCTGGACGCCAAAGGCATACTGGTGATCGGAGCCGCAGAATCCTGCCTGGGCATGGTCAAAGCCATTCAGCGAAAAGGCCATAGAGCCTTGGTGGTGGGAACTAGTCCCGACCAGCCAGGATTTGAGATTGCGGATCAAAGCCTCTTATGCGAGGATGGCGATGTAGAGAAGGCGGTTGATTTCGGTTTGATACATCAGGCTGCCGGAATTGTTCCTACCCCGGTTGACCGAACTCTTGCCTGGCAGGCGGAAGTGGCAAAAAGACTGAACTTGATCTTCATTCCTAGGGCCAAGATTCTGAATTTCAGACACAAATATTCCCAGAAGCTTGCTCTGATCCAGGCCGGAATACCTTGTGCCGACGGGGTCTTGTTAAACAAAGACCAGCCCTGGGATCTGGACGCACGCAGAATAGGCTATCCCCTTGTGTGTAAACCGATTGATGGATATGCCAGCCGGGGAGTTTGCAAATGCGATAATGCTGCTGAACTGGAGCAATATATCCGGGAAGCAAGAGGGTTTTCTTCTGATGGAAGTGTGATTCTGGAAGGATATATAGCAGGAAGGGAGTTCAATGCCGAAGGGGTTTGCTACAAAGGTAAACCCACTGTCTGCGCCATCGTGGAGAAGATCAGCGATCCCTTTCCCTATACTGTGGAGATGGGGCATATCATTCCTGCTGCGATCACGCATGAAGAGAAGCTAGAACTTACCGGATTAGCCGAAAAAGCAGCAATTGCCCTTGGTTTGGAGAATGGGGCGTTTAATATCGAGCTAAAACTTGTGGATGGCAAAGCTGCGATTGTAGAGGTGAATGGACGTTTGGCGGGCGATTTTATCATATCGCATTTACTGAAACCCGTTACTGGTATCGATATGGAAGAAGCTGTGGTGGATATCGCTTTGGGGATAAATCCGGGCATAACGCCAAGCTCCATTCAGAAACATGGAATGGTTCGCTTTTATAATCTTCCCGCGGGAAAAAGAATCGTTGCATTGCCTGATTTGGACAGAGTGTTAAAACAGCCTGGAGTGGTCTGGGCAAAGAGTTTTTTTGGCCAGGGTGATCTTGTTCCGGAAGTTACACACATGGGGCAGCGCGCTGGTTTTGTGATAGTTGTGGCTGATAGCAGGGAAGAGATGTTCATGGTTGCTGAGAAAACCCTGGCGGAAATCATCACTGGTTTCAAACTTGTCTGAAAGGCATGGAGAAAGGATATGTATAAGGACGAATTGATATCGCTTCGACCCCTGAATGGAAGGGATCTGGAGCAACTGATCAAACTGCATAACGATCCCAGCGTAAAAAATATGGCAGCCATGCATCAGTTTCCGGTTAGCCCTGAGCTTGAAAAGCAGTGGCTGGAGAATATTCTTACCGATAGAAGCAACTCAAAAGCCTATTTTGGGATTGAAAGCAATGAACAAGGTTTATTGGCGGGAGTTTGCTTTCTACAAAGCATAAACTGGGTGGATAGAACTGCCTGGTTTGGGATTGCGATTTTACCAGAATTTCAGGGTAAGGGCTATGGAAAATCCGCTTTGGGCATGATGCTGGAGTATGGATACAAGAAACTGAATCTATATAAAATAAGCCTATATGTGCTGTCGGTGAATCAGGCTGCGGTAAAGCTGTATGAAGCAGCCGGTTTTGAAACGGAAGGAACCTTAAGAAAACACTGCAACGTAGAGGGTGAGCGTTGCGATTTGCTGATTATGTCCAGGGTAAACGACAGATGAAGATTTTTATTCCCAGAATACCTTGGCATGAGGGTTTCAATCAGGCTTTGCGCAAAGCTTTTGACCTGAACGGGGTCGAGGTCGTTACTAACAGCAATCGTTATAAACTCAATAAGTTGATTGGTGCTTTGCCGCTTAGGAAAATAAGCCCGGTGCAGGACTGGGAACGTAGGCATTGTCTGAAAAAATATAACGAAGAGCTTTTGAAACAGGTAAGGCTTGCCAAGCCGGATGTGTTTCTGGTATTCAATGAAAGCCTGCTGTATCCGGACACGATTCACAGGATAAAGACAGAATGTAGATGCAAGATGGTGTGTTGTGTGGGTGATGATCCCTGGGATTCGATCCGCTGGGTTGCTGATTTTCCTCACAGTTTGAAGCATTTCGAGGTGATTTTTAGCGGTGAACCAGCTTGGGACATCAATATCCGCAAGGTCGCTCCCCAAGCATCTATTTATTGGCATTATGGTGGTTATGACCCTGATGTGTTTTTTCCAATAGAGGAAAGTGCGATCACTGATGCAGATACGCGACAACTATCCTGCCAGATTTCTTTTACGGGGTCTTCTTATGGAACAAGAGCCGAAGGAGCCTATCGTTCCGATATCCTGGCCTACCTGGCCGACTATAACTTAAAGATCTGGGGTGGAGATAAATGGCCCTATCGATTCAAATACCTGCCAGAGCTCCGAAGCTGTTACCAGGGGGAAAGGCTTTCCTTCGAGGAACTTAGGAAACTATACCGCTTGTGCAAGATAAACTTGAATCTGCCTGCGCCTCAAGTGGTAACTACCTTTCAACCGCGCGTGTTTGAGATCGCAGCCTGCAAGGGGTTTCAGATTATCGACAGACGGGACAAGCTATTTGAGCTATTTGGCGATGACTGCCTGGTAAGTTTCGATACCATTGGCGAGCTTCGGGAAAAGATAGATTACTACCTGAACCACGAACAGGAAAGACTGGATATGGCTCAGAAGCTGTTCTTGGAAGTTTGGGAAAAACATACTTGGAGTAAATGGGCTGAGGGGATTATTCAAGCTTTAGAGCGATAAAAACCCAAGTGAGTTATAGGTTATCACCCGAAAATCAGATTGTATGCATATATTTACCCAAACCTGCCGGTGAATGGACTGGACAAGGTTTGTGGAAACCCAATTTATGATTAAGCCTCCGGCAGGAATTTGGGTCACTAATAGACTATTTGCATATCTGTCCTTTACTTGCTGTGTTTTTAGCGGCTGGAAATAGGATGGGATTTACTGAGTTTGGATGGCATGAATGCTGGATAGGGAATGTTTTAATGTCCGGATGGGAACATTATTATCAACATCTAGACAGCGTATTTCACGCTCTGGTTCAAGAAAATCATTGACACTAAGAGCCGAACATCTGATAATGCATTCACTATAAAGAAACTAGGTAGAGATTTCTGGATAATGATAGATAACTATAGACAGATTATAAACTTGAGCTTGATTAACGTAACAATGGAGACTTTGCCCCCACGTGTTGTAGTTCGTGGATGCAAAGTCTCTGTTTCATTATAACAGGTTTAGTCTGACTAGTTTCCCTATTAACTAAGATTTTGCCTGACCTTGCACAAGCCTTACTTATGCAATTGCATAAGTGATCAGGCGAAGCTGTAGGCAGGTTCAAAATGCCGAATAAGCGTAAGTATGCCTTCCAGGCATTCGGAATGGCTATCAGCTTGAATTTCATGTGTTTCCAAGTGTATACTGGTGTTTTCGGTATCCGGACACCATTTTTTACTAACATCTCTTTAAATAAAAAGGATGCGTAAAATGCGTAGTTTTCTTTCCCGCTTCCCAAAGATGTCGAGGTTAGCAGTATATATCCTTTTTCTAATCTTGGTATATCTGTTGACAACTTCATGTTCTTCTTCCACCGAAACCAAAACAGGCTCCTTGACCGGTAGAATTGTTATGGCTGAGGGGATGATGTCTCAGAACAGATTGCCGGCAGATTTCTCCGGCATCCAGGTAGCTTTGTATGAACTGGCAGCCGTTGATACTGCCGTGGCCAGAATTAACCGTGATTATCCCGCTTTAGGAGTATTGGCCGATCAGAAATCAGAATTTGATCACAGACTTCAGACGGTGGTCAGCAAGACTATAACTGATGAAAACGGTAACTTTTCGATGGCAGGATTTGAAGCCGGCACCTACAATCTGGTGGCTTTCCATGAGGGTTATGGAGTGGTTTACAAATACAATCTTTCGCTGGGGGCTACTGAAAACTCCTTGGAAAGTGAGATAACTTTATATGAAGAAAACCATTTCTCAGGCTCATACACCCAAGGTAGCTTTGTTTTTACAGCTCAGAATAATACTGTAATCGATGATGATACTCAGTTTCTTCAGGGGACATCGGTGGTTGTCGAGCCCGGTGCAGTGGTAAGGATCAACGCTGGAAAGCGGCTTTCTTTTTATGGTCAGATAAAAATGCGGGGAACAGAAACAAATCCTTTCCGAATAACCTCAAACGACCAATTAATGTCAACAGAGCAAACCACTTCATTTGCATATTATGATAGAATCAACATCGCAGAGTCGGCCTCCATCACTGATGGAGTGATAGATTATGGATACTTCAGTTATAATGCCACAGGCTTGGTGTTCAGCCGAAGCTTTAAAGTGAGTAATTGCATTTTCAAATCCAGTAATGGAGGGATAATGGCTCAAGGCTTTTTACAAAACTCCTCTACTGCTGAGATAGAATCATGTAGTTTCTATAACCTGCCGCTTGCAGATGAATTCAATGTAACCATTTCATCCTATGTTAGTGTGGTTTTTAGCAAAAACATACTTGCCAATACCTCCAGAGGGATGAGCCTAACTGCAGCTCCCAGCGTGAATGTAAGCAATAACAGCTTTCAAAACAGGGTGTATTCGATCTATATTCACTCTGATTCAGTGGTTACCATTTCTCATAACCTGATACATTGCGATGATATTGGGATTTATACATATAATAACAGCAGTTTGACAATCAGCTACAACACCCTTACGGCCGCCACGGGTATCCGTTTTGGCTATGTAATGGTTAATGCGACTATTTCGAACAACAACATTATCTGCACTGACAAGACAGTTCATGCCACTACCTGGGGCGGTGAAGATATTCAAGCGGCAAACAACTATTGGGGGACAACAGATACTGCTCAGATTGATCTTAAGATAATTGATAAGCACGATTTCTCTCCCACCACTCATCTGAACTATGACATTCTTGCTTACGTGTTATACCTGCCAATAAAACCAGCCTTTATAAACAGTGCTGGAATTCAAGACTAGACTGTTAAAAAAGTGACCTACCTCCAGTAAATGAAAGAAGCAGACGTCCTGATCTTAGGTGCAGGAATATATGGCTTGTATGCAGCATTGAAGCTTGGCGAAATGGGAAAACGGGTAACCATTGTAGAATGCGATGATGCTGCATTTTCGAGAGCTTCCTTTGTGAACCAAGCGAGAGTCCATAATGGCTATCATTATCCCCGGAGTATTTCCACAGCCAAAAAATCCGCCGATTATTTTCAAAGGTTCAACGAAGATTTCTCGTTTGCAATAAACAGTAAGTTCAAGAAAGTGTATGCGCTTTCAAGCAAGTTCTCGTATACAAACGGGGATCAGTTTAAGAAGTTCTGTGCTTACACAGGGATCCCTTGCCGCGAGATCGACGCTGGCGAATTTTTTAAACCGGGGATGATCGATGCTGCTTTTGAAACAGAAGAATATGCCTTCGATGCGTTCAAAATCCGTGATTACTTTATTGAGCAACTTAAGGTAATGTCCAAAGTGGAGATAGCCTACTCCTGCAGAATTGTTGATAGGGAAGTGGAGGGTAAAACCTTCTTATTGAATCTGAGCGACGGAACTCAGATCAGAACCCCTTTCATTATAAATACTACATATGCCAGCGTTAACCAGGTTTTGGAGCTGTTTGGCTTTGAGAAATTCAAGATAAAATACGAAATATGCGAAATTGCCTTGTGTAAACCCAACCGTGAGTTGTCCGGTTTTGGGCTTACCGTTATGGATGGTCCTTTTTTTTCCATTATGCCTTTTGGTTTGGATGGAACTTTTTCATTGACTTCGGTTACCTTTACTCCCCATGTTACCAGTTATGAGGCTCTACCGGCTTTTAACTGCCAGAAAGTGAACCCCCAATGCAGTCCCAATAATCTGGAAAACTGTAATACCTGTTTCGCAAAACCCCCAACCGCATGGGGGTATATGTCCCAGCTTGCGAGAAATTACCTAAGACCAGAGTTTGATTTTGCTCCAACCGAGTCGTTATTTGCCATAAAGCCGATTTTGATGGCTTCAGAACTGGATGATTCGCGACCGACGGTTATCCGCGAGTTTAGCTCGGAACCACGATTCGTGTCCTGCTTGTCTGGAAAGATCAACACTGTTTACGATTTAAACGAGGTAATTGGATGAAAGAGAAAACCTTTGTTTCTGTTGTAGTCTACGTATATAATGCACAGAAGGTTGTTGCCGGCTTTCTGAGGGAGTTGGACGCATATCTGGACAGCAGGTTCGAGATTTTTGAGATTATTCTGGTAAATGATTATTCCTTGGACGGAACCCGGCAGGAGATAAAAAAAGCAGCCAGTGATTTACAGGGAACCATAACGATAATTAACCTTGCCTGGAGGCACAAAAAGGAACTGGCAATGCTGGCTGGAACAGATTTGGCGATCGGGGATTTTGTTTTTGAGCTGGAGTCGCCCCGGCCTGATTATGCGTTAGATTTGATCTCCGAATTATATAATAAAGCCGTTAGTGGTTTCGATGTAGTTTATGCATTTCCAAAGAATTCTACAAGGTTTAAGTCAAAACTGTTTTATTGGCTGCTTAACCGCCTTTCTCACTTGAATGTTGATGAGCATACAGAAACAGTCAAGATTGTATCTCGAAAAGCACTAAACAGAGCTTTACTTGAAAGGGGTAAGGTTCGGTATCGAAAAGTTCTTTATAAATCTGGAGGTTTCCCTACATCTACTCTTGAGTATTTACCGGAAAGACGGACAGTTGGTAATGACGAAATGACACTTTTTCAGAAGCTTACTCTTGCAACAGATGTATTCATAGTATTCTCCAATATTGGAACTCAAGTCGCAATGGTGTTCTCGGCTATTTCACTTATCATTTCCATGTTGATAGGAGTCTATGCTGCCTATGTTTACCTGAGTGGCCAAGCGACGATATCCGGCTGGACAACCACGATGTTGTTTCTTTCATCCGGTTTTTCAGGTGTTTTTCTTACCCTTACGATCATTGCGAAATACATAGGGACCATACTGACGGAGCAAAGGCGTGGAAACCTTTATACTGTAGAGACGATAGACAAGATTAGCAGCAGCTAAGGCAGTTACAATATCAATCCTGGGAGACTGATTATGAGAAATTCAGATAGTTACGTTAGTGAAAAGGCGATCATCGGGGAAAATGTATCAATTGGCAGAGGTGCTGTAATATATGATAATGTGGAGATTGGTGACAATTGCTTTATCGGACCTTATGCCATAATCGGCGAACCGACGATGGATTACTACCATAGCTCTGAACGGATTGGCAAAAAGACGACAATCGGAGCAAATTCTATTATTAGAGCTCATACGACCATCTATGAAGATGTTAGCATTGGAAGTCACTTTCAAACCGGTCATTATGCAATCATCAGGGAAAAGAGCATTATTGGACACCATACAAGTTTTGGTTCTGGTTCCGAGTTACCAGGAAAATCTAAAATTGGCAACTATGTCCGCTTGCATAGCAATGTAATGTTGAGTGAGTATAATCTAATAGAAGATTATGTGTGGATATTCCCTTTTGTAGTTCTAACAAATTCCAAATACCCTCCTCATGGGAATTTACTGACATGTCACATCAAGCAATATGCGCAGATTTTTTCGAGTTCTGTCCTTCTGCCAGGATTGACGATAGGTGAAAATGCGATTGTTGGTGCGGGTGCCCTGGTTACTAAGGATGTTCCGGATTATGGTCTTGCAGTTGGATATCCAGCCAAGATTGTAAAAGATGTTAGAGAACTCAAAGATGACCAGGGTGAAAGAGTATATCCTTGGCGTGATTACCTGAAAGAATACCGAGGGTATCCCTGGCAAGAGAAACCGGAACAATAGGTGGGTAGGTAGATGGTAAAATTCCTTGATATTGCCAAGCTGAATAACAGGTATCGGGCTGATATAGTTGCAGCATTGGAAAGAGTGCTGGATTCTGGTATGTTCATAATGGGAGATGAACTGGCAGCATTCGAAACTGAGTACTCAGCCTACATCGGATGTAAGCATACGATTGGCGTAGCCAATGGCTTGGATGCCTTGAGGGTGATCCTTAGAGCTTATATCCAAATGGGTGTTATGCAGGAAGGAGATGAGGTAATAGTGCCTGCCAATACCTACATAGCATCCATTCTGGCGATTACCGAAAACAGGTTAAAACCAGTTTTGGTAGAGCCTGATATCAGGACTTATAACATAGATCCCGCAGGGATTGAAGATGCAATCACCAACAAAACCAGGGCAATTATGGTGGTTCATTTATATGGACAAAATGCCATGTCAGATGAGATTATCCAGATGGCTCAGAAGCACAATCTAAAGCTGATAGAGGATAATGCTCAAGCCCATGGCGCGGTCTTTAAAGGAAAGAGGACTGGTTCATTGGGAGATGCCTCTGGGCACAGTTTTTATCCCGGAAAGCTGATTGGGGCCCTGGGTGATGGCGGCGCAGTAACCACAAACGATAGTGAATTGGCAGATATGGTGCGAGCTATGGGGAACTATGGCTCTTCAGCCAAGTATGTTCATGATATGAAAGGATTGAATTCACGCTTGGACGAAATTCAAGCTGCAGTGCTGAGAATAAAGCTGAAGAACTTGGACACCGAAAATCAGGCAAGACGTGAGATAGCCGGATACTACGATGCACATTTGGATAAAAGCAGGTTTGTCCTTCCGGTAGTAATTCAGGAGAAAGCAGAGATAAACGAAGCGCTTTGCCATGCCTGGCATCTTTACGTAATCAGACATGGCGAGAGAGCCAGGCTACAGAAATATTTATCGGACTTGGGCATACAAACTCTGATTCATTATCCTACGCCACCCCACAAACAAAAGGCATACCGTGAATATTCGCATCTATCTCTGCCAGTAACCGAAAAGATACATCGTGAAGTTCTTTCTCTGCCTATTAGCCCCGTTCAAACGCTGGAAGAGACGAAAGAAGTCGTGGAAGCTTTAAACAAGTTCGTATGAACATAATATCAAATTTCATCGAGACGAAGTTTGGATCTGGGATTGCGAAGTTTTATCGCTTCGTATTTATCGGCGGAGTGGTAACCGTATTCTCCCTGATTCTGATATATGTTTTTTTGAAGATTCTGGAGACACCCTTGGTGCCTACCTATATCTTTGTGTATGTGGCAACGATATTTGTGTCTTATCTGCTCAATGCTGGCTACACATTTAGAAAAAAAAGAAGCTGGCAGAGTATCCTCATGTTCTATGCCTCATATATAGTTACACTAGCTCTGGGGACAGGAGCTCTGCATCTGTTGAGAGTCTATTTGGCTTATGAGAACTGGATTCTTGCCTTTATGGTTGTCCCCTTTACCATGGTGACGAATTTTCTTTTGTCCACCTTCATTTTTAAGAATAACGATTCGATAGGTATAAACAATGGCAGGATATAAAGACTGTCTGGCAGTTGTGGTAAGCTACAACAATGGGAAAAACCTGAAAGCTACCCTTGATAGCATTCCCCATGACTTCCAGATCGATCTGCTGATTGTGGACGATGGGACTACCGATGATTCATTCGATTATATCACAGACTATGATATCCCGGTAGTTCGTCATGATAAAAATCTTGGCATAGGGGTCTCGATCAGGGATGCAGTGGCCTATGCCCAAGCGCACGGCTATAAAATCCTGGCTTTAATCCCAGGGAATAACAAAAATACGATCGCAGAAGTTCCCAGTTTGGTAGATCCGATAATTGCCGGGCAGGCGGACTACGTTCAAGGATCCAGGTATTTGCCTGGAAGCCGAAGAGATCACACTCCGCTTTTCAGGCTGGTTATGGTTAAGCTTATAGCATTGTTTTTGAGCATCATTACTTTTAGAAGGATTACCGATTCCATGGAGGGATTCAGGGCAATCAGGCTATCAATTCTGGATGATCCGGATATTGATATCAACCAGGAGTGGCTGGACAGGTATGCCCTGGAGATATACCTGTTTTTCAAGATTACCAAGGGCAGAAGATACAAGTATGTGGAAGTTCCGATCTCGAAGCTCTATCCCAAAGTAAAGAAGAGCATCGTAAACAAGAAGGGTGCGGAGTATTCAAAGATAAAACCCTTCGTGGACTGGTGGGATATCCTGAAACCGATATTTCTTTTGTGGTTTGGCATACGAAAATGACGTTTTTCTGCTTGGCATACTTACAATGATGAATAAGCATTCATTCGCCGGTAGCATCAAATCCCTGCTAAGCAAAGATCTGCACTTTGCAGTTCTGATAGCAGTGCTGTCTTTCAGCTTGGGAATAACGGGGATTATCTTGAATGGGATGAGGTTTTCTCCTGATTCAACGGGATTTCATAATTATGCTGTAAATATAATTGCTGGCAGGGGATATACCAGCGAATTGGGACTTGATCCGCCGACAAAACTTAACAGAGAGCCAGGATATCCAATTTTCTTGGGATCGGTTTATAGAATTTATTCTGCACTAGGGAGAGTATCTTATATAAAGACTGACGATTATAACCTGAGTCAGAAACGCTTGTTGTCATATTATCCTGAGATATGGATCATTAAGTATCTTCAGGCAATGCTTCTTGCGATTGGTGTCGTGTTGTTTTATAAAAGTCTGTTGCCCTTCTTTTCAGTCAGAATCTGCAAGATTTCGGCTTTGCTGTTGTCCATATTCTATCCTTACCATGTTTTCTCCTCATTTCTTCTGAGAGAGCCTCTAATAGCTTTCTTTACCATCTTGTTAGGATATCTGCTTAGTAGATATTATGCAACCCATAAAGAAACATATTTACTTGGTGCCTCAGTA
This sequence comes from uncultured Candidatus Cloacimonas sp., assembly GCA_964529335.1. Lineage (GTDB taxonomy): Bacteria > Cloacimonadota > Cloacimonadia > Cloacimonadales > Cloacimonadaceae > Cloacimonas. The sequence continues at coordinate 29,159 of CAZGWB010000003.1, forward strand.
GTGTTGGCCTTGGGATCCTTAACTTGGCAAGCATATATTGCCTTTACTCCCATTATACCCGTTATGCTCTGGTTAACCCTGAAAGATCCTAAGATGCTGATAACACGTTCGATTCTCTCAGGAATTGCTTACATAGTCTTGGTTTCTCCCTGGCTTTGGTTTAGCTATTCCCAAGCCCAGGATCTTAGGATTATCAAATCGATGGGGACTACCTATACTCATGAGCTTATGAACTACGTAGCAGCTATGGATGAAGCTGTTTTTTACAAACTGATGTCTGCAGAAGAAAAAAGGCAATTGGAAGATAAATGGTATTACAACCTCAGTTCATTAGAAGTAGTAACAAATTCTTTTGAAGGAGTATATGATCTAAAGGCAGATTCCATACAAACTGAACTTGGCAGCAGAGGGATTTCAGGGGTTGCCTACCTGTTTAATTCTACAGCTAAGAGACTGGGGAACTTGTTTTTCCAAACTCACTGGCCTCCCTTTCGCTTGCCCAGGGGTATGGGTTCATTGCTAAGGACATTTAGGGAAGAGGGTTTTCTTCAGGTGTTCATGGGGCTGGGGATGGTTATAATCAGCCTGTTGCTTGGCGTTTCCTCGATAATTGGGCTGTTTATGTTGCCGGCAAGAGATCATCTTGCCATATTACCATTATGGGGATTCCTAATGTTCTTTTATCCGATAGGAAGTGTCTCCAGGCGCTTTATGCCAATAATTCCCTGGATGATCCTGCTGAGTGTTTTTGCTTTGTCATCTGTATACCAAAGATACCTGTCATCAAGAGTAGTCCGGACTACAAAGGAAGTTTAGTCTTAAATGCTAACAAACAAACTAAATGATACATCCCGTCTTGAGGAGAAAACCAAACTGGGATTCTGGAAGAAGCTATGGCTGATTCTGGATAGCAAAGATCGCTGGCAATTGATCGGAATACTTGTCTTACAGATAATTGGCTCCATGGTCGAGGTAGTCGGTCTGGGCGCAATCCCTGCTTTTATTCTAACCCTGGCAAATCCCGCAAAGATACTTACTCACAAAATCGCTGGCCCCTTATTAGCCAGATTTAATATAACCACTACAAGCCAGCTTTTAATTTGGGGAGCTTCGGCCTTGATTGTGGTGTTTGTTTTTAAAAACATCTTCTTGGTGGCGGTTGGCTTTATTAAAGCAAACTACCTGAGAAACCTACAGGTTCGTTATGGGCTTGAGCTTTTCCATCGCTACATGTATGCTGATTATATATATCTACTAGAACATAACACTGCGGAACTGCTTCGAAATTGCGTTACCGAGGTCAGTCAAGTAGTGGTTGGCATTTTACAAAGCACCTTAAATCTGTTTATGGACATCGTGTTGGTGATAAACATATCTATAGTGCTGTTCATAATGGAGCCTATAGCATCCATTAGCACCATCTTGGTGATCGGCTCTATCTCGTTTCTATTCCTAAAGTTTACCCGGCGCAGAATGGAGGTATTAGGGCAAAAGGCTCAGCAAGCCAGGATGAGTATAGTTAAAGCAGTGAATCAGGGGTTGAACGGGATAAAAGAGACACGAATCATGCATGCGGAGAACTTTTTCACTGATTCTTACAGAATGGCATTCAAGCAAATGGCGCATTCCGAAAAGATCAGGGTAATGCTTAGCAGCACGATCAGGCCATTGTTTGAAACACTGGCAGTGGGTGCTCTGCTGCTGATAACCGTGCTGATGTATCTTCAGAGCAGGTCGCTGGAGTCAATTATCCCTATCCTGTCTGTGTTCAGCGTGGCAATGATCAGGCTGCTACCCGCCATCAGGGAGATAACAACTACAATTTCCATGTTAAGATACTCGTTCGTCTCAATAAACCCAATCTATGAGAGCCGGTTTATCCCCTTAATTCCCGTAGATACTTACGACAGTGCTAACCAGAAGAACCCTGAGACTGACGATATCAAGTTCAATCATACCATTCGCTTTGAAAACCTTAGCTATACTTATCCTTCTGCCACAAAACCGGCTGTCGATAAAGTAACTTTGGAAATCAGGAAAGGCGAGGTGGTTGCTTTTGTAGGAAGTTCTGGAGCAGGTAAAACTACATTGCTGGATTTGGTAAGTGGCTTGATTTCTCCTCAATCGGGAAGCATCTTGGTTGATGGAAAAGATATTACCGGCAATATGAGGCAGTGGCAGAAGCACTTGGGTTATATCCCTCAGTTTATTTATCTGGCAGATGCCTCCCTCAGGGATAACATTCTTTGGGGTATTCCTGAGAACGGCATCAGCGAGGACAACTACCAGATGGCGATTAAAACCGCTCAATTGGAGACCTTGATTAGTCAATTGCCCGAAGGTAGCAACACAATGATAGGAGAGAGGGGAACAAGGCTTAGCGGTGGGCAGAGACAGCGGATTGGAATCGCCAGGGCGATCTTTCGAAACCCGGACATCCTGGTGATGGATGAGGCAACAGCTTCTCTGGATACAATCACAGAGCAGGAAATTGCCAGTTCCATAGACGGAATGAAAGGAGCCAGAACTATGTTCATAGTAGCTCACAGACTAAGCACAGTTCGCAATAGCGATCGCATCTATCTGATGGACGAAGGTAAGGTAATTGAAGAGGGGACTTATGACGAATTATATGAGAAGAGCCCAAAATTCAAGGCTCTTCATGGAACTTTTTTGAACTCGAAACAATAAGGTATTCACAATATGAAAGCAGTTATTTTATCTGGAGGGTTAGGAACCCGCCTAAGACCCTTTACTGAAGTTATCCCCAAACCACTGCTTCCCATCGGAGAAAAAGCAGTTCTGGAGATCCAGATTGAGCATTTAAGAGATCATGGATTCGATGAGATTATTCTGGCGACCAACTACAAGTCTTCATACATAGAGAATTTCTTTGGTGATGGCTCCAGCTATGGAATAAAGCTTAGTATAAGCAAGGAGGAAATTCCGCTGGGAACTGTGGGTCCATTAACTTTACTCGAGAATGTCCTTGATGAACCTTTTTTAGTAATGAATGGAGATATCCTTACTCTTTTGAATTTCTCTGCCATGTATGATTTTGCCACTGTGAGGGATTCACTACTGACCATCGGGACAAAAGAATGGGTGACGCCTTTTCAATTCGGCAATATCCAATACGAAGGAGATTACGTTACCAACATAGATGAAAAGCCTTCTTTGAAAACGACCATTCTAGCTGGTATTTACATATTCAAGCCAGAGCTTATCGGTTTTATCCCGAAAGGGCAGAAGTATAACATGGATACTCTGATTTTACAAATGCTGGAACACAAGATGCCGATCACCAGATATGCTATTAGCGAATATTGGCTGGACATTGGCAGAATAGATGATTATGAGAAGGCCCAACAAATCTATCGTGATCATTTTATGGATAATGGGGTTGAGAACTAGCATTTTTTATCAAATAATACCGTGAGTCAGCATAATAATGCGCATGGACGAGGCAACGACAAAAGAAAACAAATGGAGACAAACATGAAGGTACTCATCTTAGCCGGTGGCCAGGGCTCGAGAATTTCTGAAGAAACCAATCTTAGGCCCAAACCCATGATTGAGATAGGTGGAAAACCAATTCTCTGGCACATAATGAAGATTTATTCCACCTATGGATACAATGATTTTGTGATCTTATGCGGATATAAGGGCTATATGATCAAGGAATACTTTGCCAATTATTACCGGCACATGGCTGACATGACCATTGATCTTTCAAAAAACAACATTGAGTACCTGGTTCCACACGCCGAACCTTGGAAAGTTACTCTTTTAGATACGGGCGAGGAGTCCATGACCGGAGGAAGGATAAAGCGAGCCAAGGATTACGTGAATAATGAAACATTCATGTTAACTTATGGTGATGGTGTGGCTGATGTTGACGTAAACGAATTGGTTAAAGCTCACCAAAGGCACAAAGGGATTATAACCATGACTTCTGTACAACCTGAGGGACGATTTGGAGCGCTTAGCATAACTCCAGACAGTAAAGTAGAGACTTTTAAAGAAAAACCCAAAGGGGATGGGGCATGGATTAATGGGGGTTTCTTTGTGTGCGAGCCTGATGTTTTTGACTATATCGAGGGGGATCTAACAGTATTTGAGCAACAACCTCTGGAGCAGATTGCAGAGGCAGGAAAGCTATATGCATATAAGCACACAGGTTTCTGGAAACCAATGGATACCCTGCGTGATAAAAACCAGCTTGAAGCAATGATAACATCAAATTCAGCGCCATGGATTAAATGGTGAGATCAATGCAAAACCATATTTCGCAATATATTAATGATGGCTTCTTTTCTGGGAAAAAGATTCTGATCACGGGACATACCGGATTCAAGGGTTCATGGTTGTCAATACTTCTCAGTATGCTTGGTGCCAAGGTTTACGGCTATTCTTTGGAACCACCTACCAACCCCAGCTTGTTCGTAGAAACTGGGTTATCATCTCTGATGCAATCGCATATTGGGGATATTCGTGACTATGAGCACTTTTCCTCTGTTCTGAAGGAAGTAGAGCCTGAAATAGTAATACATATGGCGGCACAACCATTGGTTCGGGAATCATATCTGAATCCGATAGATACCTATACAACCAATGTTATAGGTACAGTGAACATATTGGATGCGGTTCGTCATTCTAGTGGCGTAAAGGTGGTGCTAGTAATCACTACCGATAAGTGTTATGAAAACAAAGAATGGGTATGGGGATATCGTGAAAATGAAGCACTGGGAGGGTATGACCCATACTCCAGCAGCAAGGCTTGTTCCGAGATTGCAGTAGCATCCTTCAGAAGTTCATTTTTCAACTTGCTGGATTACGATAAACATGGAACAGTGGTTGCCACAGCAAGGGCTGGAAACGTAATAGGTGGAGGAGACTGGGCTACTGACAGACTGATTCCTGATTTTTTCCGTTCAATTTCCAAGCAGGAACAGCTTGTGATTCGTTCACCTTTGGCAACAAGACCCTGGCAGCATGTTTTAGAACCCTTGACGGGCTATCTGATGCTTGTCAGAAAGGCCTTTGAACATGGCCCAGAATATGGACAAGCTTGGAATTTTGGCCCTGATGATGATGATGTGCAAAATGTGGAGTGGATTGCCAGAACCATTTGCGAGTTGTGGGGGGATGGGGCTTCCTATACGGTCGATTCAAGCCCCAAGCCACATGAGGCCAGATATCTGAAGCTTGATTGTTCAAAAGCAAAGACTGAGTTGGGCTGGAAACCCCAATGGTCTATATCAAAAACACTAGCTACAATTGTAGAATGGAACAAATGCTGGATTTCTGGAGGAGATGTCCTTCTAGAATGCCAAAGACAGATTCATGACTTTTTGCATGAATCCAATTGTAAGGATTAAAACAATGAACGAAGAGAACACGATTCGTAATGATATAGCTGCTCTGGTCAGCAAGTTTTACCACGTTTCAGTAAAAGACAGGGTTTTTGTGGCCGGAAAGTCACGGGTGAATTATGCTGGAAGGGTATATGATGAATATGAATTGATCAATGGCGTAAATGCAGTGTTGGATTACTGGCTAACTGAAGGGCGTTTCAGTGAGGAGTTTACTGAGAAACTCGCCGATTATCTTTCTATCAACAACGTGATCCTGACAAACTCAGGCTCATCGGCAAATCTATTGGCGCTCAGCGCACTAACCTCAAAGCGCTTGGGAGACAGGCAACTTCTTCCAGGTGATGAAGTTATCACTGTTGCCGCCGGCTTCCCTGCCACAGTAACACCCATTATCCAGAATGGTCTGATCCCGGTTTTTGTGGATGTGGATCCTGCAACTGCAAATGTAGATGTGGCTTCACTAGAGGCAGCTTTGACACCCAAAACTAAATGTATAATACTTGCTCATACTTTGGGGAATCCTTTTAATATTCAAGCAGTTACCGACATTTCTACAAAGGCGGGATTGTGGTTGATAGAGGATAACTGCGATGCATTAGGCAGCAGATATCAAGGCAAGTTAACCGGAACATTCGGCGATCTTGCCACCCTTTCGTTTTATCCGGCTCATCATATCACCACAGGTGAAGGTGGAGCGATTATTACCGATAACGAAAATCTGGCCATTATTCTAAGATCATTCCGGGATTGGGGTAGGGATTGCTACTGCTCAGGCGGTGAAAGTAACACCTGTGGAAAGAGATTTACTCAGAAATACGGAGAGCTACCCTTGGGGTATGACCACAAGTATGTTTATTCTGAAATCGGTTACAACCTGAAGATGACTGATATCCAAGCAGCGATCGGAGCTGCACAGATGGATAAACTGCCGGATTTCGTTAAGGCGAGAAAGCTGAATTTCCAAAAATGGGACGCGATTTTCTCTGAGTATTCCGCATATTTTACTCGGCCCCAGGCCACACCAAATTCTGATCCAGCGTGGTTTGCATATTTGCTATCAGTAAGGCCAGAATCTCCTTTCTCCCGTGAGGTTTTTACCAGTTATTTGAATCAGAAGCTAATCGAAACCAGAAACCTATTTGCCGGAAATCTAACCAAACAACCAGCATTTCTTGGGAAAAACTACCGGATTGTGGGTAGCCTTCAGAACACGGATCTCTTGATGAATAACTCGTTTTTCCTCGGAACATATCCTGGTTTGACTGATGGCATGTTTGAATACTGCGCACAGCAGATTGCGGAGTTTCTTAGGGAATACAGATAAGTGATTAATATGATCATGGTATTATCTTATGATATCTTGAATGTGAGGAGAAAATCCAGGTTATGATCGTAAAAAAGTATAAAGCCATAGTGAATGAAGTTCTAAATCCATATCAGGAAGTATATCAGCTTGAACTTGCCCCCTTGGGCTCTGGTTTTAGATATCTACCTGGGCAATTCTTGCATCTTGCCTTGGATGAAGAATATGATGGAATTGGACAGTGGCCAGAATCAAGATGTTTTTCCATGCAAAGCAATCCCAGCGAAACCAATATCAGAATCACCTATTCCGTAAAAGGAGAATTCACTTCAAGAATGCGGGATACTCTGCGAAAGGGATCTCAGATATGGCTAAAAATGCCATATGGCGACCTTTTTGCACGTGATCATATCAAAAACCAAGCGGTTTTCATCGCAGGGGGTACCGGAGTTACTCCCTTTATGTCTCTTTTTTCACATCACAGTTTTGCATTGTATTCTCAGCCTAGGCTTTATCTTGGTTTTCGATCTGCTGGATATGACATTTTCAGCCTTGAGATAACGCATAGATTTGAGCAGAATGCGGATTCCAGATTTGAGGTATTTTACGAAGATGTCCAAGGAAGATTGGATATCGAGAGCATATTTTCCCAAAATGGGCCTCAGGCTAGCTACTTTATCTCCGGTCCACCCGAAATGATCAAGAGTTTTCGAGTATATCTTCAGATGCATGGAGTAGATCCTCAAAATATCCTTACCGACGATTGGGAATAAACAGGATAGTCAGTTCAAAAGAATGTCTGCAGCTAAAACGTTCGTTATATATTAGGTCATTTGATGATTTGCCATAAGGTGAACTGGGATTTTTCACAATGCTAAAATCATGTAATATTCTTATTACCGGCATTTATGGTTACTTAGGTTCGAAATTGGCTACATGCCTGTCTGGCGAATTCCGTGTGTGTGGTTTGGATGTAAAGGACAATCCGGAAGACTACCCAAAATCAATAAAAGTCTATAATGCAGATCATTGTGAGCTTATTGATGTGTTGAGACAGGAGAACATAGATACCATAATACATACCGCAACTTTGTATGACTATGACGACAAAGAATGGAGGAAGATTGCCAGGGTCAATCTCGATCGCTCTCTTGACCTGCTGGATGCTGCTCTCAGATCTTCTGTAAAGTGTTTCATAAATACCGATACGGTATTGGGCCGAAAGGTGAATTCCTATTCACTTAGTAAACGCCAGTTTTCTGAATGGCTGCAAATGGAAAGCAGTAAGATAAAATGTTTGAACGTCCAACTGGAATATTTCTATGGACCTGGAGCAAGCAAGGCGAATTTTATCGTTGGGATGATAGAACGCTTACTTGCAAATGAATCCGTTATCCCATTAACCGATGGGATGCAGAGTAGGGATTTTATTCATATAGATGATGTTGTTAAAGCCTATCAAAGCATCGTGGCTCACCTTGATAGTTTTCCAGATCATTATTATGATTTTCACATTGGATCGCAAAACCCCTTGAAGATAAAAGACCTTGTTCTGTATCTGAAACAGATTACTAAAAGTGATGCTAAGCTTGGTTTCGGTCAGCTATCCAGACGGCTTCACGACGATGGACCATGTATCAACTCCACCAATCTGGTTGCTGTTCCCGATTGGGAGCCACAGATATGTTTGGAAGAGGGTGTGAAAGGATTGATTGCCTATGCAAAATCTCAATGAAGATAAGCCAACTCTGGAGTATCGAACCCAGTCTCCGGTACTTTTTATTACCTTTGCCCGTCCGGAATATGCTTCCCGATCATTCGAGGGAATCCGGAAGGCCAAACCCGCTAGTTTATATTTCTATTCAAACTTGGCCAGAGCCGGGATTGAGCAAGAGAGACAGAACAATCTGAAAGTTCGGGAACTCATCAATAGAATTGACTGGGAATGCGAACTGCATACTTTTTTCCGAACAGAGCATGTGGATATCTACACATCATTATTGTCCGCGATAGACTGGGTGTTTGCCAATGAGGAAAAAGCCATAGTCATCGAAGAGGACTGCGTGGCGAGTGTCTCTTTCTTCAAATTCTGCGATGAGATGCTGGACCGGTATGTTGCAGATAAACGAGTATGGATAGTTAGTGGAGATAATTTCACTCCCCTGACTAAAGCCAATTCACCAGATACAGATTACTATTTTTCACGTTATCCCCATATTTATGGCTGGGCATCTTGGCGAGACCGCTGGAAACTTCTAGATCGAGAGATGTTATCCTGGCCCTCAGTTAAAAATGGTGAGGTGTTTAGGCGCTACTTTTTGTCGGCTAAAGAAGCGAATTTCTGGAAACAGCTCTTTGCCAGGCACCATGAATCAATCTCCACCCGAAAGGTATGGGATTTTCTGTTCGTATATGCAAGAATAGTACACGGTGCATGGGGCATAGTACCGAAACATAACCTGGTGTCGAACATTGGAGTTTCGGGAACCCATAATGCAAAAAAGAAAGCAGTTCCCACTCACAATCTTCCGGCTTTGGAACTAAACTGGGAAAAGGGTCTTGACCATCCAGATTCCATCCAACCCAATAATGAATACGACAAGCACCATTTTCTATTGCATATCCTGCCGAAAATCAAACGGCTTCAAAGAACCACCCCCAAAGGATTTCTCCGGAGAGTGCTTGGCAATAGAACTGTGGAATTCATCAAGAGAATGACAAGGGTAAGAGACAAGTAATGCCAAACAGCAGAATAGCCATCACAGGAGCCGATGGGTTTATCGGTTCACATCTTACGGAACTACTTCTAAGCAAGGGGTATCGGGTTAGGGCCTTGGCGCAGTATAATTCTTTCAATTATTGGGGTTGGCTGGAAGATATTCCTGAAAACCAAAATCTGGAAGTGTTATGCGGTGATATCCGCGATCCATTTTTCTGCAGATCACTTTGCGAAAACGTGGATATTGTGTTTCATTTGGCAGCTCTTATAGCAATCCCATTTTCTTATGTTGCTCCTAACAGCTATGTTGAGACCAACATAAATGGCACCCTGAATATTTGTCAGGCTGCCAGGGATACAGGGGTGAAAAAACTGCTGGTAACCTCGACCAGCGAGGTGTATGGAACTGCCCAATATGTTCCTATCGATGAGAAACACCCCCTACAACCCCAATCACCTTACAGTGCCAGTAAAATTGGTGCCGATGCCATTGCGATGAGCTTCCATAATGCATTTAAACTGCCTCTTACGATTGTCCGTCCTTTTAATACATACGGCCCACGCCAGTCGGCCCGGGCAGTTATTCCCACAATCATTACCCAGATAGCCAGCGGTCAAAAAGAAATCAGGTTGGGCGACCTAAGCCCTACCAGGGACTTCAATTACGTTGCCGATACTTGCAGAGGTTTCCTGGAACTGGCGGAGTGCGACGCTGCGATAGGCGAGGTGGTGAACATCGGGTCGAATTTTGAAATATCGGTGGAAGACACGCTTAATCTGATCAAGGACATCATGCATAGCGATGTGAACTTCATTACCGATCAGCAACGGATCAGACCGGAAAAATCGGAAGTATTCAGGCTGTGGTGCGATAACTCCAAGATAAGGTCTCTTACTGGCTTTCAACCCCGTATCGGCATCAGAGAAGGACTGGAAAAGACCGTGGAGTGGTTTACCAAACCGGAAAATCTGGCGAAGTATAAACCCGGGATGTATAATGTTTGACCTACCACGGATTACACGAATTAAATATCCCGAATGAACACGAATCCAAAAATGCATAAACTAACTTGTAAAGACGAGTGCTTCAAGATCGTAGGAGCTTGTATGGTGTTCATAACGAGCTTGGCTCTTCTTTCCTTGAGCCTGTTTACCAGGAAGCTCTAGCACTTGAGTTTCAGAGACGGAGCACTCCTTATCGTAAAGAGCATAGGCTTGAGATTTCCTATAAAGAAGCCCTTCTAGAAAAGAAATACTATGTGGACTTTTTGTGCTACGATCAAATCGTCGTTGAGCTTAAAACCTGTGTGGGTCTTACAGACCAACATGTAGCCCAAGCACTCAATTACCTATCATAATCTGGCTTACTCATCAGTTTCGGAATTCCAAGACTTCAATGGAAAAGATAGTCCTATAACGCAAACCAATAATTCCAGAAGATCATTCTTGTATATTTGTGATCTTTCATTCGTGTCCATTCGTGGGAGAAATAGAAATGGCTTATAAAATACCCCTGTTTGACCTAAATTTTGACGAAGCAGAAGCCAAAGCTGCTTATGATGTGATTAAATCCGGCTGGATTTCCACCGGACCCAAATGTCTGGAACTGGAACAGAAGTTTGCCTCAATGCTGGGAGTGAAAAACGCGGTTAGTTTGGCAAACTGCACTGTGGCTTTGCACCTAGCCCTGGTGATATTGGGAATAAAAGAAGGCGATGAGGTTATTGTCCCCTCTCTAACTTTCGTGGCTACCGCCAATGCAGTGCGCTATGTAAACGCTGTCCCCGTCTTTGCCGATATCTGTTCATTGCATGAACCTACCATATCACCGGATGATATCCGGGCAAAGATCGGCCCCAAAACCAAGGCCATCGTGGTGATGCATTATGCCGGGTTTCCCTGCAGAATGGATGAAATAATGCAGATAGCCAGGGCGCATAACCTGAAGGTCGTAGAGGATGCCTGCCATGGCCCCATGTCTGAATATCAAGGGCAAAAACTTGGCACCATAGGAGATATTGGCTGTTTCAGCTTTTTCTCTAATAAAAACATAAGCACGGGCGAGGGAGGTATGCTGGTTTCGAATAGCGACGCTTTTGCCGAGAAAGCCAGGCTTTTAAGGTCTCATGGTATGACTACGATGTCTTACCAGCGTGCCTCAGGACATGCCACCGAATACGATGTAGTTACTCTTGGCTACAACTATAGAATGGACGATATCCATGCCGCGGTGGGAATCGCCCAACTGGATAAACTTGAAAACGATTTGCGGCAAAGAGCCCTGGTTCGAGAATGGTATATCGATGCCCTAAAAAGATTGGACAGAGTGATAATTCCTTTTGAAAACGAACCGGAATTCACTTCCAATTATATTTTCCCCATAGTTCTGAAAGACGCGGATAAAACCCTAAGGGATGCGGCTAGAGATTCTATCCATGCGAAAGGAGTGCAAACCAGCGTGCACTATCCTGCCGTTCATAGATTCAGCAGCTTTGCTCAGTATTCTGTGAGCTTGCCAATAACTGAGCAATACACCGATTCTACCTTAACATTACCTATGTATGCAAAGTTGATAGAATTTGAAGTTCAGACTATTTGTGGTTCTTTGCAATGAGTATCGTATTGATTGGTGGTTTCTCCGAGTTGGTCGAGTTGTGCTTTGATTGCGGATGTGCTATTGAGGGCTATACAGACAATAACGGAATTCAGGAGAATTTAATAAGATACAATATAAGATATTTAGGGACGGATAGTAGTTTCAACTACGAAGTGAATTCACACAAAGCTAAGTTTCTGATTAGTCCAGATAGTCCTGGCATAAGGAAATCCATAGAGACAAAACTGAACAAATTTAAATTAGAGTACGCCACACTAGTTTCCCCGAATAGCAAGATATCTCATACTGCCGAGATCGGGAAAGGAGTAGTTGTCCAATACGGGGCTCACATATCATCATATTGTGTTATAAGTGACTTTGTCAGAATAAACGTATTTGCGAATGTTATGCACGATACATTCATCGGAAAGTATACAACAATAGCTCCCAATGCTTCAGTTATGGGTAGGGTGCGAATTGGCAGCGAGTGTTATATCGGAGCTAATTCTACCATACTCCCAGAAATCTCCATTTGTGACAGTGTTATAGTCGGGGCTGGAGCGGTTGTTGTTAAAGATATACTAACTCCTGGTACCTACGTGGGCGTTCCAGCAAGGCTAATTGAGCATTGACTACGTGGTTCCAGTATCAGCGTATGAGGCGTCAAGGGTTTGTGATAAAGAGTTTTTTGTGGTCAGACTTGAATTCTATATGAGAGAACAAATCGTTATCCAAATTATCTGGAGTTATAGTGAATACTAATGAGTCATTTTACAGGTTCAGTGACTTCACACTTGAGAACTATCGAAGGTTGCTTAGATTGGCCGTAAGCAAGGGCTTCGTATTTAGTGATTACAATACTGATTCTAGCATGAAAGCAACGGATAAGGCACGCACAATCGTGTGGAGACATGATGTAGAATTCAGTGTACAAAGAGCATTTAAGATGGCTAAAGTTGAAGCAGAGACGGGTATAAAAACACACTATTTTTTTCAACTTCATTGCGAATTTTACAACATTTTTGAGAAAAACATATATGTCTTAGCTAAGGAGATACAAGCCTTAGGGCATTATGTTGGATTACATTTTGATGCACATTTTTGGGGTGTGAAAGATAAGGGGCATTTACAAGAATGCTTGTCAATTGACAAGCATATACTCGAGCTTTTATTAGACACTAAAATTAGCAGCTTCTCTTTCCATAACACAACCCCGGAACTTTTGGCGCACAACGATCTTTATTATGCGGATATGCTGAATGTATATGGCCGGGAGATCAGGGAGAAATACCGCTATTGTTCGGATTCTACCGGATTCTGGAGATTTGAGCGTTTGGAAGATGTATTACAGGACGATTCGATAAAATATCTTCAGGTTCTTACCCACGATGGCATGTGGCAAGACACTCCCATGGCACCCAGACAAAGGGTGTTGCGCTCTATCGAAGGCAGGGCGCAGAATCTGATCGCCTATTATGACAGGTGTCTGGCCGAGCTTGGTCAAAAGAACATAGATGACTAGAAAACTAAAGATAGTGTGGCTATGCCATTTTTCAAACCAGATGGTGCGTTCTCACCTGAAGTTGCGTCCCAGAAAAGACAATCGTCCCTATATCGATTTTGCGCCTTGGATCAGCAACCTGCTGTCCGAGTTTGAGGGTATGCCAGATATTGAACTGCATGTGATCTCACCCCATGCCGGGCTACGGGATTATTCGCAGTCTTTTGTCCAAAATGGAGTTCATTACTATTTCTACAGCCCGGAGGAATCATTGTTTCTTCCCCGCCTTCAGATGCGTTTACTGGGGCGCACTCATCCTTGGTATATCTTTACCCGCATCTACGTAGAAAAAACAATCCAAAAGATCAATCCTGATCTGGTGAACTTGTTTGGTACGGAAAACCCACATTACTCAGTTGCAGCTTTGGATATCAAGCGGGTTCCAGTTTTCATTTCTGCGCAGACGGTGTATACAAATCCATCCCGGCGTTTGGTATCAGGGCAATGCGATGCATACAGATGGAATCTTGAATTGAAGATACACAAGCTATGCAGTTATTATGGTTGTGGCAGCAGGATGCACAGAGATCTTATCTTGAAAAACAATCCTGAGGCCATCATCTTCAAAATGTTTTTTCCGATTGCCAAGCCCGTTCTGCAGCCAAACATAGCTAAAGAATACGATTTTGCTTTCTTTGCCGCGGGAGTCTCCAAGAAAAAAGGGATAGAAGATGCCCTGGAAGCACTGGCCATGGTGAAAAGAAGTCACCCTCAGGTTTCGCTAAACGTAGTGGGAGGCTGCTCTAATGCCTATCAGGGCTATCTGGCTACTCGCCTTGAAGAGCTGGACTTAAACGATAATGTGAAGTTCAATGGTTATTATCCCTTGCATTCTGATCTGCTGGCCCAAGTGCAAAAATCTCGTTTTGCCTTGCTTCCAGTAAAGCTGGATGCTATCCCCAGCACGATTATAGAGGCTATATACCTGCGCTTGCCCGTAGTCACTTACAAAACCACGGGGACTCCCTATCTGAATAGGAAGGGGGATGCCATCCTGATAGCACCCATGAATAATGTGGCTGAGCTTGCCAAGTGCATGCTAAGGTTGCTGGAAGAACCCACTCTTGGCAACAGCCTAGCTGCTCAAGCATTGGAGATGGCGGAAAGCGAATTTGATAATCGCCGCATAGCAGAATCCTTTACTGCGGACTACCGGGCAGTGATAAACCACTATGCCCAAAAAACTCCGGTCACAGCCAATCTGCTATTCGATCCTTCAGAGTTTCCGGAGTATTAGGATTATTTTATGAAAAACTATCTGTCGCTTTCCGAATTGATCACTTATCTGGATTCTGAGCTGATAAACGTTTTTGGCGAAGTGGACCAGGTAATGGTAAACATGCTCTGCTCCCCGGAAAACGCCAGTCCCGATACCTTGGATTGGATAAGCCTGGCAGCCAGCAATCCCCAGCAAATGGCTGAGCAGTCTCCTGCCAGAGCCATTCTGGCTCATCCGGGTGTGAGCTATACCGATGCTTTGATACGACAAAACAAGGTTCTGATTCAAGTAAAGAATCCCAGAACGGCGATAGCCAAGCTGGGGAATCGCTTTTTTGTGGAAAAAGCTGAGCCAGGTATCCATCCCTCTGCGACTATTCATCACGAAGCCATAATCGATGACTCCGTAAGCATCGGGGCAAATTGTGTGATAGGAAATTGCCGTATTGGTAAAAACACGATCCTGGAAGCGGGAGTGATAGTGCATAATGGAGTCAAATTGGGAGAGAATGTATTCATTCACTCTGGAGCAGTAATCGGAACCGAGGGCTTGGGCTGTTTCAGGGATGAACATGGAGAGCTTACCAAATTCCCCCATCTGGGAGGACTGATTATCTGCGATAATGTGGAAATCGGAGCAAACTGCAGCATAGCCAAAGGTTCACTTTCCAATACTATCATTGGCAAGGGAACCAAGATAAACAGCCTTTGCTTTGTGGCGCATAACTGCATTATCGGGGAGAACGTGCTGATAACAGGTAGCTCGATGTTGAATGGCTCTGTGAAGATTGGAGATAATGCCACTATCTATTCGAATGTGATAGTGGGTGATCAAAAAAGCATCGGCAAAGGAGCTGTGGTTGGAATGGGTGCCGTGGTTACAAAGGACATCCCAGAGTATGAAGTATGGGTTGGGAATCCGGCATCATTACTAAGAACTTGCAAGGGCAGAGAATATAAATGATAGACTACAAAAAAATAGGCGCAGAATTCAAGTATCAGCATATCGGTTGTGATGTATGAAGAATATTATAGTTAGATTCGCAGCAATATTAGTGATGGCATTGTTTTATCTTCCTATCTTTCAAGCCAATACACCCTTATATTCATTTTCAGGAATAAGTATATATGTATGGTTCTGGATAGGAGTGTTACTAGTTTTTGGGTCAGTAAGGTTTTTTTCAAAATCATATCTTTTTATGTATATCTATATGGCTGTCTTTGTTTTATTTAAAGGGATTTTTTGGAGAGAAACTGGAAACCTAAGGGATATATTTCTCAACCTCTTTGCAATATTCTTGCCGATCTCAATGTTCGAGTATTTTTTGTATTCGGGCGACTCTAAGGGCCTGACTATTGTAATCCGAAGCGCTTTGGTCTTTATTACAATATCTTGTTTGATCAATATCGGAATATTTCTTGCGACTGGGATAAGTTCTCGCATGATATATAGCGGTGTTGTGCAAACCGGGATTAGCTATGGGTCAGTTATCCGAAGACTGGGAAGTGCTGGGATTATGTTCTATTATGGACTGTCTCTTATAATTCCGGCGGTAGTGGCTTGTTTTAAATCTATCCCAAAATGGAATCGAAAAAAAGTTGCACTGATGTTCTTTCTGATTATTGCCATGATCTCACTATTTCTGGCAGAATATGCTACTGCAATGCTATTAGCGTCTGTTGGTCTGATCTTTGCCATGCTTGGAGTCAGACGATTCAGAACTTCCCTGGTGCTAACCGTTGTCTTTGCTTTAGTTAGTTTTTTTCTACCCCGTGACTTTCTTGCATATGGTTTTGGCTATGCTGCTGAAGTAAGTCAGGGGGAAACCATGGCTGCACGATTGACAGATCTTAGCATTACCATGGAAGAGGGAGTGGGGGTTGCCGATACCCATACCGCCCGAAGGGCTGAAAGAATCCCTTTTCTATTAAAATACATTATCCGGAGTCCTTTAATTGGTGGGGGCCCAACTACAGGCCATTCCTTTTGGCTTGATAGATTCTCAATGTATGGCCTACTAGGTATACTACCTTTCTTTTTTATCTACCGTCATCAGTTTCTACGTAACAACTCGTTTTTTAGTGAAACATACAAATTCTACTACCTTTTAACTCTTCTAATCTTTATCACCATGGGAGTTATGAAAAATATGGCAGGTGCCCATTTTACGCTGTCATTTCTTCTGCTAATACCCGGTATCTATCATACGGATATTTACGATAAAACTCAGTATATTATTCACGATTCTTTCGGTGGCAGAAGAACTCACGCTGGTTAAGAAAACCAAAGTGTTTGGAGAAAGACGAGAAAATGATACTGGTAATAGCTAGGGCAGGTATTAAGTTTGATAATGCAGTAAGTACTTATGTTAGAAGGCTTGCTGAAGGGCTTCTATTGAATGGGGTGCAAACCAAAGTGTTGCTTATTACCCAAGACTACCAGTGGCAAAAAATGCCTATTCATGGCGTTGAATACATAAACTCGATGAGTTCAAAAAGGCGAAGCGCGCACAGATTAGTTAGGGGTTTGGTATACTACTATTCAACTTATGTTGGGATATGGTATACTATAGCAAAATATCGAGAGAAAGAAGAATTTCTGTCGCTTATTCATATTGGAGAGTATGACACAACTAGATTTTTTCTGATGATTGCTTGTAAACTAATGGGTGTGGGCTACTATGCAAATGTTCTTGAACATCCCTTTCGCATAAAAAAGACCTTAAGTAAAACCTTGATCAATGCTATGATGCCTTTCCTAAGTAATGGTCTGTTATGTATCACTGGTAGTCTTCAAACTGCTCTTCCACACAAACACAGTATTGTGGTTCCGCCTACTGTGGAATCGGCAAGGCTGCAGCGGATGCCCGATTTTCCGGATGAGAGTTCGAAGTTTACGATTGGTTATTGCGGCACGATTTCAAATTATAAGGATGGTTTTGATATCCTGTTAGCCTCATTGAGGCATGTGAAAGGCGATCTGCAAAGGCGAATCAGGCTGTTGGTGATTGGGGATTCCAATAGGAAGGAAGAGACTCTGGGGAGTTTTGAACGGGGAGTGGCGGATTCCGGCATGGAGATCGAGGTTCAGTTTACAGGCCGCATTGAAAACAGCGAAGTGATGAACTTCTTAACGGATTGCAATCTGTTGGTTTTAACCCGGCCCGATAATCTTCAAACCAGGTATGGGTTTCCCTCCAAGCTACCGGAATATCTATCCACGGGCAGACCTGTATTGGTCTCGAAGGTCAGCGATATCCCTGTGTATCTTAAAGATAGAGTATCTGCATATCTGTTAGACGAGGTTAGTCCTTCCACTGTGGCCGGCAAGATAGAGTATATCATGCAAAACTACGCTGAGGCAACTGAGGTTGGCAGAAGAGGTTATGAGGTGGCAAAAGCAGTTTTTAATAATGAAGTTCAAGGCAGGCGCGTAGTGGAATTCTGTCGCAATCCCCAGGGAGTAAAATGAAAATAGGGATCATTCAGTTTAGTAAAACCTCAGTTCCCCGCTTGTTAAACAGATTTTTGGAGATAATGCGGTTAAATGCCATTCAATATGAGTATCTGGATCCCAATGCACCCAGTTTTTGGCAAAAAGCTGGGGAATGCGATTACATCCTTGCCTTGCAGGGGCAGTATCGCAGCCAATTGGAATTGGCCAGAGCGATAATGCCGGTGATCGAGAGGGAAATGGGGAAGAAGTGCTTTCCAAATGAGGCAACAGCCTGGCATTATGACGATAAGATCAAGCAGTATTATCTCTTATCGCAGCAGGGCTTCTGTTTCATCCCCTGCCATATTTTTTACAATCAGGATGCTGCCCTGGCGTTTGCCGAGTCAGCATCATATCCCCTGGTGTTCAAGCTAAGAGGGGGAGCAGGATCCAGCAACGTGCGTTTGGTATCAAACAGCGCAGAAGCTGGAGATTATATAAGGCTGATGTTTGGCAAAGGCGTGAATGCCTCGACCCTTTCCTTTGGATTATTGTCCGATCTGCAAAGTATGGGATTTGCCAAATTGATGAGACAGTATCGGGACCGGCTGTATTTGTATCTGAAGCACGGTTATTTCAAAACCGAGTTTTGGGGTATCGAGAAGGACTATGTTTTGTTCCAGGATTTTTATCCTGGGAATAGCTTTGATACCAGAATCACGATCATTGGAAACCGGGCCTTTGGATTTAGGCGTTTCAACCGTCCCAAAGATTTTCGGGCTTCCGGCAGCGGTCTTATAGACTGGGATGAAAGCCAGATAGATCTGCGCTGCGTGGAAGAAGCTTTCAAGGTTTCCGGGCATTTTGGTTTCCAAAGCATGGCTTACGATTTTATCTACGATCCTGATGGCAAGCCGGCTATCTGTGAGATCAGCTACACGTTTCAGGATGAAGCCGTGCACAAATGCAAGGGGTATTGGGACAGGGATATGGTTTGGCATGAAGGGCACCAGTGGCCTCAATATTGCATGCTCCAGGATCTGCTCGAAGCCCCAGGACTTAGGAGCATTCCTGAGTAACCCGCGTCCGCATCTGGGGATGCTGTCGCCCAATATCTATCCATTGGCCACAGGTGGCATGGAGATTTTTAATTATTTCCTGCTGTTGGCTCTTCGAGACCGGTATCAGATCACCCTGTACACTTCCAGAAAGGTGGCTTTGCCTCCGGAAATCAAGGTGCGGGTGCACAGCCCCAGGCTATTGGGGATATCCGGATTCCGGGCCGGACTCCTGTGGTTTATGCTGAAGACTGCTATTGATATTATCAGAAACCGGCCCCGCCCAGATTTCCTGCATGTGGCTTTTACCAGCGATAGCCGTTATTATGGTATGGTTTTGCCGTTTATCGCTTCCCGCCTTAAAATACCCTACCTGGTATCGATCCATGGCGGGGGGCTAAAGCCCTGGCGTCCGTATTGGATGTACAGGCGATTATTTGCGCATAGCGCCGGGATAGTGGCTGTGTCGGACGTGGTACAAAAGGAATACGAGAAGCGAACGGGCAGGAAACTGAACCTGATTCTCCCTTTGATTCCTTTCGATCCGCTTCTGGAAAGCAAAGCTGAAATCCGGGCACGTTTGGGCTATGATCAATCCGCATTCGTGATCCTTTTCCTGGGTTCCATCAAAGAGATCAAGAGACCTCTGGATATTTTGGAGTCCCTGTCCATATTGGGCAGGGAGTACCTTCAGTCTCACCAAATCCTTGCCCTGTTCGTGGGAGAGGGAGACCAGCAGGCTGAGCTGGAAAGCAGGGCAAACGAGGCAGGATTGCAAAATCATATCCGCCTTGTGGGCAAGGTGCCCTATGCTGAAACGGGGCAATACTATGGCTTGGCGGATCTCTACATCATCCCATCGCGTTATGAAGGAACTTCAAAATCTATGCTGGGAGCGATGTATTATGGCCTGCCCATCATCGGTTCGGATGTTCCCGGGATAAACAACGTGCTAAAAAACGAAGAAAGCGGGTTACTATTCAGATTCGGAGATGCCGCCCATTTGGCGCAGATGCTGCAAAGGCTGGTGGAAAGCGAGACACTTAGGTCATCTCTGGCGGCTGAAGCGGCCAAAACCTATGCTACCGGCTATTCCTTCGCCAAGACAGTAGACGAATTCAGCGCTTTGTACGCCAGGCTTTCTAACCTGCCTAAACCTCATATTAAACCAGGGTACAGAATATAATGAAATATAGAGTTTCGGGTGATTTACAATCCAGAGTGATGCGTTTTTTGGCACTTGTTTGGTGGGACAAGGTAAATGGGCTAGGCATTCGCGGGCATTACAAGAGCCTGGTGGAAAGCCAGTGCTTTTCTTCGGAAGCGCTGCAAGAACTGCAGCTAAAAAAACTTCAAAAACTGCTGCAGGAAGCTTCCCGCTACGTTCCATACTACCGGGAGATGTTTTCCAGGCTTGGTATTCAAGCTAAAGATATTGGCTCACTCAGCGATTTATCCAAACTTCCTTTGCTAACCAAGCAGCTAATCCGTGAGTTCGGGAAAAACATGATCAATAGCCGCTATTCCCCCTCAGATCTGGTGCAAAATTCCACCAGCGGTTCCACCGGCGAGGTGACGCGGTTTTTCTCCGACCGGAGAAGCTATCCTTTCTATCTGGCGCTGCATATGCGGCAGCACGACTGGATGAACATCGACTATTTTGTCCGCCAGATTTGGATCTGGGGGGCTAGTTTTTCCGCACCTCAAAAGAAATCCAAGGGTTTGCTTTCCGGCATGAAGCGAAAGCGCACCATATCATCCTACCATCTTTCGCCGGCAGACAGCGAGGAGATCATTGGCCAGATAAATAGCTATAAACCCTGTTTGATCGGGGCATACCCCTCGCATCTTTGCCAGATTGCCAGGACGGCCAATACTCCGCTAACCCATTTCCCCACTGCGATATCCCTGTCGGGAGAGATGACCTATCCTGAGCAATTGGCGGCGATACAGGCCTATTATCAAGCCCCGGTATTCAATTACTACGGAGCCAGGGACGGCTCGCTGATCGCCCAGGAATGCGACAAACACTCGGGTCTGCATCTCTTCTCTGAAAATGTGATCGTCGAAATCCTGGATGACAACGATAATCCCGTGTCGGAAGGCATTGGCCGGGTGGTTCTCACTCTGCTGCACAATTATGCCATGCCGCTTATCAGGTATGAGATTGGAGACCTTGCGGAAGTCGATGAGCAAATGTGGGAGCCCTGTTCTTGCGGTAGAACCTTGCCGCGGCTCAAAAGGATAATCGGCAGAACCCTGGATATCGTGGTTTTCCCCAATGGCAACAGAGTAGGCGGTACTTTTTGGACGCATCTGCTACGCTCTGACCAGGGGGTTACAAACTTTAACGTGTCTCAGGATAAAAACGGAGCTCTGCTGATAAAATACACCACGCTGGATAATGCCGGGATCGATACCGAACCTCTGAAAGCGAAGATTGTGGAGTATGGCGGCAACGCCACGGAAGTAGCGTTCCAGAAGGTGGATGTACTGGACAATCACACCAAAACCGGGAAACTAAAACTGGTAAGCTCGGAATATAGCAAATGAATGTAATCATGTTTCACAGTATCGGCATGCAAAACAGCCGTGCCCGATATGCCTTTCTCTCTTTCCCATTCCAGCATTTTGAACATTTTTGCCGCTATCTGGCTAGCCAGGGGATCAAAACCGGGTTCCTGGCGGATTGGCATCGCAATCTGGAAAAGGGAATCACCGATAAATATGCATATCTTACCTTCGATGACGGTTTTGCCGATAACTGGGTCTATGCCTATCCAATCGCCAAAAAGTATCTGGTGAAGTTCAGTATCTTCGTAAATCCGGAATTCATCCAAATGGGGGATACCCCGCGTAAAACAATGCTGGACAGCGGATTTGACAATGAGTCCGGGGAAAACACCGGCTATCTGAATTGGCCGGAATTGAGAGAAATGCAGAGATCAGGGCTGGTAGACATCCAGTCACATTCGATGTCTCACACCTGGTATCCCACAGGGCCGCAGGTGATAGACATTGCCCGTCCGGACAATCCCTATCAGTATCCCTGGTTATTGTGGAACCGGAATCAATCCCTGAAGTCCGATTATCTGAATTCTCCCCAGCTTTTGCCCCAAGCAGTCAGTCCGGTTTTTGAAAACGGCAGGTCCCTGGGTATCAGAAGGCATCTTTTTTCCGAGGAGCAACTGGCGGAGATAGAAGACTTTCTGCGGCGTGAATATAGCGATGCTTGCGATGCGCGGGCCTTGATAGGCAGGCTGAACCAGTTTATTCTGGGAAAAAGAATACTGGGCAGGATGGAAACCGATGCCGAGCTGATAGAACGTTATCTGTATGAACTTCGGGAAAGCAAACGCACCCTGGAAGCTGGGCTGGACAAAGAGGTGGATTTTCTTTGCTGGCCTGGGGGGGCATACAACCAGACCAGCGTCAGCCTTTCCCGGGAAGTGGGCTACAAGGCCTCTACGCTGGCTTCCAAAGGCGACAAAAATCCCTTGTCTTTTCCTGGCTATTATAGAATTCCCCGTTTTGGGCTGTCATCACTCTGGTACTGGCAGCAGGGAGAGCCGCGTTTTCACCGTCAAATCCCCATCCTTTCTTTTCAAAGCCGATTTTATGGAAAAAAAAGCCTGGCGGGAATCGGATTGCGCTTGATAAGAAAAATCAAGACGTCGAAGTAGAAAATGAATGTTCTCTTCTTAATCAATGGCATGCGCTTTGGAGGGATGGAACGCCAGTTGGTGGAGATCATTCGCGCCCTGGCCGCCAGGGATTTTAAAGTCTATCTGGCAGTACTGAATCAAGAGGGGCCTCTGGCCGGGGTTGTGGAACCCTTCCTCAGTGCCCCGATCCGCTATCTGGACAGAAGAAAGGCGCGGTTTTTTCATACCCTCAGCCAGCTTTCCTCGCTGCGACGCCTCTTCACCATAGAACTTGTTTACGTGCAGGATACTTTTTCCTCGCTCTATGCCATCCCGCTCTGCAAAGCTGGAAGAATAAAGCTGATCAATGGCTCCATCAGACATGCGGGTGTGTCCGAAGGACTGGTTTACCATCTGGAAAAGCTTCTGTTAAGGTCTGGCGGCAAGATTGTGGCCAATAGCCAGGCAGGGCTGGATTTTTATGGAGTAAAGGGTCAGGTTCTATATAACTTTGTGGATTTAAATAGATTTACAGCTACCCGGGCCGGCCTTGACAAAGTGGTGATGAATGCCAATTTTTCGAACTACAAAGACCACCTTACTCTCATTTTTGCCGCTCACAGGCTTATAAAAGCTGGGATTATCTCTCAGCTTGGCTTGATTGGAGACGGCCCACACCGTGGTTTTTGCCAGCGTTTGTGCCAAACTCTGGGGTTTGCCGACCGGGTAATTCTTTACGGTCATGTGCCGAATGTGGAAGAGCTGTTGCTGGAATACGGGATTGGGGTTTTGTGTTCCACGCTCAGATACAAGGAAGGCATCTCAAATTCCATTCTGGAATATATGGGTTCGGGTTTGATCGCAATAGGCGCAGAGTTGGGTGCGGTTCCGGAGATCATCACAGACGGCTTCAACGGGTTTCTGTTCCAGGCTGAAAATGTGGATTCACTATGCAGAGCGATCACCAAAGTGGTAAATGAAGATGTGGATCTCCAATCCATTCGCAGCAATGCACGCCACACCCTCCAAACTCAGTTCGATCCAGATGCCAACTGCAATAAACTGATCCAGCTAATGGAAGCTACCCTGGCTGGACGCAAGAAACATATTTTATGAATTACCGCAAAATCTGCAAAGCTCAGCTAAGTAAACTGAAGTTTCTTCTTGCTTTAAATCCGGTGGTCCAACCCCAGCTTCCTGATGCCGAAAAATGCTTTCCCAAACCATATAAAGCGGTCTGTTTGATCTCGGCAGATTTTGAACTGGCCTGGGCTTCCCGATATTCCAAAAGCTGCGCTGATCCCTTGCAAAAGGCCATCAGGGACGGCCTGCAAACCCGGGAAAACGTCCCGAAAATCCTTTCGCTATGCGACAAATACAATGTTCCCATTACCTGGGCAACCGTGGGGCACCTTTTTCTGGATAGCTGCCAGCCGGTTAACGGAGTAAAACATCCCGATCTGCCAAGGCTGCCCCATTTTGAAAACAAATACTGGAAGTTCGCCCAAGGGGATTGGTTCGACTACGATCCCTGCACCAACCTGAAAACTGATCCCGCCTGGTATGCGCCCGATTTGATCGAGAACATCCTGGCGGCAAAAGTAAAACACGAAATTGGCTGCCATACCTTTTCACACGTGGATTGCCGGGATAGCGTAGATGAAGGAGAGGTGTTTCTGGCTGAACTGATGAAATGCCACCAGGTGGCAGCAGAACGTGGGCTGACCCTAAGCTCTTTCGTTCACCCGGGACACACCGTGGGGCACCTGGAGTTGCTCTACAAGCTTGGCTTTAGCTCTTTCCGGTCTGACTATGGCGACACTTTGGGATACCCGGCCAAGCACTTCCAGGGCCTTTGGGAATTTAAAAATACCG
>CAZGWB010000004.1:0-53832 GCA_964529335.1 uncultured Candidatus Cloacimonas sp.
CTGTTTATATAGGCTTTATAGAATCGTATATTCAATATTCTGGGGGAATGCCTGCAGGTTCTAAGGGATACATGTCGGCACTGCATAACCCTTCGAAATCTACAGATACAACCTTGTTAAGCTTTGGGCGAACCTTCGAGTAAAGAAGTTGTCCCGGGTAAAAATACTGGTTAGCACTATTAACATTATCGTGCAACACAGTGTTGTACGGTAAAAGTCTTCCTGTGTTTTTTTCAATATTCTCCGGAGATATATGAGGATGAGAAGGATATTTATAAGGGCTAACTAAACTCGATTTTATCTCTACTACATCTGTAAATCTACACCAGACCCAGTTTTCTGGGATTGAGAAAGGGATTTCCTCTGGTTTGATTGGAGGTAGCTCTTTGCCGGGTTTTAGCTTTTTCTCTTTGATCAATCTGGCTTTTTCGGCTTTGATGCGTTTCAGCAGTTCCGAAGCAGGCTCGTCATTGGGATCTTGAGGAACCAGCTTACCCTGCATGGCTTCTCGCAAAAAAGCTTGGCGGAGTTTGTTTAGCAGAGCAAGTTGACTTTTAAGGTTATGGTTAAATTCTGTAAAAGTCCTGAATAGAGTCAGTATACGAGTATTTCTGCAGTCTGTTTCAGTGTCATATATCCCTGATATTGTCTTTCTTTGTTCACTTAGTGGACATAGTGGAATCTCTAACTGACCCATTAGTTTTGCGTTTACATTTTGTAGCAATGCACCCCTTTGCTTGGATAATATCTGTGGCCAAAAAACATAACTGTTTAAAAACATGAACAGGTACTCAGGAAGGATTAGATTAGTGTTGCATACAATACGTATAAGGTAACTTGCAAAAACTGTTTTCTCGGGCACTTCTTTTCCAACAAGATAGCTGATATTATTACCTGTTCGTGCTATTAAAACATCACCAGCCTGAAGCTTATATTTATCTGGAGTTTCGCAATTGCAGAAAGGGACTTTATCCCAGTTCACTATTCCGTTATTGATATCGGTAATTCTTAACAGACGATTTGCTCCTTCTGATTTGGCAGAAGCAGTATAACCATATTGGGTTGAAATAATCACATCTCTTAATAATACGCAGTTTTTGTACTTGTTATATACTCCCTTCAAAATTGACGTGTTTAGCAATTGTTTCTCGACATCATCGGGTTTAGTAATAAAGCTAAGCGGTATATATCTAATATCCAGTGCCACCGCTAAACCTTTCGCATTTTGTTTATAAGGTCAATACTCTCATAAGCCATTTTTTCAAGCTTTTGCATTAGTTCTTCGCTACTATATTCAGGTTCTTCATCCGGCTTATTGGGATTCTTAATATCCAGATCGTAGCCTCTTTCCTTGATGGCAGCAATCTCCACCTTCCAGCAGATTTCACTGGTCTGGCGGTTAGTCCACCATTTCTTTATGGGGTCAAATTCTTCCAGGCGGATGGGTTTGGTTTTGCTGTAGGATTTTTGGCCTTCCGGCAAACGGTGTTCGTAATACCATATCTCCTTAGTGGGCTTGCCTTTTTCGAAGAAGAGCAGATTGGTGGCGACTGTGGCATAGGGCTGAAAAACGCTGTTGGGCAGCCGGATAATGGTATGCAGGTTGCAGTCTTCCAGCAGTTTCTGGCGGATTCTTTGTTTCACCCCCTCTCCGGTCAGGCTGCCATCCGGAAGCACGATTCCGGCTCTGCCCCCTTGCTTTAGCAGATTGATCATCAGGATCAGAAAGAGGTCAGCGCTTTCTTTGGTGCGAAAGCTTTGGGGAAAGTTCTTTTCATTACCGTCTGCCACGATGCCCCCAAAGGGTGGATTTGCCAGAATTACGTTTACTCTGTCCTTTTCGTGGTAGCTGGTTAGTGGCTGATCCAAAGAATCTCGATAGGTGATGTTTGGCACTTCGATATCGTGCAGGATCAGGTTTGTGATTGCCAGCAGATAGGGCAAGGGCTTGCATTCCCATCCGCTGATCAGGCTTTGGATGGTCTGCCTGTCCTCCACGTTGTTTGCACTTGCTTTCAAGTGTTCGATGGCTGCGGTTAAGAAACCGCCTGTGCCGCAAGCCGGATCCAGAACCTTTTCTCCAAGCAAGGGATTTACCATGTCGGTAATAAACTGGGTAACCGCTCTGGGAGTATAAAACTCGCCGCTTTTACCTGCGCTTTGCAGGTCTTTCAGGATGCTTTCGTAGATGTCGCCAAAGGTGTGGCGTTCCTTGGCAACGTTGAAATCAAGCTCGTTCAGCTTACTAAGCACTTTGCGAATATTAATTCCGCTCTTCATGTAGTTGTGGTTGCCTTCAAACACCTCCCGGACTATCAAAGCGCGCTTGTTGCCAGTGCTTACATCCACGTTTTTCAGAGCTGGAAAAAGGGTTTGATCTACAAAGCTCAGCAGTTCATCACCTGTGATGCCCTCATCGTCTCCCGCCCAGTTGCCCTTCTCCAGCTTCCAATGCAGCTCATCGGGAATGGGCGATTTGTAGCTGTCGTCCAGCAGTTCCAGTTCCCGGTCTTTATCTGAGAAAATCTTTAAAAACAGCATCCAGCCAAGCTGTTCGATGCGTTGGGCATCGCCATTCAGGCCAATGTCCTGACGCATGATATTTCTAATGGATTTGATAATTCCTTGGACGCTACTCATTTTCCACCTTATATAATTCTTTTTCTAATTCTTTAATTGCGTTCAGGTACTTCTGTTTACTACCGAATTGACTAATGATCTCAACCGGAGTTCCGAAAAGCTCAGGAAATGGCTTTACCCGCAGCACTTCCAGGCGTTCCAGGTTTTCGATGCCTTCATCGGCATATTTATCCAAAAGGGCTTCCAAAACTTTGCGGGCTTGTTCTCCGTATTTGGTGAAATAGTCCCTTTTCTTCACGTTTTCCGCCCTTTCTTTTCTGGTAAGAGGTGGCTGATCATAAGCCACATGGCAAATGATGTCAAAGAGATCCACGCTTCTGTTTACCGCTTTTTCAAGTGCTTCCACCATTATTCCCTGCTCTTCCAGTTCCCTTATTATAGCTTCCTTGCGGTCTGTGGTGTTCCATTTGGTAAGAAACTCACCCAAGGTGGCGAACTGACCTGTGATGATCTCCTTGGTATGGTCTTTCAGGCTGAGAGTAATGGGCTTTCCGTTTTTATCAAAATACATTTCCCGGGAAATCAGAATTGATACGTCCACACCATTTACATATACCTTGGCTCGCTTTGGCTTTTCCTGCGTGTCAATAGGAACAAATGGAATCTGGGGCGGGGCTATCTCGATTTCAGTCCCGGTTTCTGCATCTATAAGCGGAGTCGTATCTTTTTCTTCTTCCTCTATAACGCTGGTCAGATCATCTGTTTCGTTAAGGGGTTTTATCCTTACCGGATCGCCATCGAAAGCCGGATCCGCAAAAATGTCGGTTACGTTGCGGAAATCCAGAATGGTGAAGTAAAGCTTGTTAAATTCCTCATAGATTCTGGTTCCTCTTCCGATTATCTGCTTGAACTTGGTCATGGATTGGATGTTGCTGTCCAGCACAATCACCTTGCAGGTAAGCACGTCAACCCCTGTGGAGAGTAATTCGGAAGTGGTAACGATAACCGGATAGGTTTCTTCCGGATTGGTGAAGTTATCCAGTTCCCGCTTGCCTTCGTCATTATCCCCGGTAATCTGCATCACGTATTTGTAATTCTCTTTGCAGATGTCCGCATTAAGGTTGCTGAGTGCAGTTCGCATCCTTTCGGCATGGTTGATGTCCACGCAGAATACTATGGTTTTGGCATAGCGGTCATAACCTTTCAGGAATTCAGTAAGCTTGGCGGCAACGGTTTCGGTTCGTTCCTCGATAACCAGAATGCGGTCAAAATCTTTGCGGTTATAGATCCTGTCTTCCAAAGGATTTCCGTATATGTCGGTCTGGCCGGGTTCTGGCCGCCAACCCTCCAAGTCAATATTCAATCCTACTCTGATCACCCGGTATGGAGCCAGAAAGCCGTCCTCTATCCCTTGCTTCAGGGAATAGGTATAGATAGGTTCACCAAAATATTCGGAATTGCTGGCAGTCTCGGTTTCTTTGGGCGTAGCGGTTAAGCCAATCTGGGTAGCGTTGCCAAAATAATCCAGAATTTCGCGCCAGGCACTGTTTTCCTCTGCGCTCCCACGATGGCACTCATCCACCACGATCAGGTCAAAAAAGCCCCTGCTGAATTGTTTGTAGATATTGCGGTCTTCCTGGTTTCCGGTAAGCCCCTGATATAGGGATAGGTAAATCTCATAGCTCTTGTCCACAGTGTGGTTTTTTACAATCGTCATTTTATCGCGGAAATGCTTGAAGTCGTTTCTGCGGGTTTGGTCGATCAAGGCATTTCGGTCTGCCAGAAAGAGGATGCGTTTCTTTGCGCCGGCCTTCCAAAGTCGGTAGATTATCTGAAATGCTACATAGGTTTTTCCGGTTCCTGTTGCCATTACCAAGAGAATCCTGTTATTACCTTTGGCTATGGCTTCCACAGTTCTGTTTATGGCAACCTGTTGATAGTATCGGGGTTTTTTGCCGGATCCATCGTAGAAATAGTCTTGAGTTGCTATTCGTTCAAGTTGCTCGGTATGAATCCCTTTGTAAAGCTTATACTTCTGCCAGAGCTGCTCTGGAGAAGGAAAGCTGTCCAGATCAAGCTCGGTTTCTATACCTGCTCCCCTGGCTGTTTTATCGTGAAACAGAAAGCCGTCGCCATTGCTGCTGAATATACATGGTATATCAAGTATTTGTGCGTAATCCAGGGCTTGCTGGATCCCTGCACTGATACTGTGGTTATTATCTTTGGCTTCGATGATGGCGATGGGGATATTGGGTTTGTAGTAGAGGATATAATCCGCTTTCTTGGCTTTGCCTCTGGCGGTAAGCCTTCCGCGGACGTAGATTCTTCCGGCGGTGAAATAAACCTCTTCCAAGAAGCCGGACATTTTATTCCAGCCAGCCTTTTCCAAAGCGGGTGTGATAAACTTGGTACAGATATCTCGTTCGGTTAATGCTTTTTTATTCACAATAATATACCCATCAATTTCACGAATGTTTATTGGCAATTATCTGTCAAGAAAAAATCAGACATTTTCTAGCAATCACTGAAACTAAATATGGCATGAGAGTGATGAGCAAGCTATTCCAGCAGTATGTAGTCTATCATACTATCTAAAATCAATAACCGAATACTATAGTGAATTTATGGGAGTAACTCCTGCT
The DNA here is from genome assembly GCA_964529335.1 of uncultured Candidatus Cloacimonas sp. GTDB lineage: Bacteria > Cloacimonadota > Cloacimonadia > Cloacimonadales > Cloacimonadaceae > Cloacimonas. Next base: position 5,223 of record CAZGWB010000004.1, read on the forward strand.
ATTACACATATAACATCGATGCTTACTATACTAGAAATCACCTTCTCTGATTTTTCTTGACAGCCAAATCAGTCTATCATATACATCCCAACATTATAATATTATAGGAGACGGTAATGAAAGCACTTCAGTTATTGGTTTTGTTTCTTGCCCTGATCTCAGGCCTGGAAAGTATGATACGGGAATCTACACCTGAAGGAGGGAACTGGACTTCTCCCGCAACCTGGCTGGGAAATTCTGTTCCGGCTGCCACTGACGATATAGTGATTAACGGCCCTGTTTCAGTAAACCCAAACCAAACTTGCAACAACATTAGCATAACCTTGGGCGGGACTTTGCAGAATCCCCCCGGTGTTACTGCCTTTCTATATGTTAATGGTGATTTCACAAACCGGGGAAACTGCATAAACAATCCTGGAGGCGGTTTTCTGGATCTGGACTTGCGCGGAAACTTCAACCACTATTATGTGCTCGCCAACAGGATTATTTACCTTAGAAAAAACAGTGGAATAATGAATCTGTATCAGGATGAACAAGCCGCAGATATCTCCTGCCAGCAGTTTTTGGGTCAAAGCACGGCAATCGGATACCGCATGCTTTCCGATCTCCGTTTTCAAAACACGTTTGTTGACCTTAATGGCAAAGACCTGGATATGACCAACGGACTTGGCAATCATGATTTGAGCTTAACAGGCGGAAAGCTATATAGAGCAAAACTCCTAACCAATGGTTTTGCAAATCTTTCTCTATACAGCGGGGCCTATCTGCATGCTGTCGATGCTCAAGACATTATTTTAAACGGCAATAGCCTGATCTATCTGGATGTGTTTTTCGACAATCTGACCATACCAGATTATAGCACTGTGAGTGCATACACTGCTGGCACATATAATCTAACCGTGCGAGAAAACCTTATCTGCAGAGGTTCTCTGAGCGACGGCCCCAGCGGAGACCTGTATCTGAAGCTGTATGGCAACCTGGAAAACTACTATTTGATAAACTGCACTTATGTGCATTTTATGAGCACCGGCACACAGTTTCTATATCAGGATCCCGGAGCTGCCCTCTTTATGCCTAACACGCTGGGCAAACCAAGCAGTATAAGTAGTGGCGAAGTGATCCTGCTATCGGATCTTAGAACTGTGAACACAAACATAGATATGAATAACTGCGATATCGTGTGTTTTTCGAATGGGCTTGATTATTCCCTAACCCTTGAAGGCGGCTATCTATACCGAACAGATCTGCTCACCCAGGGTTTTAGCAGTCTCTCCATGTCTGGAGGTGCATACCTGCATAACGTTCATGGAGGAGATTTCATATTGACTGGCACCATAATGCCATATATTGATGTAAGTTTCGAAGATGTGGTGAATCAGGGAACTATTCAAAGTTACTATGGAATCAATCACTTCATAGTGAACGGGACCTTGCACAACTGGGATACGATTATGGACGGCACCGGGTCGGATTTGTACCTTCATATAAGAAGCGATCTTTACAACAACGGATCCATAATCTGCACACGAGTTGATATCGACGGCCCAGGTGAGCAAAATCTGCAGACTAATGTCGGCTCTGCCTTCTCGGTATCTACGCTCAACCTGATTTCTAACTGGGGATCTGCACAGTTTTGGTTGAATGGAGTTTTGGTTTACCAAGGGAACACATATTACAACATCACCCAGCCAAGCCCCGGTATCTGGACTATAGTGGCTGGAAGCAATAGCAGAGACATTCGGATATTTACAGGAAGCGGAGAATCTCTTCCCACTCCGCAAATAGTAAGCTGCAGCAAACCGGGAGAACGCATAAAGATAGTTTGGACAGAGGTTCCCGGTGCATATTATTATTTAGTATATGCCAATAGCGATCCATATTCACCATACCCTGATTATTACCATGTATGGGATGCAGACCCCGGAGATGGATTTGTATCCTATACCCTAAACCCGGTATGGCAAAAGCAGTTCTTCCGAATCTACTCCTGCCACTAATCCTGTTTATCGGAACTGATGATTATTGACCAAAATTGGAGGGCATAAACTGGCAGTTTGAGGTTCTGCCAAAGATTTTTCTTGTCTTTTTTTAAGACTCCCAAATAAAGGCATCATAGGAAAAATAACTAATAAAGGACAAGAAAATGGAGTTATCCAAACGAGCCAAAGAAATTCAGGCTTCTCCCATACGTAAACTGATGCCCTATGCCCTTGCCGCCAAAGCCAAAGGGATAAAGGTGTATCATCTCAATATCGGCCAGCCGGACATCCCCACTCCCCCCGAAATGATGAAAGTTTATCATGACTTCAACGAAGAAGTTCTGGCCTATGGGCCTTCCCAGGGTTTGGAAGTTTACCGTGAAAGTCTTGTTAAATACTACCATAAAAACGGTATTGATCTGAAAACCAACGATATCATCGTAACCACTGCCGGCAGCGAAGCGATCACCTTTGCCATGATGGTGGTAGGTGAAGTTGGAGATGAGATAATCGTTCCCGAACCATTTTATACAAACTACAACGGTTTTGCCACGATGGCGGGGATAAACCTTGTTCCGCTCACAACCTATGCCGAGACCGGTTTTGCCCTACCCGATAATCCTGCTATCGAAGCAAAGATCTCCAGCAAAACCAGAGCCATCATGCTGTGCAATCCAGGCAATCCCACCGGAACAGTATATAGCAGAGACGAGCTTTTCCGCATTGCTGCTCTGGCCAAAAAACACAATCTGTATCTTATTTCTGACGAAGTTTACCGCGAATTCATCTACGACGGATTGAAGCATACCAGTATCCTGGAAGTTCCTGATTTTACCGAAAACGCCATTATGGTGGATAGCGTTTCCAAACGATATAGTGCATGTGGAGCTCGCATTGGTTGCATCGTAAGCAAAAACAAGGTTCTGATGGATGCCGTGCTGAAGTTTGCCCAAGCCAGGCTTTGTCCCCCCACCATAGACCAAATGGCAGCCAATGCGGGAGTTTACCTTCCGGACAGCTATTTTGAAGCCATGAAAGCAGAATACCAGGCTCGTCGTGATCTGGTATATGCAGAGTTGCAATTGATTCCGGGAATAATCTGCAAAAAACCCGAAGGCGCTTTTTACATTGTGGCGAAGCTGCCTATCGAAGATGCCGAAGACTTTATAATCTGGCTTTTGGAAAACTATCAGAAAAACGGTGAAACCGTTATGGCCGCTCCCGCCGAAGGATTTTACGCCTCTCCCGGCTTGGGCAAAAATGAGCTACGCCTTGCTTATATTCTCTGCAAGGAAGACCTCGCTAAGGCCATGCAGATTTTCCGCAGCGGTTTGGAAGAATATCAAAAAAAACAGAGATAGATGCAACAACCTATTAGCGAAGCAGTGCTGGAAGGCCTTATTCACAATCTAAGGACCCCCTTGAACCTGATCTTGGGTTATGCTCAAAAACTGGAGCAACCCAACGATCTGGCTAGAAAGATATATGAGGCCGGAATAAAGCTGGACGATCTGCTGCAAGAAACTTGGGAAGCCCTGCAAACCAGGCTTTCGAAAAAGACACCAACTGAACTGAATGCCTGGTTGAAGAGCGAACTTGTCCTATTGCATAGCGTTTTGCCGGTAAAGCACCGTTTCATGTTGCACAGCGAGACTACAAACGAAGCTGTATGGGCAAAAAACTCTCCCTACGAATTGGCAGAAGCTCTGGAAACAAAGCTCTACCGGCTCTCCTCTTGCGAAGGGATGCAGCAGATCACACTGTCTGTTTTGCCAGACAGATTGATTCTTGCCTGCAACGCTGAACAGCATACGCTATGGTCATCGGACGAAGGACTGGCCACGGATACGACTCCATTCGACAAAAGGAAGATGTAGAGTATCATGTCTGAAACTTTGCTGCCCCGCATTCTGGTAGTGGACGATAGCCCGGAAACTCTGGAGCTATTTAAACTTCAGTTGGGCGCAAAGTATGAAGTAGAAACAGCCAGCAGCTTGAAAGCAGCTTCAGAAAGGCTGGAAAACCAGCGTTTTCATATCGCAATAGTAGATCTGGTACTGCCAGGAGAAAATGGGCTGGACTTGATTAAAGACATTGCTCAAAGCTATCCCTTCACGGCGGTAATCGCCATTAGTGGCCAAGCTTCGATCGAAACTGCGGTGAATGCCATGAAACTGGGAGCCAGTGAATATCTTGTAAAGCCTTTCCGCAATTTGGATATCATCAATATCCAGGTAGAGAAGATACTGCAAACTCAATGGCTGATCGCTGAAAACAAACGGCTGAGCTCGATGTTGCAGCGAGATATTGAGACAGACCTGATCATCGGGAATTCCCTGGCTATTCAGGCTCTGTTGCAGAAAGTTCAAAAGATCGCCAAGCTGGATACCCTGGCTCTGATCACCGGAGAAACAGGAGTCGGAAAGAGCGTTTTTGCCGAACTAATCCATCGCAATAGCCTGCGTAAACATCAAAAATTCGTGGCTGTGAACTGTGGCAGTTTAACCGAAACGCTGCTGGAAAGCCTGCTATTCGGACACAAAAAAGGTTCATTCACCGATGCTTATCGCGACAAAATTGGCTATTTTCAAGAAGCAAACGGCGGAACATTGTTTCTGGACGAAATCACTGAAACATCCCTGGCTTTTCAAGTAAAGCTGCTGAAGGTTCTGGAGTCCGGCATCTTCCGTATGGTGGGCAGCGAACATGATATGCGAACCGATGTCCGGTTAATCGCTGCAACGAATAAGGACATCAAGGAATGCGTTGCCGCCGGAAGCTTTAGAGAAGACCTTTACTACCGGTTGAACGTTATCAAGCTCCACATTCCTCCCTTAAGAGAACGCAGGGACGATATCAAGATATTGGCCAGCGCGTTTACCCAGGAGTTTTGCACCAAATACAAAAAAAGCGAATTGAAGCTTTCTCCGGGAGTGCTATCCATCCTTTTAAACTATGAATGGAAAGGCAATATCCGCGAACTTCGCAATGCCATCGAACATGCCGTGATTCTGGCCGAACATAAAGTGATACAGCCTGAAGACCTGCCCGAAAACATCGCTGGTATTCAATCACTATCTCTTTTGGCGGAAGAGAATCTGGACTGGCATCAATCCAAGCTGGCCTTCCTGAAAGTGTATCTGCACCAGTTGCTCTCAGACAGCGGTGGAAACCTGAGCAGAGCTGCCAAACTCTCGGGTCTGACCCGAGACAATCTTTATCGAAAATGCGAACAAGCCGGAATAGACATTCAGCATTACCGGCATAACAACGCCCCAGAAGAATAGGAAGAAGCTATGAAACCAAAATGGAAAGTATCGCCATATCTCTATATCCTGCCAGCTTTTGTGCTGCTCTTTGCCTTCCGTTTGATCCCCATCATCATGTCTTTCGTGATCAGTTTCTTTGATTGGTCGATCAAAGGAACCGGGAAGTTCATCGGACTAATGAATTACGCCAACATGCTGAAGGATGAGGTATTCTGGCAATCGATCACCAATACCTTTTGGCTGGTAATAATCGTGGTTCCGGCCAGCATTGTTTTCTCGCTGCTCTTTGCGGTAATGCTAAATCAGATTAAAGCTTTGAAGGGGCTTTTCCGCACGGTTTATTTTATGCCTTTTGTCACCTCTCTGGTCGCGGTGTCCATCGTGTGGAAGATTATGTTCAACGAGCAGACTGGCTTGATGAACACCATGCTGGGTTATATCGGAGTAGAACCTCAGAAATGGCTCTCTGAAGCCAGAGGGATTTTTGATATCTTCTTTTCGGGAATGGGAATCACCCTGCCGAAATGGATGCATGGTCCTTCCCAAGCGCTGTTTGCAATCATCATCATGACAGTTTGGAAAGGCCTGGGCTACAATACCATAATTTATCTGGCAGGTCTGCAGAATATTTCCAAAGTATACTATGAAGCGGCAGAAATCGACGGAGCCAGTAAGCTGAAACAGTTTTTTAAGATTACTCTGCCTTTGGTCTCCCCCACTACCTTTTATGTTCTGATCATGACCACGATCGTCAGCTTCCAAGCCTTTGCCCAGATTTACCTGATGACGGACAAAGGGGGACCGCTGAACACTACCAAACTGATCGTTTACTACATCTACGAAAAAGGATTCGATACCTTGGAGATGGGCTATGCCAGTGCGGTTGCTTTGGCTTTGTTTGTACTGATCCTGGGACTTACAATCCTCCAGAAACGTCTGGAAAAGCACGTGAATTACTAAAGGGAGGAAAGGATGAACGAACAACTGCGCATGACGATAATCTACGGAGTTCTTACCATTTTTGGCCTTACGATGATCATCCCCTTCATCTGGATGATCTCCACCTCATTGATGACCCAAGCAGAGTTTAACAAGCACGAATCGACCTTCATTCCCAAGGAAAGCTATCATGAATGGGATAACGGTCAGAAGAAGCAGAAGGTCCTTTTCGTAATGGACAAGGGTGAGACCAGCATTATACATTTACTGGATAAGGATGGCAAGATTGTAAAAGAGTATTTTGGAGTTCCCAAAAACGAAGTTAAGCTGGTAAAGAAGACCTTCAGCCTGCATTGGGATAATTTTGTGAAGGCTTTTAACAAGGTGCCGTTCGGTCTTTACTTCTACAATACCCTCTATGTAAGCTTTCTGTCGCTGATTGGAGTGCTGATTACCTCCATGCTGGCTGCCTATGCTTTTGCACGTATGGAGTTTGTGGGCCGCGACTTTTTCTTTTACCTGTTTCTAAGTATGATGATGGTTCCCGAGCCAATCTATCTGATCTCATCCTACGTGCTGCTGGACAAGATTCACTGGCTGGATACATATCAAGCGCTGATCGTACCCTGGTGTGTAAACATCTTTACGATCTTCCTGTTTCGTCAGCATTTCAAGAGCTTACCACAAGAGCTGTTTGACGCAGCAGCAATAGACGGCTGCAGCACCTTCGGAATGCTCTGGAGAATCATGATTCCGCTTTCCAAACCGATTATTGCCACAGCCAGCATCTTTTCGCTGATCGGTAGCTGGAATAGCTTTATGTGGCCTTTGGTTATGACCAATCGCCCTGAACTGCGAGTATTGCAAGTGGGGTTGAGCTATTTTAACCAGGAAGCTTCCACGCAAACAACCCTGTTGATGGCCGCTTCCACCTTCAGCATAGTGCCGATTTTGATCCTCTTTTTCTTCGCCCAGAAACAGATCATCGCCAGCTATGCCAAGGCCGGCCTCAAAGACTAGATAAATATAGGAGTTTAAGATATATGAACGAACTTGACATCAAGAAGAAAGCCCAACTGCAAAAAGCCAAACCAGTAAAAAAGGCTGCGCAGGAATATGTGAAGCCAGTAAAACAGATGTGGACCGACGATGCCAGCATTCGTCCCCAAACTCTGGTTCCGCTTAAGCTTAACCGTCTGGTTGCCTGGAGTATATTCCTGTTTACCCTGATCATCTATATGCTAACTCAAGCCAGAACCATGAGTTTCTGGGATAGCGGAGAATATGCCACCTGTATAAGCATTTTAGGTGTTCCACATCCTCCTGGAAACCCGTTCTATATACTTTTTGGCCGGGCTTTGGTAGCTGTATTTGGGGGTATCTTTTCTCATGCCGTTATCGCAGCTTTTATCTCTGTGCTAACCAGCGCTTTTGCCGTAATGTTCACATATCTGATCACCGTTCAGCTTACCAGTATGCTGAAGATAAAACCCTGGGAAGCCATCTTTGCCGGATTGATAGCCGCCTTGTTTACGGCTTTCTCATTCACTTTCTGGATGAATGCCGTGGAAGCGGAAGTGTATTCGGGGCTGGTATTCTTCGTTAATCTAATCATCTGGCTAACCCTGGTTTGGGTGCAGAAATCACGGGACTACTCGCATCAGAACATCCTGCTGCTTATTCTCTATCTCTTTTTCCTGGGTTTTTGCGTGCATCAAACCGCGCTGCAAATAGCTCCAGCAGTATTGTTTATCGTTGTGTATCCTCTATTGCAGCAAGGTGTGAAAGGCAGTAATTTCTGGCCTAAGGTAATCGGATATACTATCGCACTTCTGATTGGATATTTCATTTTTGGCGCAATCGGCAAAGGAATGCAGATTGACGACTTCGATAAATGGGGATTTGGCATTGTTGCCTTGTTTATACTCTATATTGAGCTTAAGGACATAGTGGACAAGCGGGTCTGGCTCTTGGGTTTTGCTTTGGTTGGGGTGGGATTATCATCCCATCTATATCTGATGATCCGAGCTGCAGACCGGCCGTTCATCAACGAAGGCCATCCCAGCACTTTCTCTACTTTTATGGATTACGTTTTGCGCAAACAATATGGTAATACCAGCTTTGTGCAACGCCGGGGAGATTTTTTTGCCCATCAGATTTACTATCATTTCCTGCGCTATTTTGGTATGCAATGGCTGAACGAACCTTTGGGTGGCAAGCTGATCGGCATGTCCACGGGACTTTTTAAAGGTGTTATCAACCTCGTGGTGGCTTTTTTGGGTGTTGCCGGGGCAATCTTCCAGTTCCGGAATAATAAACACAGCTTCCGCTATTTCTTCGCGATTATTTTGTTTACCACACTAGTTATGGTTTTCGTAATGAATCTATCCAGTGCGGAAGTGCGCGACCGCGACTATTTCTTTGTGGTAGCCTATAACATGTGGGCAATCTGGATGGGGATCGGGGCTATGGCGATTGTCACTTTGTTCCGGTCTAAGTATCTCCGCATCCTGATGATGATTCTGTTGCTCCTTTTACCTGTCCGAAATCTGATCACCCAATACAAGGTACATGACCGTTCACGGGAGTTTATAGCTTTGGATTATGGATTGAATTTCCTTAATTCCATGGAGGAAAACGCCATCATCTTTACCAACGGCGACAATGATACTTTCCCCTTGTGGTATGCTCAGGCCGTTGCTGATCCTCATGCCAAGGAGCATGTGTATCCTGCCAAAGACGTTTACCCTACTCCGGAAAGCCAGGAAGCAATCAAAAAGGCCATGGAATACAAGAACACATACCTGAAAGGAATCCGCAAGGACGTATCCATCGCTAATCTTTCCCTGCTCAATACAGCTTGGTATATTCGCCAGATAAGAGATAAGGAAGGAATTCTTTTCAACGTTCCAGATGAACGATTGGACGAAATGGGCCCCAGCAGAATGGATGAAAACCTGGTAATCCCAGGGCCACCTGCCAGACCTGAAATGGGCTTTACCCTGGAAATACCACCCACCGCTGAATGGAGAAAAGATGAACCGTTCTACAGGATGTCTGATATCGCAGTAATGCAGATAATCAAGGATAACTATGGCAAACGTCCCATCTATTTCGCCGTTACCTGCGAAAGCTTCATCGGCTTTGAAGAATACACCCGCAACGAAGGAATGGTGGCCCGTGTAGTTTCCGTTCCTGACCGCGATCAGATTGACATCCAGCGTTTGCTGTCCAACATCGATAAGATTTACCAATATCGCTCCATCAGCGATGACAAGGTTTATAAAGACGACAATATGAGCCGGTTGGTGATGAACTATGGCTCGGGCTTTGTTCGCGCTGCCAATCATTTCGTAAACATCTCCGATTTCCCGAAAGCGCTAGCCTATATCGCCAAAGCAGACCGCTTTATCGACAGCGAAATTAAGCTTACAGAGTTTTATACAAACTACTACTCCAAAACAGGACAGTGGGCCAAGCTGGACGCTTTTATCAACAATACCATCTTTACGCATGTGGACGGCTGGAGAATTTATCTTAGCTACATAATCACTCACATGGTGGATCACTATCCAGATAAGATACTCTACTATCTGAGGAAAGGGATGCAGCAATATCCCGATCAAGATTATTTTGCCTATCTGGGGGTTGGCTATGCCCAAGAATATGGCAGGCGTGATGAAATAAGCAAGCTTTTCAAAGAACTTGGTCCCCAAATGCAGTATGACATCAGCTCCTTCGAAGCCGATCTCTACAAACCCTTGGCCGATACTACCCTTGGTTCAAATGGCAATTAGAACTGTCATAATTGGTGGAAAAGCCGGAGAAGGAGTAAAGAAAGCCGCTCAGGTTGTGGCTACAACTCTTTCTCGGCACGGCTGGCAAGTATTTCAGGCAGATGATTATCAGAGCCTGATCAAAGGCGGACACAACTTCAGTAACGTAAGTTTCTCAAACACTGAAGTTCATACTGCCTATGCAAAAGCCAATCTGATCGTCAGTTTTGACCAGCGCAGCTATCAAACTCATGCCAACGAACTGGTCGACAGCAAAAGTCTGCACGTTTATAATTCCGATTTTGCGCCGGAGAAGCTGATTGAAAACAACGGCCTAAACCTTGGTCTTCCGCTCAGCAGTATGATGAAACAGGTCTATGGCACAGGGGCAAACGTATCCCTGGCTGCCGTGGCTGTTTTCTACCTGTGGATGGAATACTCACTGGCAGACTTGGAAGCAACCATCGCCAAAGAGTTCAAACGCAATGTGGAAGAAAACGTCCGTTATGCCAAAGCTGTGTTTGAGGCCGCCAGGCAAGCGGGACTGGAACCTGCCAGGATTCCCGATGCCCAGATCCCATTGCAGAGTAAAGAACACAGTCTGCAACGCTTCGCTTCTGGGAACCAAGCCATTGCCCTGGGAGCCTGGATCGGAGGTTTGGACTTCTATTATGCCTATCCGATGACTCCTGCCTCGTCCATTTTGCACTACCTGGCACTTAAAACACCAACTCACAAAGTTTACGCCATCCATGCAGAAAGTGAACTGGCGGCTGCAAACATGGCCATTGGATCGGTTGTGGCCGGAGCCAGAACCGCTGTTGGCAGCAGCGGAGGAGGATTTGCCCTGATGCAGGAAGCTTTCTCCCTGGCTGGGATAACCGAAGCTCCTTTGTTATGCATTCTTGCTTCGCGTCCGGGTCCGGCTACGGGGGTATCAACCTACACTGCTCAGGAAGACCTCCCCTTCGCTCTGAATCAAGGCCATGGTGAGTTTGCCAGAATTGTAGCAGCTCCGGATAGTCCCATGCGCGCCTTTAGCCTTGCAGCAGAGCTTATGAGCTTGGCTTGGGAATTCCAGAGCCCCGTTATCCTGCTCAGCGATAAGCATCTTAGCGAAAGCTCGCAGAATTTTTCTTTACCGGTTAGCACACCTGACGCTAAAGCGCAGTTGGGCTCACCTGGCAAGAACTATCAGCGCTATGCAATTACGGAGTCTGGCATCTCACCTCTGCTTTTTCCCGATCCAGATACCATAGACGAAGATACTGTGATAAAATGGAATTCGCACGAGCATCTGCAAAATGGCCTCAGAACCGATAAGGCAGAGGCGATGGTAGCCATGAAGGACAAACGCAACCGTAAGGGCCAAGCTCTTACAGAGGCTACCAAACGCTATCAGCGGGTGGAATGTTATGGCAATAGCGGAACCGCTGTTTTTGCCTATGGCTCTGGTGTAATGGAACTGCGTGAAGCCAGTAAGCATTGCTCAAAGCCCTTTACCATAGTTGCGTTGATCTATCTGCTGCCTTTTCCTGCCGAAGAGCTTGCTGCCTTTGCCGGACAGGAGATTATAACCCTGGAACATAGCTCCACAGGGAATCTTGACCGTTATTTACAGCAAAACCTGAAGGTAAATATCAAACACAGCATTCTGCGCTATGATGGCAGACCCTTTGATCCTTTGGAACTGGCAAAAATCCTGGAGGAGGTGCTCTGATGCGTGATTTGGGAACAGGTAAAGAAAACACCTGGTGCACAGGCTGTGGCAATTTCGGAATTCTGAATGCAGTAAAAAAAGCCATTGAAGATCTGGTGGAAACAGGCAGCAAGCTAAGCGAATTTGTCATTACCTGTGGGATTGGATGCCATGGTAAGATCTTCGACTATCTTTCCCTTAGCGGCATCTATGGCTTGCATGGACGCGGAACCGCTACTGCCCAGGGAATCAAACTGGCCAATCCAGCTTTGAAGGTTATCAGCTTTGGCGGAGACGGGGACAGCCTGGGAGAAGGACTTGAACATACCCTTTTTGCTGCCAAACGCAATATGGATATTACCCTGATCCTGCATAATAATGGCAATTATGGCCTTACCACAGGCCAGTTTTCGCCTCTCTCCAACCCCGGTTACAAAGGGCTTTCCACTCCTGCAGGAAGCATAGAAAGACCATTCCGGGCAATTCCCCTGCTCATGGAAGCAGGAGCAAGCTTCGTGGCCAGAGGTTTTTCAGCCAAGCCTGATCACCTTGCCCAGCTTATCAAAGCTGCCATCAACCACAAAGGATTCTCGTTTGTAGAAGTAATGCAACCTTGTGTTAGCTATAATAATAACTATGCTTACTTAAACCAACGCATTAAACTGATGGAAGTAATTCCTTCCACCCCTTCCCAAGCCATAGAACTGGCAGCTGATCCGGATAATATGTATCTGGGTATTTTCAGTTGTTTGGAACTGCCTGTTTATCATGAACTGCTCTACGGAACTGCCAACCCCCAAAAGGAAAGGTTGGATTACCGGCAGCGCTTGGAAATCCTGAATGCCAAATAACATCTTGAAAACTCAAACATTCCGGCTTGTTCTGCAGATTTTGTCCTTCTGTTTGGGCTTGACAGGGCTGATCTTCGTTTGGAAGGGTTTAGCCCTTGCCGTCCATGCATTATGTCCTTATGCCACGGTTTGTTTTGGCCTGAACAAGAGTGTGGTGCTGGCCTATATTGGATCGCTGTTCTGGATTACGGTTCTGGTAGGATTTCTGATCCTGGTTTACAGTATGTTTTACGGCCGCAAATTCTGCGGATATATTTGTCCTTTGGGAACCTGGCAGGAAGCCATTTTTGCGCTCAGAAGCCGGGCTTATCGCCGATCTCACAGAATCCCCTATTTCTATGAAAGGAGCTTGGGGAAGCTAAAATATGCCGTATTGGCCATAACTGCAGTTTTATCCCTGGTCGGGTTGGGTTATCTCTTCATCCGCTTTTGTCCCATCTATGCCTTGTCGATGCTACCGCGGCTGGCAATTCCAGGGCTTATATTGCTGGTTGTTATCAGTATTGGCGGGTTTTTTGCCGAGCGTGTTTGGTGCCGTTGGCTGTGTCCCTATGCAGCACTTTTGAATATATTCCAGGCTTTGGGCAAGCTGTTTGGCATCAAACGCAGTAAAATTCGCCGCAATCTGGAACGTTGCGTCGATTGTGGGGTGTGCATGCTTTACTGCCCCATGAACATAAACATCGCGGCCGAAGAATACGTGCAGAACTGCGAATGCATCCACTGTCTTGTCTGTGCCAGCAAGTGCCCCAAGAAGGGATCTTTGAATTGTGAGAAGGAATGCTGATGAATAGTATGCTCAAAGCTCTTTTCCTGCTTCTTCTGTTGCTTATCGCAGGATTGATCGTTTGGCGTGGACTGGGTGTGAAGCATGATAACATAAAGGTTTGTCCGGTTGACGCCATCAGGATGGTTAATGGCAAGGCAATAATCGATGCCAGCAAATGCATCGGTTGCCGCAGATGCGTGGATGGCATCAGCCTGAACAGCAGTTTGCCAGAACTGACGACAACACCTGTAGCTGCCAGCGATTCCATCGTCCAGCCATTAGCGACAAAAGAAGCCCAGCAGCCAGAAACTGCCAAAGCAAAAAGCACTGACAAAGTAACCAAGGTTAGCGGATATAAAGTTAACCCCGATAAATGCATTGGCTGTCAACTTTGTGTGTCTGCCTGTCCGGTTGGGGCAATCAGCATGAAGGATAACAAAGCCTTTATCGATAAGGCAAAGTGCATAAACTGCGGCATCTGCGTAAAAGGAAACCAGATAGACTACAACGGCTGTCCGGTTCAGGCTATTTCCGCACCCTAAGGATACTTTCTTAGCCTGGGATTCTCCCATTCCGGAAAGCCGGCATTATTTTTTCACAACACCCAATAAACCATTTCAGCCAAATATGGTATGTCCATGCTCGCCATTGCCGATCCACTCATAATTTACCCGGAATCCACGCTTATCTCATTCGGGAGGGGTGCGCGTGGACTCCGGGTGGAATTCGGGTGGATAGCCGGAGCGAAGCAGGGAAAGAATTATCCCCGATACCACTCCGCAAAAAGGTTGGGTAAAACTTCGCCTGATTTCCCCTGAAAAAAATGATCGACATAGCCCAGATTATCTGGTTTATCCAAGTTTATGGCAATCGTTCTGGCTCCCAGCAGTTTTGCGCTCATCACAAAACCAGCTGCCGGATAAACAGCGCCACTGGTCCCGATGATGAGAAATATCTCACATGATTTAAGAGCTTCCTCGATCTCCGGCAAATAGTAGGGAACTTCCCCAAACCACACAATGTCTGGCCGCAGCAAACCCTGGCAGGCAGGGCAAAGAGGAAGGGCTTCTGAGCGGGTAATCTCCTGCATGCTGTATCCAGACTCACAGCTTGTGCAATAGCAATGGTTCAGGCTGCCATGCATTTCCCAAACCCTTCTGTTTCCTGCTTTTATGTGCAAGCCATCAACATTCTGTGTAATCAGCTGAAAATTGTCCCCCAGCTTTTCTTCCAGATCTACAAGCGCAAGATGAGCAGCGTTGGGAGCGGCGTTTATAGCATCTTCCCAACGTTTTTTATAGAAACTCCACACCAGACGGGGATCGCGTTTGAAGCCCAAAGGCGAGGCCACATCTTCCACGCGGTGGTTTTCCCACAAACCACCGCTGTCCCGGAAGGTGCGTATGCCCGACTCCGCGCTGATTCCAGCACCGGTAAGCACAAGAACTCTGGTATGGGAGTAGATTGAAATCACTTCAGCAGGAGCATCTTCTTGGTTATCTGTCCATTGACGGCAGTTAAACGATAATAGTAAACGCCGCTGGCGACAGATTGGTTACGGGCATCTTTGCCGTCCCACACCAAACGATGCGTTCCGGAAGGCAAATCCGAATTAACCAGATTTTTCACGAGCTGCCCCTTCAGATTGAAGATATCCAGCCTAACTCTCTGCGCTTGGGGTAATGAGAAACTGAGGGTCGTTTCGGGATTGAAAGGATTGGGATAATTGTCGAACAAGGCCATTACAGGCAAGTCGGGAACGATCTCATCGCAATTTGGAACCACTCCGGCTATCTGCACGTCGTCGATATACCAGCCCTCACCACCAACGTATCCGTCGCTCCCAAACACCCATCTGAACTGGGCGGTTCCACTGATGTTGCCAAGCTCGAAAATGGCTTCTGTCCAGGAAAAGTCTCCAGAATAAACTGGTGTATTAGCGGCAAAGGGTGAAGCATTGTTGTTATAAATCTGGTAAGGATAGCCGCCCTGAGGAGTAATCTGGGTCCAGGATCCGCCATTTAAACTCATCTGAACCAGGCCTCCATCCCAGGCATAGCTCGGATTACTATGGGTTTCTGCTTCCATCCAATGGAAGAACTTCAGCTGGCAACCAGGGCTTACATTCATGATGGGGCTAAGCAATGCGCCATAAGCCGATCCCGAATAGGTGGCATTGCTTGTGCTGCCAAACTTTATGGCATACTGGCCATTGGGAGTGTGATTTTGGGCAGATGAACGATGCCATTGATTTGTGAAATTCTGGTTCAGGGCAGTGGATTCCCAACCTTGAAAATCTGGCTCGAATCCATAGCTGATCGTGCCAACATGAATTAGGAATGTTCCTTCCACCACATCTCCATTCTCAGAATTCAATATGTAATTTATGGGTATGCTGCTGCCCATTTCGGCACCTTCCAGAATCTGAACACTCAGAACGTCATTCATGGTAATAGTGCTGTTATGCTGAACGTAAAGTAATGAGAGCTCATACTGGTTCAGAAAGGCATAAGGCGAATCGGTGAAGAGGATCATCAGGGGATTATAGCAGTTGCCACTGCCGTTATTTGAAATAGTAAGGCTGATAGTAGGGGTTTGGCCTGGGTTGATCACTTGGGTTGCGTTATTAACCTGGTATGAATCGACATTCAAATGAGGTGCGTTTAAGGTGATGAATGCGGTGGAGGAAGAGCTGTAGCCAGCATAACTTGCGTTAAAACTTAGCTGAGCCCGGGTTCCGTCGGAGAAACTACCTCTGATGCCAAAACCCAAAACCGCCACAATCTGAAGCGAATCGCCACTCGCTATTGCATTGAAACTGGTGGTCGCATTCAGAATCTGAATATTGGGGCTGCTGCTGGAAAGGGTAATGGTGCCACTTTCTGTCAGATCCACCAATCCAACATTCTTCACATGGAAGTTGATTAGAATATTTTCTCCGGTGTGATACAAACCATCGGGATCGTTAAACTGAACGTTATTGCATACAATATATGGCATTTGAGCTGCACTGACCTGAATCGTGGCTTGATAACCATAGAAATTTGGGGCATTGATGTATACCTGGTAGGCTCCGGGGGTAAGGGCTTCCAATAGACTAACGTTGATCAAACCGTCCTGGTTTGCCTGAGTAGCCACCACCGTGTTTCCTTCCTGTTTCATGATAAACTCTGCATTGGGGGCATTGGTGCTGATCTGATAAGTATTCACTCCCACCAGCCATTGAGCTGGAAGATTTGCTACCACAGCCTGGGGAGTATCGGTCCAAAGCATCATAGCTGGATCGCCGAAGAGATTGGTTTCGTAGGTTACCCAATGCATCACAGGAGTATTGCTGATGTAGGGAATGTTGTCTATTTTACTATCCACCAAAGTGTAACCAAGCTCATGGATGTTTTCTCCAAACACGGCATCCATATATTGACGATGCAGATATTGAGAAGCTCCGTCGGTGCTGCCTTGCATTCCCCAGCCATAACGTGAATGAGCTATCATGGCTACGGGGCCGTTGGCAATGGACATCATTTTTTCCGTGATGCAATCGCTGGTATAGCTGCCAGCTTGTGTTTCGCGGTTATCAAACGCTCCGGAATAACAACCTTGGGTAAAGTAAGTGGAAAAATTGTGATTGCTACCGTTGTTGGTAATCGAGGTAGCGCTTACCTGATTGTTGGAAAGCCGCATCGTATATGTGGTATTGGAATGGCCAAGATGATTTACAAAGTTTGGACCCTGGCTGAGCAGAGGTCTGATATCATTAGCATCCCAGGATTCTTCGGCACCATAGGTTCTGTCATAAAGCGTGCTGATATTCCAGGTAGTGGGAACGCCAACCGTGGTATAACCATGCATGCTGCTGCCACCGATCATTTCGTCCATATAGTCCCCACCCCAGGTAGGGCCGTCCCACAGCCATTCACCCGCAAAGAAAGCGCTCTTGATCTCGGCTTCCACCGGCACTATCATATAGCTCATCACTTTGTTTATAAAGTTTGAGATTTCGGTATCGCTATTATAGCAAACCCTGCCAAGTGCAAGCTCGGGGGCTAGGTCGGACTCATAATTTTCACCCCAATAAGTGTCGTTATCGTTGTTCCAGGTGCCGTCCAGACAGGAATAATACATGTCAGCTGGTATATCAGCATCGCTTTCGCTGCCATTTCCCAGATTAACATAGAAACCGCGATGGGGGATAACGTCCGTATCTCCTGCCAGTAGAACATACCGCAAAGGATTGGTAGTGTATAGAGAGATAATGTAATTACGCAGCTTTTCCTGGGTATCTGCCCCAGTGCTGATGGTGCTTATCTCATTGATTGATTTGATCAGGACATTACGACCGCGATCGGTATGAAGGCTTTGCAAGGGCTCCCAATTGGCAATCTTGCTCTGATCACATACGATAAGATATTCAACCCCAGTTTCACGGGTTCTGCTGGTTTGGATGGCCTGGGAATTATCTACGCTGTTTCTAAGCCTACCGGCCGTCAAGGGATCATTCTTTAGCAATTGCAGTGCATTGTGCGCCCGGTTGCTTGCTATGTATTCGATATCAACGCTGATGTTCTGATAGAAAACCAACTCGTTTTTCAAAGGGTAATAGGAAAAGGGGCTCACAGCGCTGAATGCTATGGGATTCCCGCTAAGAAAATGAGTCTGCAGTCCGTTATCATAGCTTTCGGGATAAGGGCTCGCTGAGCTATAAATATTCTGCAACGGCTCTGTGGGAGTTTCCAGAACAGAGTGAGAAAATGGGTATTGCCTCTGCAGAGGAACAATGGGTTTATCCAGATTATACACTACAGGATTGGACCGATCAACGCTGATCTTGCCAGCTTCAAAGCCTGCCGGGAGAAGCACTTTTACGCCGAACCAGGGCAAAGCTGGTGAACCTGGTTCACCCCAGTTTTGAGCATCTTTCAGTAGAACTTCGGTGTATTGAGTTCCAGTTTTAATAACAGGTGTTTGAAGGGTATATTGAACATTCACTCCAGCCGCTAGAAATGCCGTTACACACACAATAACAGCACACAGTAATAGGTTTTTCATCATGAACCAACCTTATTTTGTATTTATCTTATGTCTTTTATAATAGCAAGGCTTGTTCCAAAACTCAAGTTTTGTTTCAGCTATTGAGGAAAAGTGAGGTATGCTAGCTTAAGATTTATGCCTTACTTCAGTTTAGTTTGTCAACTGCTTCAGCCAGGGGCAGCACTTCCAAATCATGTTGTTTTACGAAAGCCAGGATTTCTTTAAACTCCTCCAATGGGCAATTTGCATTGTAAGAAGAGCTGCTGTCCTCTATACGGTGAAAGCCAATGATGATTAGGTTCTCACCATTCATCATGCCCCTTCTGATTCTGTCTATGATGATCTGAGCGGTCCATCCGCTTTGAAAAGGTAGATAGCCCAATACGTCGGTATTCAAAGGCACATGCATGGCAAGATCGGAGCTACCTCTGATGTAATTATAATGGGCAAGAATGAGAGGATAGTATTCAACAGGGCAAACTCCCTTGGGAAGGGCAAAAGAGAGAGGATTAAAACCCCAGTCCACCAGGTTCTGATAATCCTGCTCGATGGCAGTTGCTGCTTCAGGATAGCTAAGTTCAGCCAGATCTTCATGGTTCAAAGTATGGCCACCTACTTCCCAATTCATGTTTTGGTGTAGATCCTGCAGTTGTTCCAGGCTGAGCAAACCAGATGCCCCAAGCGCGCTGGAATTTACAAAACAGGTTGCCCGCCAGCCATATTCGCTCAACGCTGGTTCGGCTAGCTCGTAAACATTATGATGTTGGTCGTCGAAAGTGAAGCAGATGATCGGTCGTTCCGGTGGACTCTGCGTAAACAAAGTGCATGAACCCAAGCAAAGAGTTAGGATTAGCCAGGGCCAATGCTTCATAAAGAATACCTTAAGGCAGCCTGGAATCCCAAGCTATAAACTGGATTTGAACCACCAATCGCTTTTAGCAGTAATCCTACTCGTTGATCTGGACGAAATTGCCAGTCATTGCTAAGGTAATAAGTTGCGGACTCGCCTCCAGCCAGATAATCCCAGCGAAAGCCAGGAGTAAAAACCATTTGCTTGTAGAAAAGAGAAGTTCCGGCATCGACAAGCTTTGAAATTTTTCTATTAGGTTCACTTTCCCGATATTCTGCAGTTCCAAACATCTGAAGCCAGGGCTTGGCCTTTAGTTTTCCCTGTATTAGTAGATAATAGGAATTATGTGCAGGCGTTTCATCGTGTTCGATGAAGCGGCTTAAAGCTGATTCGCAGAGCAGAGTGTAGGTATCAGAGCTTTGGCGGAAGGCAAGTGAACTAATCGCAACCGGGGTATGCCAATGAGAATCGTGAATCCTGGCTTCCTGACCAAGCGAGTAGCTAAAACCATTTGGCTTGCAGTTGCTATGATAAGTTGCTTTTAGCATGAGCTGGTTTTGGGTGTTGCCTCCACTCTCCAGAGTAAAACCTCGATAGCTCAAACCCAAGTAATTGAATCTGGTGCCCTGATAACGAAAATCATCCTGAGTAGCAAAAATCTGATGATATGGGTTGGTTTGGTTTAGTTGCCCATAGCCTGCTAATCTTGAAGCAACTTCAAGTGACAATCCAGCAGTTTGATAGCCCAGAGCGAAATCCTGCATCTCCATTTGATTACTCAGAAAATCAGCACGGTTTTGCAGCCAGAATTGCACAGACATACCCTTTACCTGCAAAGAATCAGTCCCCAAACCGAGCTGATAAAACTCCCGAAAACGGTATTGCTTTTCAGTTTGCTCGGGTAGAAAGCTAAGTTCGTTGTTTGAATCCCAACTCAGCACCAAAGGAAGTTCAATGGCTGGCATACAAGCTATGCTAAGCCAAAGAACTATGACAATCAGCGAATTACGCATCCCGGCAAGATGTGCCAAGCTTAGGATACTAGGGCTACTCCGGCATGAAGAATCTGACGAATCCGCGCACCAATTGTATTAATATCCATTTCACTTTCTCCCGCCAGCCAATTCCAAAGAACTATATCCATACTGCCTACCAGCAAGAGCGCCAGGGCTTCCGCATCGATATTCTTGACCTGATTTTCCTGGATTGCTGCCGAAGTGACTTCCTTTACGAAGTCTAGATACTTGTGCAAGGGATTATAGCCGGGATTACGGCGGATGAAGTTTTCGTTTTGCCTTGCTTCTACCGCGATAAACCGAGCAATATAGGGCTTCTCTTGTACCAGAGTTACATGGTGTTGAAAAAACTCGTATAGCCTGTCCATATGAACGGGGATGGATGATGTTTTGGAAATAATGCCGTTTATCTCAGTTTCGATTATTTCTTTCATGCAATGCTGTAAAAGATCGTCCTTGCTGTCAAAATATACATATACGGTGCCTAAGGCGACTCTCGCTTTTTTTGCCACATCGGCAATAGTGGCTTGATTTGAGCCTTTCTTGGCAAACACCTCAATAGCGGCGTTCAACAGCAATTCACGTTTATTTTGGCGGCCTGCTTTCCTTAAGGGAACATTGTTTCTGGGCATGGCTCCTCCATTAAATTAAGTAATTCTAAGGGGACTCTTTTCCATCCCTGTAGAATCTGTCAATCGCTATCCTGAATATTTTACACCCGCTCCATGTATCAAGATATAACCACAGAACCATGTAAGCAGGGTTTCGGGCAGTTCACATCTCCTTAATCCGCAAAGCGATACGAGCCCATTATCCAATCATTAAGACTACTGCTTGCCGCGTGGAAAATATTCCACACCTGCATAATGTTAGCATTAAAATGTTATTTTGTCCGCTAGAAAGCTGTGGCTAGTTATTGCACCCTGAAGAACATCGATGAACCGATAATTATCAACGCTCAATTCATCGATCCATCAATCTTCATACAAATCGGTGGTTATGCTTCGTATCGAAAGATAAGTTACTACCGTCCCGAAACAGAAATGTTCAAAGATTCTTAGACGATTCTTGCCAACGAGATGCTAGCATTTCAGATAACATACCCTATGCACATCCTATGCCCATCATATAAACATAAGGTATGCATAACAGAGGTTCATGCTTAGTTCTGATGAATCATTACTTCCTGGCTAGCTCGTCGCCCCTTGATTTTTGGGAGATGGGATTCCCGCGCTTAGGACAAAAGTAATCCTAACCAGCTATAGCACTTGTAAAAGAAAATTCCCGGAACCGCAAAGCAATTCCGGGATAATATGCTTGTTAGTTGTTTATTTACACGAGACCCTGATCGCACATGGCATTGGCGACCTTTAGGAATCCGGCTATATTCGCACCTTTCACGTAGTTTACATAGCCATCTGCTTCTTTTCCGTTATTGCGGCAGGCATCGTGGATGTTCTTCATGATTTCATGCAAGCGTGCATCCACTTCGGTTCTGTTCCAGTTCAAACGCATGGAGTTTTGGGTCATTTCCAGTCCGCTGGTGGCAACGCCGCCGGCATTAGCAGCTTTTCCAGGAGCAAAGAGCATTTTGGCTTTTTGGAAGATTTCTACTGCTTCGGGAGTGCAGGGCATATTGGCAGCTTCGGCAACGCAGAAACAGCCACCTGCAACCAACGCTTTGGCATCATTGGCATCCAGCTCGTTCTGAGTGGCACAAGGAATGGCAACATCTACTTTCACTTCCCAAGGACGTTTGCCAGCAAAGAACTTGGCATTCGGGAAAACATCCGCATAATCGCAAACGCGATCGTTGTTGGAAGCGCGAAGCTCCAGCATATAATCGATCTTCTCGCCGCTGATACCTTCTTCATCCAGGATGTAGCCGTCAGGACCGGAAAGAGTGATCACCTTTCCACCCAGTTCGTTGATCTTTTGGGCAGCGCCCCAAGCCACGTTTCCGAAGCCAGACAGGGCCACTTTCATTCCAGCGAAGCTCTTACCTTGGGTTTTCAGCATTTCTTCGGCAAAATAAACCACGCCAAATCCGGTGGCTTCAGGACGAATAAGGCTTCCACCCCAATTTATGCCTTTACCGGTCAAGACACCGGTAAATTCGTTTTTCAACTTTTTATACATACCAAACATATAGCCGATTTCGCGTCCACCCACTCCAATATCTCCAGCTGGGACATCGGTGTCGGGACCAATGTGACGATATAACTCGGCGATGAAAGATTGGCAGAATCGCATTATTTCAGCATCGCTCTTGCCTTTGGCATCAAAATCGCTTCCGCCTTTTCCACCGCCCATCGGCAATGTGGTGAGGCTGTTTTTGAAAATCTGCTCAAAGCCCAAGAACTTCAAAATAGAGAGATTTACACTGGGGTGAAAACGCAGTCCGCCCTTATATGGTCCGATTGCGCTGTTAAACTGAACGCGATAGCCGCGTTGTACATGCACTTCACCCTTGTCGTCCATCCAGGGAACGCGGAAAATGATCACTCTTTCGGGTTCGACAATGCGTTCCAGGATGTTTGCTTTCACAAAGCGGGGATTGCTAACATAGGCATCCCAAATGGTTTCGACAACTTCTTTAACTGCTTGCAAGAACTCAGGTTCGCCAGGGTTCTTGGCTGCGACTTTGGCCATGAAATCATGGATAGTCATTTCATTCCTCCAGTTATTATTTTGTTGTTTTTTTCCATCTTAATTAAAGGCCTTTTTATGTCAAGGACTCGTTTTTTGGCTCTTGTTTCAATTGCCTTCCAAGAGTTTAGCCACTCGGGGAGCTCTCAAGCGATGTGCAACGGGAAAACCGGAGCCGATCAAAGGCCTTAGGTAGAATTTGAAATCATCAGTCACACCATTCCCACTGGAATTGATGTATTCATCGGGCATGTGGCGAGTTTTACCCGCTATGTCGGTAAGCTTTTCCAGTTGATAGTTAACTGAATAAAATCCAGTGCGCTGGATAGAGATTGAACCATCCAGATTATACCAGATTGCATAATGTGCAGCCCTTTCCCCCACCTCTCTTGCCTCGCGTTGGTCAACATCAGATACGCAGCCAATAAACGAGCGTTGCAGATAACCGAAAGTGTCGCTCCGCACCCTCTTGATTTTCAGCTTGGTTTTTATTAGGTCGCAAAGCAGATCTCCCAGCATCCCGCTTCCTGAAAGCTGAACATTCCCATGTGCGTCATGCTCCACATTATTTGTAAGCTTAGTGATTATCGGCACTCCCTTGTCGTCCACAATCCCTTCCGATACAGCAACAACGCACTTTCCATACTGGTTGTAAATCCGCTGAACATCAGCTAAAAAATCTTCACGATGAAAGGGACGCTCAGGCATGTAGATAAGATGAGGACCATCATCCGGATACTTTTGTGCCAAGGCCGAAGCCGCTGTCAAGAAGCCTGCATGACGCCCCATCACCACACCGATATATACACCAGGCAAAGCCCGGTTATCAAGGTTTACCCCAGTAAAAGCAGAAGCAACGAATCTGGCTGCAGAACCATAACCCGGAGTATGGTCATTTAACACCAGGTCGTTATCGATGGTTTTGGGGATGTGGATGGCTCGGAATTCATAATCCGCCAGATTCGCTTGTTCATTCACGATCCGAACGGTATCTGCAGAGTCATTGCCTCCAATATAGAAGAAATACCTGACATCATGCGCCTTGAGCACCTTGAAAATCTCCTTGCAATATTCTTCATCAGGTTTATCGCGGGTAGACATCAGTGCTGAAGAAGGTGTGTCTGCTACCTGTTCCAGGTTGTGGGTTGTTTCTTGGGTGAGATCTACAAATTCTTCGTTTATTATGCCCTGAACTCCATATAAAGCTCCATAAACGCGGGTAACCTGCGAAAACTTCCTCGCTTCCAGAGCAGCTCCCACCAATGATTGATTGATGACTGCAGTGGGACCTCCTCCCTGGGCGATCACTACCTTTCCTTCCAGTTTCATCGTCGAACCTCCACAAGGACTAAAGAAAGTCCTGTTTTTTTCTTTTGCGCTACTTTCTGTGCAACTCTGAAATCTGTCCAGCAGAAAATACTTGCCCTTTTAGGCTGATCCTGAAAAATGGAACGCATCCCATACTGCAATATCTACGACAGTAACGGATGAGAAAAGCCTGCTTTCAGCAAAGAGGAACAATGAGTTACATAGTCTTAGCAAGAAAATACAGACCCCAAAGCTTCCCCGAAGTTTATGCACAAGAGCACGTTACCCAAATTTTACAGAGTGCCATCGAAAGTAAGCGAATCGCACATGCATATCTTTTCACCGGACCCAGAGGTGTGGGAAAAACCAGCATGGCACGCATCATGGCCAAAAGCCTGAACTGCCTGCAGGGCCCAAGCTCACATCCTTGCAATGTATGCTCCAACTGCACAGAAATAACCGCAGGTACTTCTCCTGATGTGATTGAGATCGACGGTGCGTCAAACACTGGTGTGGACGATATCCGTGAATTGCAGAGGGAATTACTCTATGCCGCAAGCAGCTCTTTGTATAAGATTTACATCATCGACGAAGTGCACATGCTGTCCAAAAATGCCTTTAATGCTCTGCTAAAAACCTTAGAAGAACCCCCTGAGAACGTGGTTTTCATCTTTGCCACGACAGAACCGCAAAAAGTTCTTGCCACCATCATTTCACGCTGTCAACGCTATGATTTTAAGCGCATTCCCATCGAGGCTATCGTCCAAAGACTAAGGGATATTTGTGAAGTGGAAGACATCAGGATAGATTCTGAATCTCTGTATCTGATTGCGCGCAAGGCCGATGGCGGAATGCGCGATGCACTGTCCTTGATGGATCAAGCCATCTCCTACTGTGTAAATGAAATCACCATCGACAAGGTGCGGCAAATCTTTGGCCTGATCCCAAATCAGGTTTTCCAGCGATTCTTTCACCTGATCGATGCCAAGGACGCCCCGGCTTTGATCCGAGAACTACATCAGGTTTTCGAACAGGGAACCGACCTTCAGGAATTCCTGGTGAATCTGCTGGAATTTGTGAGAGTGATGATTCTGCGTAAGCTGGGCGTACAAACTCAGGATATAAATCCCGAAGAACTGGGCTCATTTGATGAATTGGGAACGCTTTTCAGCCAAAACAAGCTGCTCTACATTCTCAGTATGCTAATCGCTACCCGCGCCGACCTGAGAAGCAGCACTAATCCTTATCTGCTATTGGAAGCCCTGATGATCAAGCTGTGCAAACTGGATGAGATGGAAGACCTGGCTGCAATGATCAACAACCTGGGCAGCGGTAGTCTCATGGCCGCAGGTAGCAACGCAACACGTCCCAATCCAGGCGTTAGCCGTCCTCAGCCAATTCAAAACAGAGCGGTGGAACCACCCCTAGCCACTCATGAAGAACCGGAACACACCAAACTGGATTTTAACGAAGAGAATCTCGCAGCATTATGGCCAAGAGTGCTGGTGCGAACCAAGAAGATCAGCAACATGTGTTCCCTGGCTCTGGACAGCTCTAAGCAACGCACCGTGCAAGGCAAAAACCTTAGCCTGAGCCTGGAGAGCCAAACAAACCACAATCTGCTGAAAAGTAATCTTGATAAACTTCAGGAGATATTTGCTGAGCTCTTTCACGACAAGGTTCAGATCAGTTTAAAATTACTGGAAGTAGAGCCACCCACCAAAGTCCATATCCGTCGCCGCAGCCTGGAAGACCTTAAACAAGAAAGCCCGGAAGTGTCAAGGTTTGTCGAGCTAACCGATGCCATCCTGATTCCTTCGCCATGAACCTGCTTTTCTCGCTGGCTACAGCCGGCTATGTAGCTTTTCTGGCCTGGTTACAAAAGGGACTAAGGGCCATTCTGCAATGTGAAGCCAAGAAATCTGATCCAAATCAACAACAAGCTATCTCAGTAATAGTTGCGGCCCGCAATGAAGAACACAATTTGCCAGCTTTGCTGGATTCCCTTTCCAGGCAGAACTATCCTGCCGACAGATACGAGATTATTGTGATAAATGACCATTCCGAGGATGGAACAGCCAGAATACTTGACAACTTCAAGGCTTGCCACAACCTGAAGGTAATCCACTTTTACCACGACACTCCACCGCTTACAGGTAAAAAGGCCGCTCTGAACCAAGGAATTTTGGCAGCAAAGAACGATATTTTGGCCTTCACAGATGCGGATTGTCTGGTTCCTCCAAACTGGCTGAAAGAAATCAATCGCAGCATGGATGCCGGAACCGATTATCTGTTGGCATATTCGATCATGAAACGTACTGCAGGAAGTAGCTTGCTGCGTCCCAAAAACTTTGAACGTAGTATCTATTATGCACTTGCTGCCGCTGGCCTGCACTATCATAAGCCCATTACAAGCAGCGCTTGCAATATGGTTTACCGAAAAAGTCTGTTTCAAAGAAGTGGAGGCTGGGAAGGCATCGGGCATCTCCGTTCAGGCGATGACGACCTGCTTCTGATGAAAATGATGCCACATATCCGAAAAGCTGCATACAATCCATCTAAAGACATGCAAGTAGTGTCCATAGATGGCACAGATATGGCAAAGCACCATCAAACAAACATACGCCGGGCCAGTAAGCTGCGATATTACCCCCTGTGGCTGAAGCTCTTGTCGATGGGGATGTTTTCTTACTTCTGTCTCTTTTATGTGGCTCTTATCAAGCTGATATGCGGAAGGGGAAGTTTCGTGCTCGCCATTTCGTTGCTGATAAAAACAGCCGCTGAGTTTAGCCTTGTTTATTACCACTTAAAGAGGATAAACCAAGTTAAACTCAGTTGGCTGTATCCAGTGCAAATTCTACTTTTCCCTGCTCAGTTCATATTCTATGCTCTGCGCGGAAGCTTGGGAAAATATCGCTGGAAATAGCTACATTTCTATGTAGCGAGCCTGAACGTAATCAACCTTATTCAAGGCTTCCAGCATTTTGTTCAGTTCCTGCTGATCGCCCTCTACTTCAAGGATCACCAAACCGTCGTTGGCACAAAACTCCTGGGACACTTCATGCAGCCCCAAACGAACTTTAATGCTGCATCCATACTGAGTAAGGATTTCTTGCACCTTGGTGGCTTCAGTGCTACGGTGGTCGATTTTGACCAAAACTACTTTGTAGATCATGCTATTCTCCTTTATTGCTTTTTGCTGAGCTTGGCCCAGCTGTCTTTAAGCGTTGTAATCCGGTTAAACACAGGATGATTGGGGCGTGAATCTGGGTCCGTGCAAAAATAGCCAATTCTCAGGAACTGAAACCGATCTCCAGGATTGGTCTGAGCCAGGCTGCTTTCGGCAAGACACTTTGTGTTTGTTTCCAGAGAAGCAGGATTCAGATAATCCTTGTAGGTCTTGCCAGGTGCCAGTTCGCTCATGTCAGCCTGAGTGAACAGCCTGTCATATAAGCGCAATTCAACTGGCACACAATGCTTGGCAGAAACCCAGTGTAAGGTGCCTTTCACTTTTCTGCCGTCTTCGGTCCAACCTCCTCTGGAGGCAGGATCGTAGCTGCAGCGGATTTCCTCGATGTTACCCTTTGCGTCTTTGACAACCTCATTGCAGGTAATATAGTAAGCATGTTTCAACCGGACTTCTTTTCCGGGTGACAGCCTGAACCAGCCTTTGGGCGGATTTTCTGAAAAATCCTCTGCTTCGATAAAGAGCTCTTTCCCAAAGCTGATTTTACGGCTTCCAGCGGATGCGTCTTCTGGGTTATTTTCGGCATCCAGCAATTCCTCAGCTTCATCGGGATAATTGTCAATGACCAGTTTAATCGGATTCATAACAGCCATTCTGCGCAAAGCAGTCCGATTCAGTTCTTCGCGTATGCAGAAGAAGAGCAATTCATCATCGACCATCGAGTTTGCTTTTGCTACCCCGATCCGATCTGCAAATTCTCTTATCGCTTCTGGCGGATATCCTCTTCGGCGCATTCCGGCTATGGTGGGCATGCGTGGATCGTCCCATCCGTTTACCAGCTTGGTGCTTACCAATTCCAATAAAAGCCTTTTGCTCATAACCGTATAGGCAAGGTTCAACCTGGCGAATTCGATTTGCTGAGGGTGACAGGGAACTGGAAGTTGATCGAGTATCCAGTCGTAAAGCGGACGATGATCTTCAAACTCAAGAGTGCAGATGGAGTGAGTAATCCCTTCCAAGGCATCTGAAATGCAATGTGTGTAATCATACATTGGATAGATCTGCCAATCGCTTCCAGTGCGGTGATGATGAGTTTTCTTTATTCTATAGATCACCGGATCGCGCATATTCAGATTTGGCGATGCCATATCTATTTTTGCACGTAAACTTCGGCTGCCTTCGGGGAATTCACCAGTTTTCATTCTGCGGAAGAGATCAAGGTTTTCTTCGCAGCTTCTATCCCGATACGGACTATTTTTCCCTGGAACCGTAAGAGTTCCGCGGTATTCGCGCAGCTCCTCCAGGCTAAGATCACATACAAAAGCTTTGCCCTGTAAGATCAGGTATTCGGCAAAATCATATAATTTATCAAAGTAATCTGAGGCATAATAAAGGTGTTTTCCCCAGTCAAAGCCCAACCATCGCACATCTGCCAGGATGGAATCCACATACTCCACGTCTTCTTTCACGGGATTCGTGTCGTCGAAGCGTAGGTGGCAGCGTCCTTGATAATCTCTGGCCAAACCAAAATTCAAGCAAATCGATTTGGCATGACCGATGTGTAAGTATCCATTTGGTTCCGGGGGAAATCTGGTGACGATTCCAGGATGTTTGCCGCTTTCCAGATCGCGGTCTATGATATTGCGGATAAAATTCGTTACTGCCGGCTTGGAGCTTTCTTCGCCAATGTTGGTTTTTTCACTCGGTTTTTCTGTTTTTTCCATTTTTGTTCCTTGGTTCTATAGAATATGATCTCAGCTTTTACGATCAGGGATTTCAGTCAAGCCCAAAGATATATGGGCATAAGCGAGTATTATTTCCACACTGCGGAGTATTTCTACGCTTTCGAACCATAAATCCCTGCTTGCCGAGACAGATACATCTTATTCATCTTATTGAATCTCTTCATCTTAGATGTTTACTATCCCTTATCTTGCCGTTTGGCACAGCACTTGCATTTATATAGGTAAAAGAACAGACAGTGAGGTAACAGCATGGCAGTTATTGCTCGCACCATCTTACGGAAAGTGGAGCTGGAAAGTTACATTAAAAGAGACTTTCTGGACAAGAGCTTCAACCGCGATGGACTATGCGCTTATTGCGTCCGCAAGCATACCTGCTGCCTTACTGGTGATTTTGGCTTGGTTTACGACTGCGACGAATACGAAGCAGGAGAAGAGGAAACCAATCCCCTTACCTTTACGACGCTCGACCTGGGAAAAGAAGATGATGAAACAGTTTACGGGCTTTGTACACAGTGCCAGATCCGTGACATCTGTCAGTTGAAAAATATCAACGGCGGTGTATGGCACTGCGATGAATACCAATAAACCACTTACAGACGACACATACCTCAACACACACATGGGGGCTCCCCGCCCCCTTTTTTTAATTCTGCACACTTTTTTTTAGTTCTACCCCGTTAACGCATACCTGCTTCAACCCTGATAATTTGGAGGCTATCAGAAGTCTTGCACAATAGCATCACATATCCATAGCATACCATATATTAATATGAGTAGACTGTAGCACATAGTTTGCTTTCCGGAATATTTCACGCTATCATACCGGAGTCATACCGGATGATCATCCGGTATGACTCCGGTATGATATAGTGATCAGTGACACGATGGCAGGATTCTCAGACTGCCGAAAAAACTTTCCGCTTGACGAATTGAGGCACATCAGAGTTTTGGAACGAAACGAAAAGAAATGAAGCTATAATAAACGAAAAAGGGAGCATAAGCCAATGAAGAAATTTTCCTGGCGTGGTCTTTCAATAGTCATATTTATATGCGTAACCGCATTTTATCTGGCTCCTTTGGCAATTCCGAATCTACCGGAATGGTGGGCAAAAAACAAGCTGAAACTTGGTTTGGATTTACGCGGTGGGATGCAGATCCTGCTGGAAGTGGATACCAGCGAGCTTTCAGTAGCCGATGCCCGCGGTGCCGTAGACCAAAACATCAAGATCATTCGTGAACGTATCGACCAATTCGGTGTTGCCGAACCTTCTATTCAAAAGCTTGGCGAAAACCGGATCATGGTTCAACTGCCTGGTGTCTCAAACTACGAAGCAGCCGAAAACCTGATCAAGCAAACCGCTATGCTGGAATTCAAGCTGGTGGTGTCTGGAGAAGAAGCCAAAAAGGTTTTGGATACAGTTGACCTGAACATCAGCAACAATCTGTCCTACTTCCCCGCACTGGCGGAATTGGATAAGAAAGACAAGAGCATTCTGGCCGACAAAGCCGACAGTGTGAAAGCCGGAACCGGTGTATTCAGTTCCTTGGTTCGCCCCGGCGAAGTGGATTTTGAAGTTCAATACAGCGATGTCCGCTTACTTCAAGATCTTTTGGCCGATTCACTTTTCCAGCAGGCTGTCCCCATGGGCTATCAGCTTGCCCTGGACAAAGCTGATACCGAATCTGCACGGGCTGACCGCGTTCTGCACGTGCTGTCTTCAGCCGTGGAGCTTTCTGGTGCTGACCTGGCCAAAGCCAAAGTGGAGTATGGTTCATCCACTTCCACAGACCCACGCATCGCCAATAAACCCTACATCTCAATAGAAATGAAACGGGAAGGCAGCCGCAAATTCGAACGTGTTACCGCCGACAACACTGGAAAGCGTTTGGCAATCGTGCTGGATGGAGTGGTGTATTCCGCCCCTAATATTCAAGAACGCATCTCTGGCGGCAGAGCACAGATCACAGGCAAATTCACCTCCGCCGAAGCAAATGAACTGGCAATCGTGCTAAACACCGGTAACCTGATCGCTCCCATCAAGCCAATCTCCACTTCCATCATTGGCGCAACTCTGGGAAGCGACAGCATCCGCAGCGGCAGCATGGCTGGAATCATTGGCTTGATTGCCGTTGTCTTTTTTATGCTAGTTTATTATAAACTGTGTGGTTTTATAGCCGACTTTGTGCTCGTCTTCAACGTTGGCTTCATTCTGGCAATGTTAACCGCCTTTGGTGCAACCCTCACCCTTCCTGGAATAGCAGGTATCATCCTAACCATCGGTATGGCTGTGGATGCGAACGTGCTGATCTATGAACGCATCAGAGAAGAACTTGACCAGGGTAAAACACCTCGCAGCGCAGTGGATGCAGGTTTCAAACGAGCCGTGATCACTGTTTGGGATGCCAATCTCACCACTTTGATCGCCGCAGCGGTGCTATATTACTTTGGCACCGGCCCTATCCGCGGTTTTGCGGTTACCCTGGCTATCGGTATCATCGGTTCCATGTTCAGTGCGATCGTTTTTGTCCGCAGCATTTTGGACACCTTTGTGATCACTGGAACATCCAAGAAATTGAGCATCTAAGAGGAGAGACCGATGAGAGTATTAAGAAACGCCAATTTCCCCTTCGTTAAGATCCGCTATTATGCCTACGCAATCTCGATCATCCTCATCCTCGCAGGATTGGGTGGTCTCATCGTAAATGGCCTGAACTGGAGTATAGATTTTACCAGCGGAGTAGCCGCAAAGGTTAATCTGAAAGCCAAAGATGCCAGCGTTGCACCCTTAAAGATTGATAAACTGCGCTCAATTCTGAAAAGCAATGGTTATCCTGAAGCTGAAATCCAATTCGTAGGCCCCCAGGAAGATGCTACCTTTATGATCAAGATAAAAAGCAAAACCAGCACCAGCGCAGTTTCCAGTGATACCAAAACCCAGGTTTTGGAGATAATCCAGACCAATCTGCCTGAATATGTGAAAGGCAAAGACCTGGGCAAAGAAGTAATAGAAGAAATCTACGAAGTAGGCCCCAAGGTTGGGGGTGAACTTCGAACTGCGGCTGGATTTGCGATCCTGATCTCTTTGATTCTGATGATTGTTTACATCTGGTTCCGGTTCGAATTTACCTTTGGCTTGATGGCTATTCTGGCCTTGTTCCACGACGTGTTCATCATCGTTGGTATCTTTGCCCTTACCGGCAAAGAGATAACCGTGCAGATCATCGCTGCGCTGCTAACCATAGTTGGTTATAGCATCAACGACACCATCGTGATTTTTGACCGCATCCGTGAAGATATGAAGATCTATCGCAAGGATCCAGTGCCGGATGTATTCAACCGTTCAATAAACCAAACCCTCAGTAGAACGATCATCACCGCAGGTACAACCCTGCTAACGGCCTTGGCGCTGTATTTCTTTGGTGGCTCGGTTCTGCACGATTTTGCCTTTGCCATGTGCTTGGGAATTTTCTTCGGTACCTATTCCTCCATCTTTGTGGCCAGTAACCTGGTGATCGACATCAATGCCATTACCCACAAAGAAAAACAAACTATGCAACACCTTACCAAGAAAAAGTAAGCCGATCTATAACACGCGGCTCACATAATAAAAGACCATCCCTCGGGATGGTCTTTGTATTTATCTAAATTTTAACCTTGGGCGTCCGCTAAAGCGGCAATGAAACCCGCTTCCCGGATTTGGCAGAGCGATAGATTGCCTGGATAATCTCCACCGATTTGCGTCCATCGCGGCCGTCTGTGGCTGGGATGCCTTTTTTTAGCAACACATCCACTACATTCCGGTAGTAGGGATTGTGGCCGAACCCATAAACATTGGGGGGTTGATAATTGGCATCCAGAGCGATGCGGTCATCATCGTCATAATCTTCAAATTCCCATTTCTCAATCTTGTTTACAGCTACTCCGCCGATCTTTACCGTTCCTTTTTCACCGATAATGGTAATGCTGCCTTCGAAGTTCTTGGGATAGGTTAGCATGGTTACATTCAAAGTAGCAACGATACCATTGCGGAAATGCAGGATGGCACAGCCGGTATCCTCAGCTTCAATTCTTCGCGCCATGGTGGCGGTGTAGGCCATTACACTGTCCACATTCCCCAAAAGCCAGTAGATGGCATCCACATAGTGGCTGGCCTGATTCATGAAGGCTCCTCCATCAAACTCCCAAGTTCCGCGCCATTTTTCAGCGTCATAGTAGCTTTGCGGTCTCTGCCAGAAAACATTTGATTGAGCCAGATAGATGCGTCCGAAACGATTTTTGTCGATGGCTTTCTTCAGCAACTGCATCGTGGAATTCAAGCGGTTTTGCTTAACCACGAAAAGCTGAACCCCATTTTGATCGCAGGCCTGAATCAGCTTGTCAGCCGCCTCGATATTTGTGGCCATGGGTTTTTCGGTGAGCACATGAATCTTATGATTGGCAACATCTACCCCCATCTGGGGATGCATTCCGCTTGGGGAACAGATGGAAACGATATCCAGCTTTTCCTTTTCAAGCATTTCCAGATAGTTCGTATATACTTGTTTAACCCCATATGTCTCCTGAACGTGCTTAAGCTTGTCAGGAACGATATCTGCAGCAGCCACAAATTCCGCTTCGGGTATCTGCGACACCGCTTCAAAATGGTTCTTGGAGATGCGGCCACAACCGATAATCCCAAGTTTTACTGCTTTACTCATCTCATCTCCTAAATACTAATGTGTTGTAGTTAAATACCATTGGCACATCTCAGCAACGCTGGCTTCGATGCTCTGCTTTTGCACAAAACCCGCATTGCGAATTTTGCTGGCGGTAAAATAGGTGGCTGTCCCAAACTTCTTCATCCTGTCGCTATTAACCGGTAGATCGATTCCCAGGATTTTGGAAGGAACATCGAAGAGCTTGCCGATCCCAATGGCCAGGCGCAAAGGTATCTGCAGCCTGGGCATCCTGAACCCAGGGGTTTGGGTGATGATCCTCATCAGTTCATGCAGCGTAATGTATGGCTCATCGATGCAATTGTAATGCTCATAGCCCGGTTTCAATTCCTGTATGGCAAAGCGGATCATATCGATCACCGTGTTTAGCGACACTATGCTCTTCACATGGCTTCCGTCCCCCACCGTAAGGTAGGGTCTCTTATGCAACATGGATATCAGATTGTAAACATTGGCGTAGTTATGAGGCCCGTAGATAACCGTAGGACGCAGCACAACAAGAGCTTTCGAGGAAGAAGGGGCTTGCCATTCTTTGGATAACAGCTCCCCAGCCAGCTTGGATTCGCCATAGGGGTGATCAGGATTGTAAGGGGTGTTTTCGTCGGCTTCACTTTCCGGATGGCCAAACACGCTAACTGTGCTGATGTAGATCAGCTTATCGATATTGCGCTTTTCCATGAAGGCCAACAGGCTCTTAGTGCCGTATTTGTTATGGCTGAAATATTCACCCCGGCTAATGCCAAAATCGTGCTTCGAAGCAGCGCAGTGTATCACCATGTCCAGGTTTGCATTGTGCTTCAATTCGAAACTACCGGCCACGCTTTGCAGGTCTTTGATCACTCTGATATCGCCTATCATGGTTTCCGGATGTGGTTTGGCATCGCAATGAGAGCTTATATCCAGGCCGATGACGGTATGACCGTCTGCTTCCAGGCTCCACATCAGTTTTGAGCCTACAAAGCCATTGCTGCCCGTAATGAGTATGTTCATCTATTGTCCTTTCTCAGCGGATGGGTTTCCAAACGCCGAAATTCTTGTTTAGCAAAAAGTTCTTAAAAGCCACAGCAGATGCCCACACCATAGCCATAAAATATCCCGGCAATCCCGTTAACGGCAAATGGCGGCCTTTGCTCTGTGCAATAAGACCTGCTGTTCCCAGCAAATACGCCACTATCTGCAACAGGCAAATATAACGATAGAACCAGTAATTGGCTAAAAAAGCAGAGCTGAGCAAAGCTGTCAATACAAAAACAAAGAACAGCCAACGAATCAGCTTGTGAGAAAACAGCAAAAAACTGATGGCAGGAAAGCGGAAAGGATTCAGCAGCACAGCATTGCGCCGCATCGCAAACCATTCTTGAGAGATAATCCTGAT
Source organism: uncultured Candidatus Cloacimonas sp. (assembly GCA_964529335.1). GTDB lineage: Bacteria > Cloacimonadota > Cloacimonadia > Cloacimonadales > Cloacimonadaceae > Cloacimonas. The sequence goes on from CAZGWB010000004.1 coordinate 40,382, forward strand.
CTTGCGGGAAATCTCCTGGCTGGCCTTTTCAGTTTCTTCCTCAAATACCATTGCCTGTGGTTCATACAATACCAGATAGCCTTTTTTCAAAACCTCCAAAGTACGCTCAAAATCATCCACGCTCTGAGGATCTACTTTGCCAAACAGATCTTTTTTAATCAGAAAGATCGAACCGTTTGCTCCAATCAGGCATTTGAAGCGGGAATCCATTTCTTTTATGAAGCTTTCATAGCGCCAATATGTACCTTCGCCAGAGCTTCGATCAGCCTTGCGCAAAAGCCGTAATTCCCCTGATACCATCCCGACTCGTGGTTTTGAGAGCATCCGGCCAACCAGCAGTCTCACGCTTACAGGTTCGAAGATTGAATTGGCATCAGTGGAAAGCACATAATCGCAATCCAGCCTGGGTAAAACCAGATTGTGAGCGCTTTGCTTGCCTGCTCTGGGTTTTTGAATAATCAGGCTGATGTTCTGGCCAGAATATCGTTGCACGATCTCGTTTGTGCCATCGGTGGAATCGTCTGAAATGACGATCATGTCTATCTGGTCCTTGGGATAATCCAATTCCAAAAAAGACTTCAGTTTATCCTCTATCACCTTCTCTTCATTGAAAGCCGGGCAAAGCACAGTAATTCTGGGGTACTCCAAGATATCTGTAATAGGGTTTTCTTTCTTTTTGAACAAACTATTCCACACAAGCAGTAATACTGGATAACCAACCAGATGATAGGCCAAAAGGCCCGCTGAGAGCCAGAACATGAGCATCCAAATAAAAAACATCCGTCTATTTCCTTTGTAATCTATCGTAAACTGAAAGCAACAGGCTTTCCTGAGTTTCCCAGTTAAAGTTATCCCTAATCAGTTGCTTACCCCTCTGTCCCATTTCATTTAGTTTGGCTGGTTCAGCCAGCAGTTCCTGTATAGCCATGGAAATCTCTTTGGGATCTTCGGGATTAATGCAGCAGCCACAGCCAGAATCACTGATCAAACTACGGTAAACCGGGAAGTCTGAAACCAAAACCGCACAACCTGCCGCCAGGTATTCAAATACTTTGGTGGAAAGGCTGTTTATGTGATTTGGCTCTGGCAAAAAAAGCATCACTCCGATCTGACTGGCTGCCATCAGGCTGATAGCTTCGTGCCTGGCCAGATAACCATGCTCCACTACCTTGTTCCAGGCTGGCATAGCCATCAGTTCATCTCGATAACTTGCTGGTTCATAGCCACCCGCCAAATGCAGGGTCAGGTCAAGATTCTGAATGGCTTGCAGCAGAATTCCCAGCCCTCTTTTGCGGGTAATGTTTCCCACATAACAGATGCTGCTAGCAGTTCTGGGAGTATCCGTATCCAGAAAGGCAGACCATTCGCTTAGCAGGGGATAATTACAGATGGTATATGTTGCCTTATTCAACCTTTTAAAACGCTTAGCATGATAATCTGTTACCGTTATCACAGCCGAGAGGTGTTTGGCTACGATATTCTCCAGATACCTGATCGAAAAAGAGGCCAGCCTACGCAGCCAGGGAGATAAATAGTCTTTATACAGCAGATCATCCGGATAGCTTTCATGGGCATCATAGATCACTTTCGCTTTGGTGCATAGCCTTAAGAGCAGGCCAACGGGCAATAGCTCAGGATCGTGGAAATGATAAACCTCTGCTCTCGCTATCCAAGCCTTCCAGAATATCTTTGCAGGCACGAATAGCATGCGGGAAAGTCGTCCCTTGGGTTTACCCAGATCATGAATCACTACCCCCAGCTTTTTTTCGTCCCCTTTGCCGTCCGCCACCACAAGATGAACCTTGTAACCTGCTTTGGCCAGGGAAACGCATTGCTTATAAAAAACCCGGACGTCGCTACGGATATGGACACTGCTAAGATGATACACTAAGGCTGGCACAAGGCACTCCGGTAAACTGCAATGGTTTGTTTTGCCACATTATGTATTGAAAAACAAGCTTCGGCATTTGCTCTGATTAACTCAGGAGAATAATCATCCCAGTTGCCGAATAGTTTTTTTATGCCTTCAGCCAGGGCAAGAGGATCACGGGGTTTTACCAAAATGCCAGATTGCTTGTCTATGATTTCTTCCGCTCCGCCATTATAGGTTCCAACCACAGGCAAACCGCTGGCCAGGGCTTCCACCATCACTATTCCGAAGCTCTCCATAAAGCTGGGATGCACCATGGCATCATGTTCGCTTAGCAGCTGTGCAACCTGTTCTGCAGATTTCTCACCCAAAAACTGCACTTCGCTCTCCATATTTAGTTCGCTGCATAGTGTTCTAAGCCGTGGCAGATAATCCCCGGATCCCACCACAGATAACTGAAGCCCGATTCCTTCCCTTTTCAATAGGGAAAGAGCTTCGATAAGTACCTGAACACCTTTATGAGGAATCAGATAGCCGATATAGATCAGCTTTTGGGGCTTAGGTTGCTTAGCGTGCAGCATGAAACGGGAAAAATCAACCCCATTGGGGATAACGCAGAGGTTCTTCAGCTCAGGATCCGTTCTATGAATTATTCCGGCTGTGTGCCCAGAAACACAGATCACCTTGGCGGCCTGTCGATAGGCGAAAACCATCTCTTTTTTCAGATAGCCGATCTTCAGAAAAGACGCCAGATCGGCCTGATGCTCAGTTATCACCAAGGGCAGCTTAAATTCCCTGGATAACAATGCAGCGGCAATGCCATCTGGAGAAGCGAAATTGGCATGGATCAGCTCAAACTTCCAGTTGGCCTGAATCCGCCTAAGCAAACTACGAAGGAAAAGATACTCAAAAAACGGCACCAAAGCCCTCAGAAGATTGCGGGGAAGCAGGATGAAGCGGGGATGGAACACCTCAATTATCCTGGTTCCAGCTTTTATGGTTTCCCGTTGGGGAATCTTCACAGATTGTTTAGCACGTCTGGCTTCCAGAAAAAAGGGGATGGCTGCGATAACCTTCACTTCGATTTCTTCGGGATATACAGCCAGGTTTTTTACGATGAAATTCCCTTTGTTTGGTTCCACAGAATTTGGAAAGATGCTGTTAATAAAAAGCACTTTCATTATCCTACCCCCTTGCTAAGCCGGGCATACGAATCCACCGCCACTTGCTTCATTTGAATGAAGTCCTCTTTCTTCAGCAGCAACAGGCCAGGTTTTTGGTCTGGATGTTTGCTGAAATACCATAGCAGCATGATCAGCAGCCAAAGAGGATAGACCAGTGAAGAACTGAGGGCAGCGCCCATCATCCCATACTTTGGAATCAAAACTTGTGCCAGAATTACCTTTATCCCAGTGGCGATCGCTGGAGCGATGATAGAAAACACGGGAAAACCCTTGCTCCATAAAAAGGTATTGAAAAGCCCGCCCAGCGTAAGGCCAATGATTGCGGGAATGAGCATCATAAAGGCATACCAGGCATTCTGATATTCCACACCGTATAGCAAGCGAATCACTGGGAGGCCGATCGCCGCCATCCCGGCTATACAAACAAAATCAAAAATGAGCATCACCAGAAAGACCTTACGGAGTATGTGCAGTGATTCCCGGTCGTTCTGAAGCGCGGAAAACTTGTTCAGCAGCACAACTCCGATCATTCCGGCCATCACGTTTATCATATCCAGGAAGTTTATCGCCAGTGTGTAAACACCAAGCTGAGCAAAACCACCAAGCGCTTTCAGAATAATTATGTCCAGCCTGGTCATCAGGATCACAAGGTATTCGGATAGAAAAGCTCTAAAACCAAGGCTATAAAGTCTTAAAACCAATATCTTATCCCAGATGAAGCGAAAGTTAAGGGTGCGTAAAAGGCGAAAATGATAGATCACCACGATAATGAAGATGAGCGCCACATTCAAAAGAAAACTATTCTGCATCCGGTTGCCGGGCTTGAACAGCCAAAACAAGGGCAGCAAAAAGATCATAAAGCTTACGGTTGGCAGCGTGTTTAGAGTAGCGTAAGCATGAATCCTGTTGATTCCCATGAATAGGAATTTCTGCCGGCTGAATATCTGAAAACAGACTATATAAACAGCCAAAGCCAGAAGTAGTATGGGCGGATAGTTGTAGCCCCGACGACCTAGAAGCAGATCTCCGGCAAAGTAAAACACCCCCAAGGCAATAATGAGACTAAACACAAAATACACAATCATATAGCTGTAAAGAGCCCTGGGGTCGGCCTTATCGTGCTGCAAACTGAACATCAGGCTCTTGGATACACCCAGGTCTAGCAGCATCCAGGCAATGGAATTGATGGTGAAAAGATACACATACTGACCCCGAAGCTCAGGGCCTAGAAAGCGAGCCAGGAACCAATTAGTAATAAAGGAAGCCAGCATGGTGATTACCTGGCTGCCTGTGGTAAAGGCGATGTTGCGTTTCAGGCTGATGGCAGACATAAGCTTTTTTTTTGTCTAGCTGCTAATCCTGAAGCAATGCGCATGAAACACGAATCGGAATCGTATTTGATCCGTATTTGATGCGCAGTTCAAGCAAGGAAAAACAGGTGGAAACAGCAGAAGTTAGTTTCTGGGATATCGCCATAGCTCTTAGCCCAGCGCTATGTTTTTCTGGCCTCTAGGCCTGGCCAGGAAAGCAGTTAAGGAGCTTTTAAGACTCAGCACTACCAGGATGATGCCGAAGATTTGCCCCAGGGAAAGGGTTTCTTTCAGGATAAAAAAAGCCAACAGCGAGGCAAGCACCGGTTTCAGAAAAAAATAAGCAGCTGCCTTGGCCGCACTGATCTTCTTCATCCCTTCAAAATAGAGCAGATAAGCCAGCCCAGTGATCACCAAGCCAAGGTGAGCCATAAACAACAAGTTTTTTATACTAAGCTCAAAACTGAGCGGTTTACCCAATAATATGCTGATTAGAAGTAGGATAATCCCGCCTGATAAAAAGGAAATGCAATTGGTAAGCAGGTTACCAAAGCGCTGGATGGCAGATTTGGTTAGCACCGTGTATAGCCCAAAACTGAGAGACGCCAATACTGCAAAGAGAATCCCCAAAGGAAGCTGGCGATAGGAAGTTTGGAAAAGTTCAGTTTCGCTGAAGATGATTACAACTAGGCCAATTATACCCAAAACCAGTGAGATGAGCTGCGTCCGGGGTAGCTTTTCATTGATCAGAAGCAAGGCAAACACGCTAACAAACAGCGGATTCATGCTTACGATCACCGCCGATAGCGAGGCCTTGCCAAAGAATATGGAGAATTGCAAAAGCAGCATACTAACGCATACGTTCAGGATTCCCAAACTTGCGATGCGCAGTATGCTGCTTTTATCTAGTTTCAGCTTTTGGTCACTTGCCTGCCTGAGAGCAAAGGGCAGCAGAGCCAAACCTCCGATCACGAATCTCCAGGCGGTAAGAGCGTAAGGGTTTATCCCGGCTCCCACCAGCTTTCCCGTGATCTCCAGGCTGCTCCATATCAGTATTGCCAGCAGGCAGAACAGATGACTCAAAAGACTTGCTGTGCTATTTACTTCATCAGAACCATTTTCTTGGTGCTGCTGTAAGTACCTGATTTTAAACGGAAATAATAGATACCGCTGGATACGCTGAGACCGCTGTCGTCACATCCGTTCCAAACAAGGCTGTTATTGCCTTTGCTGGCGATGGGCAGATCGAAAGTACGCACAGCCTGACCTTTCTGATTATAGATGGTCAGTGTGGCAGGAGCGGGTTTGTCCATCGTGAAGCTGATCGTGGTTTCCGGATTGAAGGGATTGGGATAGTTGCCTTTCAGAACTATTCCAGCAGGATTGAGAACCTCATCTTCGTTAGCGCTGGGATTGAAATCGGCCAGCATGCGAGGGGTAACCTGAGCTGTGGTATTATATTGGGTTACAATGCAATACATATTGAAATTTCCGGTGTGAATGGGAGTGCCGATATAGTCCGCATCGCTGAATTGGGTGCGCAGAGTGATGGAACCAGAGTTATCCAGAAGATTGTAGCTGGTCTGAGCTGCATAATCACCTGTCGCATTCTCGTAATGAACACCGTTAAGGCGCACAAGATGAGATTGATACATCTCCATATTGGCGTTGAGGTCGGCAATGGTAACCACTTGCGGAACGATCACGTTGCCAGTGGACGAAGCCTGAGGTGTATTCATGGTAGGCCAGAATTGCAGCATCCCTGTGGTATAACGGCTAAGGGTTCCAGTAATTCCCGTGATTCCATCGCCGATATTGTAGTTAGTGGTAATGATTCCGGGATAATCGTCGATCAGGATTGCGCCGCTGCCATCTTGGATAAACTTCTGATGACGCCAGTTTTGCTGCATGGTAAGGATCACTTCGTTGGCCAGGTGATAAACAGTTGTTCCATCTGCCTGAGCAGCTCTAAGAGCAGCGATATTGTTCATCATTACTGGGAAGGTGTATGTAGCGCTGGCTGTGTAGGAAGGATCCATGCCTGTGGCAAAGGTCTTGGCTTTTATGGTTGTGGTGGTGGAAACGGCTATGGGAGCGCTATATTGGGTAGAGGTGGCAGTTGGTTCGCTGCCATCGGTGGTATAGCGGATCACGCCGTTTGTAGTGGTGGTAGCCAGAGTAACGTTTATCGCAGAGCTATAAACTCCAGCGGGGGGATCGAAAGTGGGTGATGCGGCTTGCTGAGCTCCAGGATTGAAGCTGTGCTGGCCAAGATTGTCGATGTAATCCTGAGGATGCACGATCCACTCGGAATCATCGATCGTGGTTCCTGCCCCAGCAATCCAATCTGTATTGCCTTGGGTGATGGTAGGTTTGCGGATGATGGTGTGGTTCAAGGTAGCGCCATCGGTTCCGGCAACAGGCCATGCCGTTCCCGGATCTTGCAGATACACTCCGATCGCATCGATCAGAGTATCACCTTGAAAGAGACCAAGAGCATCGTCGCCATTAAAATAGGTGACGGTGGAAGTAACGTTTGCCACAGCCAGAATGGCAGCACTGGCGGCAGAATTGGCAATTACATAAACATCTCCATCATCCAGGATACCGCTCATGGTCAGGATGTTGGTGGTGCTCCATTCTCCACCATTGGAACCGAGTTTAACCGTATATCCGGAAAGATCGATGGGATCTCCGGTACCGTTGAAGATTTCGATAGCCTTGTTATTGCTGGCGCCTTCCACATACTCCGAGAAGAAAAGGTTGGCAGCCTGAGCAAACATGGCTACCGTGGCAGCCATCAGGACTAGCAGGGTTAGGGTTTTTTTGATCATGATTACCTCACTTTTAGTAAAAATTCCAATGCACAAAATACAAACGATCCTGCAAGCAGGACGCTATCTGTTCTGTCTAAAATCCCCCCGTGCCCGGGGATCAGATTTGAACTGTCTTTTACGTTACAATACCTTTTCAGCATGGACTCCACCAGATCGCCAAGCTGGCCAAAAACACCTGCAGCAAAAGCGATTATCATCAAATGTTCGAAAGGCAGAACCTGCGGAAAGAACAACGATAATATAATCGCAATCAGCCACGGAGCAAGGACACCGGCGATAAAGCCTTCAGCAGATTTGCGCGGACTTACTGCGGTAATATTACGTTTCTTACCAAACTTCATGCCTACAAAATAGGCTATCGAATCCACTATCCAGATCATCAGAATTAAGGCAAGTAAAATTTTCTCTTCTGGATAGTTCAAGCCAATCCTAACCGTAAAGGCAGGCAACACAGCGGTGTAAACCAGGCCAAACAACGAAGCAAAGAGCCTGGGGATGGAAAACTCTACATTCCAGTTAAATAGTGCTTCTACGAGCCCAACCAGCAAAATCGCCCACAGCAAAACATGTTGAAACTCCGGGTAAGCTATCAGCAGAATGTAGCATAGGCTGCTTAGCCCTATCCAGTGGTATCCTATCTTTATTCCTTTGTTGCGCATCATGTTAAGGTATTCATGGCTACCCAGCGAGGCAACCGTGAAAAACGCAATTACCAAAGGCAAACCGCCATAAGTTAAGGCAAGGAGCGCCAAAGGAATAAGAAAGACAGCTACACTTACCCGGGTATGGACTTCGTTCACAAGCGTCCTCCGAAACGCCTTTGTCTGCTGGTATAATCCATCAGAGCCTTGATCAGTTCAAGCTTGCCAAAATCCGGCCAAAGGGTATCGGTTACATAGATTTCCGCATACGCAGCTTGCCACAGAAGGAAGTTCGACAGCCGATATTCACCGCTGGTCCGGATGATCAAATCGGGATCGGGCTGACCGGCAGTGTAAAGATAGGAGCCAAAAGTATCAGGACTAAGCTTGTCCAGAGCTTCTGGGGCAGTTTGCATCAGTTTTTTAAAGCCATCTATGATCTCCAGGCGTCCACCATAGTTAAAAGCAAAATTGACCACCATACCTGTATTCTGATGGGTAATCTCGACCGTTTCGCTCACTTCTTTCCAGTATTCCGGATCCAAACCAACGGCTGTCCCGATAAACTGGGCATAGATGTTTTGCTCCATCATTTCTGGTATCTGTTTTTTCAGCCGTTCTTTCAGCAAGCGCAAAAGGCCATTCACTTCATCGGCAGGCCGGTTCCAATTTTCGGTGGAAAACGCATAAAACGTAAGATACTCCAGCTTCAGCTCCACACCCAGTTCCACCACCTGGCGCAAAGCCTTGGCTCCAGCCTGATGGCCAAAAAGATGAGGCCGGTTACGCTGTTTTGCCCAGCGACCGTTGCCATCCATGATAATCCCGATGTGGCGTGGTAGCTTGCTTCTCTCAAGCTGTGCCATAAGCTCTTTGTAGTTCTGCTTAGCCATTCAACCTCAGATTTGCCGCATATTTCAGCCAAGCATAGATGAAACCGTCAAGATCGCCGTCCATCACTTTGTTCACTTGCCCGCTTTCATGGTTCGTGCGCAGGTCCTTTACCATCTGATAGGGTTGAAAAACATAAGAACGGATTTGATTTCCCCAGCCGATCTCGGTTTTGGTGCTCTCCAGGTTTTTCTTCTCCTTGTCCCTCTGTTCCTCATAATACTGGTAGAGACGGCTTTTCAGGATACTCATGGCCTTTTCGCGGTTTTGGATCTGGCTGCGTTCATTCTGGCAGCTAACTACGATATTGGTGGGCAGATGGGTGATACGAACTGCGGAATCGGTGGTATTTACATGCTGGCCACCGGCTCCACTGCTGCGATAGGTGTCAATTTTCAGGTCTTTGGGGTCAATCTCGATCTCCAGATCGTCGTCAAACTCCGGATACACAAATACCGAAGCAAAGGAAGTTTGCCGCTTGCCCTGGGCGTTAAAGGGGCTAATCCTGACCAGCCGGTGGATGCCTATTTCGCTTTTCAACAAACCATAGGCAAAGTTTCCGCTTACTTCAACACTTACGCTTTTCAACCCTGCTTCTTCACCGGCCAGATAATCGATAATCGTAAAGCCAAAACCATTATTTTCAGCCCAGCGGGAATACATCCTAAGAAGCATTTCGGCCCAATCCTGCGCTTCGGTTCCACCTGCTCCTGCATGAATGGTAAACAGCGCATCGTTATGATCATATTTGTCGTTCAGATAGCATTCAATTTCCGCTTTTTCGATGAAACTGCGGATGCGGGGCAATTCGGCGATGGCTTCATCAAAGAGAGCCTCGTTAAAATCTTCTTCCAGAAGCAACTGGTAGGTTTCAAGCTCGCCCTTCACCTCATCCAGCTTGTTGATATGGCTTATCTCTTCCCTGATCTGTGAGAGTTGTTTAGAGATTTTTTTGGCGCTTTGCTGATCGTTCCAAAAGCCAGGTTCGTTCATTTTTGCTTCCAGTTCGGAAGCGGTCTTCAGCTTTGGTTCCGGATCAAAGTAACCTCCGTATTTCGGAGATTTGCTCTATCATTTCGTTAGCTGACTTTTTATAATCTGCGTATTCCATTGTTCACCTTGTAGTTAGTGTTTGTTATCAATTCTTGTGAGGTGCCTTGCATGTCAAGCGGAAAGTTCCACATTTCCAATTGGCTTGGCATTCCAGCTTATGGTTGCCAATAAGCGGTTAGTTTCGCGCAAGCTTACCACCCGAATGCCACCCGGGAGTCACCCGGACTCCACGCCTATCGCATGCGGGAGGCTTTCGCCTGGTTATCAAGTGAATATGCGGAGGCAAGCATGGATGGGGCAGCAAGCATTGGTTTCAAAAGCAGCCGGGATGGGATAGGACAGAAAGAATACCCGGCTCCGGAAGACACATCATTGCTGATTTGTTGCGTCTGAACCCGATCCGAAGATTTCTCTCGATTGCCATGCATCATTCCAGAATATCTCCATACCCGCAGAATAAGATTTCAGATCGATGAACACGCTGATTCGCTCAGAATCATAACACCTCTCAAAGACTATCTCATCCTCATCGCTTTCCAGAAACCGAAAACCACCTTCACTGAAAGCTGGATGGTTCTTTCTTAGCTCGATCAGCCTGCGATAGAAATCCCTTAGTTCCAAGGCCAGGGGATCTTCTTGATATCTCCAATTAAAGGGCCTGCGGTTATCGGGGTCTTTGCCCCCCCCCATGGCTATTTCGTCGCCGTAGTAAATGTGAGGAGTTCCCAGGAAAAACATCTGAAACACGAGTGCCAGTTTCAGTTTTCGTAAGTCTCCCTGGCACACTTCAAACAGCCGCAGGGTATCATGGCTGCCCAGCAGGTTCATCATCGATTGCACAGCCCGGAACGGATACAGAGCCAGGCCGGTTTCAATCTGCTCGATGAACTGCGTTTTTGTGATCAACCGATGAACAAAATAATCCAGCACCGGATTCTTGAAACTGGCGTAGTTCATCACCGAATCAAAATAGCGGGGGGAAATCCAGTTGATGGCATCAAACCATATCTCACCCACGATCCAGGCATCAGGTTTGGCGGTCTTTACTTCCTTGCGAAAAAGCTCCCAGAACCAGAAAGGCACTTCATCCGGAACATCCAGCCTGAAACCATCGATACCTATCTCCAGCAGCCACCACCTCACAGTGGATAGCAGATAATCCACCAAAGCGGCATTGGGACGGGCTTCCTTGATGTTGCGAACCGCATTTTCCTCGGGGTGGGGACGGCTGAGGTCATAATTCAGATCCGGCATATCCTTTATGCCCCACCAGCACTGATAATAGTCCTTTGGCTTAAAATCCGGCGGTAAGGGCTTGGGCATAGGCCACTTCTTCCAGTCATACCAATTCCAGTATTCTGATTGGGGGCCTTTTTCCACGCAGTCCCTAAACGCCCAAAACGTTTCACCGGTATGGTTGAAAGCCACATCCAAAATGATCTTTATATCCCGTTGATGCGCCAAAGCCACGAAGTCTTTCATCTCTTCCGTAGTGGCAAACTGGCTATCGATGCTGTGATAATCGGCACTATCGTATTTATGGTTGGATTTTGCCTGCCAGAGCGGATTAAAATAGATTATCGTGATCCCAAGTTCCTGCAGGTAATCCAGTTTGCTGATCACACCCGGAATGTCACCGCCATAAAATGACCACCAGTCAGGTTTGCCTTCAGGTAGCCAGGGGCTTTGCTTCAGCCCTGCAATATCATACCAATCTTCCACAAAATGGAAGTATTCCTTCTCGGCAGCAAGAAATTCACCCTGAGGAGGAGGAGTTTTGCAATCCTGATAATACCATTGACTGAAATCGGGATTTTTGCTGGGATCGCCATTACAGAAGCGATCGGGGAAAATTTGATAGATGATGCCTTTTCTAACCCAATCCGGAATGCTAAACGCTGGCAAATGATCCGTTATCAGCGGGATTGACACAGGTGTGTTTGCTAATCGCCGGACTCCCAGCTTATCAAAAACCAATATGTTTTGCTGATAGTGCAGCGTTATGTAATAGGCTGCCTGTTGCCCTGGTTTTAGCAGAAACAGACAGTGAAACACTTCCCGAATTGCGGTTTGCCCAATTCCCTTCAACGCGACTTGCCTGTCTTCCAGATGCAGGATTATGCTGTCGGCCCTGTTGATATACCAAGAAAACCGGAGCTCAAATTCACCTGATCCATAGTAAACGATTTTGATAAAGTTATCCGACGGCTTGAGATTAGCCAGTGCTACAATTTCGTCCCACCCAAGCTCAGGCAAGGATTCGCTTATCTCCAATACCGAATTGAAACCCCCATAGGGGTCTGGTTCTGATAACGGATTGGCAGGATCGGCCATCCAAACCCCATCGACGATCAGTTTGTATCTATATAGGCCTGGAGCCAGCTCCAAAAAAAGATTGTAAATTCCAGCGCTCTCTTCCAGATCGATAATCTCCCAACCCGAAAAATCGCCAGTGATGCCTACTGTGTGCTTTCCAGCGGTCAAAGGTGCATAACTGAAGCGCTGTAAAGGCATTTATCCTGCCTGTTTGATCTTCTTCTTTCTTGGCTTGGTCTCGGACTTTGCAGCTTCGGAGCCAAGGCTATTGTCCCGTTCAAATAGATGCTTCTTCAGATAATGGCCGGTGGACGAATCCGGACAATCCATCAGAGCTTCGGGAGTTCCGCTAAAGATTATCCTTCCTCCTTCGTCACCACCTTCAGGGCCAAGATCGATAATCCAATCCGCACTTTTTATCACATCCAGATTATGCTCGATCACGACCACCGTATTCCCCATAACCACAAGCTTTTTCAACACCGAGAGCAGTTTGTTGATATCATCGAAATGCAGTCCGGTGGTAGGTTCGTCCAAAAGATACAGGGTATTTCCAGTAGATACTTTACTCAGCTCACGTGATAGTTTTATCCTTTGAGCTTCACCACCAGAAAGAGTGGTTGAGCTTTGGCCAAGCTTAATGTAATCCAAGCCTACTTCTTGCAGGGTAAGTAGTTTCTGGCGGATCCCAGGAACCGCTTCGAAGAAATCTATAGCTTCCTGAACGTCCATATCAAGTATCTCGGCAATGTTTTTACCTTTATAACGAATGGAGAGGGTTTCATTGTTGTAGCGCATCCCTTTGCAGACTTCGCAAGTTACATAGATGTCGGCCATAAAGTGCATTTCAATCTGTTTCACTCCTGCCCCTTCGCAGGCTTCACAACGTCCGCCTTTTACATTGAAAGAAAAGCGTCCTGGCTTGTAACCTCGCATTTTGGAAGCAGGCAACTGGGCAAAGAGATTGCGGATAGGGTCAAAAAGCTTGATATAGGTGCTGGGATTGGAACGGGGTGTTCTACCGATCGGCTGTTGATCGATGCTGATAATCTTGTCGATATGCTCAACTCCCGTAATAGTATCCATCTTGCCAACTTTGTGCGAAGTTCGGAAAAAGTGATTGTGAAGATAGGGATAAAGAGTTTGATTGATCAGGCTGCTTTTACCGCTTCCAGAAACCCCGGTTATACAAACAAAGAGCCCCAAAGGGATATCAACGTCAAGGTTTTTAAGGTTGTTGTGCCTGGCGCGGACTATCCGCAAAAACCGCTCATCGGGTTTTATCCTCTTGTGGGGAGTGGGAATCTGCATTTTTCCTGCAAGATAGGAGCCGGTTAACGAATCCTCAT
>CAZGWB010000005.1:0-52677 GCA_964529335.1 uncultured Candidatus Cloacimonas sp.
TCCGGCTCTGCAAAGCCAAACGCTATCGCTACAAACACAGCAATATGGCCGAACTGGAAGAAGCCCTGAAAGACAGCCAGGATAGCAAATACCGGCTGATCTGCACCGATGGCGTATTCAGCATGGATGGAGACATTGCCAAGCTAAACGAGATCTGTGACCTGGCCGACAAATACGATGCCATGGTGATGGTGGACGATTCTCACGCCACCGGATACATCGGCGATACAGGACGCGGGACTCCCGAATACTGGGGTGTAACCGACCGCATCGACATCATTACCACCACCTTTGGCAAAGCCATGGGCGGAGGAAATGGCGGCTGCACATCCGGACGCGCAGAAATCATCGAACTTTTGCGCCAAAGAAGCCGTCCCTACCTTTTCTCCAACACTCTTGCTCCTTCGATCGTGGGTGCCAGCCTGAAAGTGATCGAAATGCTGTCCAGTTCGAACGAACTGCGTAATAAAGTGTGGGAAAACGCCGAATACTTCCGCAAGGAAATGATCGCCGCCGGTTTTGACATCGTTCCCGGAAACACCGCAATCGTTCCCGTGATGCTGTATGATGAGCCTTTGGCCATGAAGATGGCTGATATGCTTCTGAAAGAAGGCGTTTATGTGATCGGCTTTGTGTATCCCGTGGTTCCCAAGGGAAAAGCCAGAATCCGTGTTCAGCTTTCGGCCGCTCACAGCCGCGAAGATCTCGATGTAACCATTGCCGCCTTCAAGAAGATCGGCAAAGAACTGGGATTGATTTCATAATAATGATAAGTGAGTAGGGGAGAGGGAAAAGAAAGGTGCCAGGTGTCAGGTTTCAGGTATCAGGGATAATGATGTCTCTAAACCTGCCTTCACGAAACATACTTGGTATTACCCTTTCAGCTCCCTTTCCCCCTCTCGGTTTCTCAACCCCTGACCCCTGACACCTGAAACCTTACAACTGAAATGCCTCTCTACCTCGTCCCTGTTCCCATCGGTAATCTGGGCGATATTACTCTTAGAGCTCTGGAACTGCTAAAGAGAGCTGAACTGATCGCTTGTGAAGACACCCGCAAAACAGCATTTTTACTCAAACAATATGAAATAAAAGCTCCCAAGCTGCTAAGTTTTCATAAATTTAACGAACGTCAGCGTGAAGAGCAATTGATTTCCTGGCTGAAGAGCGGTAAAGACCTTATCGTGGTATCCGATGCCGGCAGTCCAGCCATCAGTGATCCGTCGGAAAGTCTGGTGCAAGAAGCCATTGCTCAAGGCATCCAGGTTTTTGCTCTTCCCGGCGCCAACGCTGTTATTCCCTCTGTAAGCGTAGCCGGGTTTGGCACAAATCAGTTTCAATTTGTAGGCTTCCTACCGGCTCAGACCAAGAAACGCAAAGAAAAGCTACTGGAGATAGCCGGCTATATGCACCCAACGGTTATCTACGAAGCTCCACACCGAATAATGAAGCTTCTGAAAGAGCTGTTGGAAGTAGTGGGGGACAGGAAAGTATGTCTTTGCAGAGAGATAAGCAAACTACATGAAGAACAAATCCGAGGTAACCTAAGCGATCTGGCTGATTCTGAAGAACTTACCTTGAGAGGGGAATTTGCCCTTGTGCTGGAAGCAGGAAAAGATGAACATGCAGCCCCAGAGCTGGACAGAACTCAGCTTGGGGAAATGATCGAGGCTCTTCAAAAAGCCGGAAATGGCACCCGTGAGATTGCTGATTTCATAGCATTAGAGCACAAAATCAATAGGAAAGAGGCCTACTCTCTGGTGCTGGAACTAAGCGGTAAAAAGCCATGAAGCCTTTTTTGCTGTTTGATTTTGATGGCACGATAGCAGATTCATTTCATTTGGGAATCACCATCGCCAATCGCCTGGCTCCAGAATATGGTCTGAAGCAATTTTCCGAGGATGATTTCAAGCGCTTCCGCTCTCTGCCTATGCACAAGGTGCTGAAGGAATTCAGGATTCCTTTTTATAAAATACCTGGAGCGATCAAGCAAGCTCTCCATGAATACCATCACTTGCTTGACGGGCTGGAACCCTGCTCTGGAGTATTGGAAATGCTGAGTGCCCTGAAGGCTATGCAGATTCCGATGGCCCTCTTGAGCTCAAATAATCGTGATAATCTGATGTTCTTTCTACAGCGCTATCAAATCGATGCATTTGATTGGGTTGAGGGAACCTCTGGTATCTTAAAAAAAGCCAACCGCATCTGCCAGCAACTGAAAAAACATGGCTTGAAGCCCTCTGAGGTAGTATATATCGGGGATGAAGTCCGGGATATCGAAGCTGCGAAAAAGTGTGGGATAAAAATGGTTGCCGTTAGCTGGGGTTTTCAAACCACGGATTTGCTCTGCAGCCACACTCCCGACTACCTTGTCCACAGCCCTCAACAGATAGTGGATCTGGCTATTCAGCTTAACCGCTGAGTTTGTCGCTTAGCTGCAGCCACCGTTCCATTAGATCTTGATGTTTGGTCTCCAATTCCTGCTGCTCTTTACTGATGCTTTCAAACTGCTGGAATGACAGGCTGGCGGCTTTCTCGGTAAGGGTAGTTTCCAGTTCCAAGAGCCTTGCTTCGGCTTTCTCAATTTCTTGTTCGAGTTGAGTGTATTCTCTCTGTTCGTTGTAGGTTAATCCTTTACTAATCCTCTTGGGACGGTATATAAGGTTTTCTTTGGAGCTGCTTTCAGTTTCTTGCTCATAGCGTTTCACCAAGAGATAATCAGAGTAGTTACCTGCAAATTTGCGGAGCTTGCCATTTTCGAAGATGAAAAGGTAGTCCACAGTTCGATCCAAGAAGAATCGATCATGTGAAACAATCAGCAAGCAACCTCGGAAAGCATCGAGGTAGTCTTCCAGGATTTCCAGGCTACGGATGTCTAGATCGTTGGTAGGTTCGTCCATCACAATGAAATTTGCGCCAAACATAAGGGATTTTAGGAGATACAACCTTTTCCGTTCACCCCCAGATAGCGCACTAAGCTTCATCTGCTGAGTTTTGCCATCGAAGAGAAAGCGTTTTAGCATTTCGGTAGCACTTACTTTGCTGCCGTCGGCTGTCTTCATTACCTCAGCATATTGGGCGATGTAGTCATATACGCTTTTGTTGGGATCAAAGCTGTCTTCATCCTGCTTGTAATATGCAAATTGGGTGTTTAGTCCCACCTTTATCGAACCGATGTCGGGCTCGCCAGTGATCAATTTTAGCAGAGTTGTTTTACCGCATCCATTGGCACCGATTATTCCTATCCGCTCCAATGGCTGGAAATTGTGATCCACTTCTTCAAAGAGATGCTTTCCTCCCAGTGCTTTGGCCAGACGGTGCAACTCCAGAATTGTTCTGCCCATCCGTTGGGTCTGAAAGGAGATGTTCAGCTCGGCCTGCGAAATCAGATAGCTTTTACTGAGCAGTTCTTTCACTCTTTCCACATGGTTTTTAGGTTTGCTGGTTCGGGCTTTGGCACCCCTGGACAGCCAATCCAGCTCTTTTTTTAGCTGAGCCTGGCGACGGGTTTCTTTGCGATGCAGATCGGTCGACCGGATCAGTTTACCCCGCACGAATTCACTGTAATTTCCCTCGTAGTGATAAAGATGATTGTTTTCTATTTCGATTATCTTGCTACACACCGCATCCAGAAAATAGCGATCGTGGGTAACAAACACCACCGCTTTCAAACTGGCTGCCAGATAGTTTTGCAGCCATTCAATCGTATCCAGATCGAGATGGTTGGTAGGTTCATCCAGAATCAGCAAGTCAGGCTCAGCAGCCAAGACCCTGGCAAGATCGGCCTTGCGTTTCTGGCCGCCGGACAGGGTTTCCACTTTTTGATCGTAGTCGCTGATCCCCAGGCGATTGAGCAGTGCTTTGTAATGGTAGTCTTCTTTAATCTCGCCGGATTGGGGGATTGTGTGCTGAAAAACACTCAAACCTGAGACAAATTGCGGATCTTGTTCCAGATAACCTATCTTTACGTCATTGCGCAGAACTATGGACCCTGTGGAGGGTTTTTGGATGCCGCTCAGGATTCTTAACAGAGTAGTTTTTCCGCTTCCGTTGATCCCTACTATGCCTATCTTTTCGTTGGCATGAATTCCAAAGGACACATCGCAGAGAATGGTCCTGTCGCCATAATGGCAGGAGATTTCTTCCAGGGTGATTAGCACTTCATTCATTTTTGTTTGGTCATGTCTGCCTTTTTGCCCTTCATATCTTGAAAAAAATGGCGTCCCTGAGGCGATTCGAACGCCTGACCTTCACCTTCGGAGGGTGCCACTCTATCCAGCTGAGCTACAGGGACGTGAGACAAGAATCAAATGCAAAGATTTCGCAGGTAGCTTTTCTGTCAAGTCTGGCGGGAAAAAGAATTACTAATCATACTGGAGTCATACCGGAGTCATACCGCATGATCATCCGGTATGACTCCGGTATGATAAGGTGATCAGTGATGAGGTGATAGGAAAACAGCAGTTTATACTTGACACCAGGAAGGCCAAATCAGCCTTATCACCATTAGAATTGAAATCAAAGGTGTAGAAATGACAAACAGACCGTTAATCGGGATCAGTATGAACTACATGAAGTTAGGCCAACACATGCAGTTTCATATCCGCGACAAATATATCAATGCACTTTATGAACAGGGAGCCCTGCCCCTGCTGATTCCAAGTTTTGAAGACAAGGAAATCCTCTCGAGCTATCTAAAGATGGTATCGGCAGTGATTATAATCGGAGGGAATGACTATCCTCCTCAGCTTTATGGAGCAGAGCAACATCCATTAACGGAGCCTATGGAACTGCGTCGAGCAAGATCGGATTTTTATTTGGTGGAGCTTTGTTTGGAGCAACGAAAACCCCTTCTGGGTATATGTGCCGGGATGCAACTGCTGAACATCTTCTTTGGTGGAAAGCTAATCCAACATCTGGATAATCTGGACTTCCACTTTGGTGAGAAGTATCACAGAATTCGCATTGAGAACAGCCGTTGGTTGCCACAAATCTTAAACAAGACAGACCAGATGGTAAACTCCAATCATCATCAGGCAGTTGATCCTCAAAATCTCGGGAAAGGGCTTACCCCCGTTGCCTTTGCAGAGGATGGCTGTATTGAAGCACTTGAATACAAAAGCGAGCACATGATTCTGGGAATTCAATGGCATCCCGAACGGATTACCGATCTAGATCACCGCAAAAGAGTGTTTGAGTTTATCTGCTCACTGAACCCATAACCATTAACCTGCTCACCCGTTCACCTGTTCACCCGTTAACCTATTAACCCATTCACCTGTTAACCATCAGATACAGTTTTGCAGCTTTGTTGACTACTTCTGTGTAATCCAAGGCTTGATCTGGATTTTCTGCCAGGGCGATCAGACCATGTTTTTCCCAGATTAAAACCTGTTTATCGTTCAGGTGATTGCAGCTTGTTTCGGCTAAAAGCCTGGTTCCAGCTTCTGCAAAAGGAGCTGTCGCAATCCCGGCCGGCAAGAAGATGGACAGCTCTGGCAATAAAGAATATAGAGATTTATTCAGGTTTTCCTGGTTCTGGTATAAGGGCATGGAAGATAAGGCGATTATTTCTGTGGGATGAGTATGCAACAGGCAGTTTAGTCCTTTGCCAGCGCTGCGCTGATGTAGATATAGATGACACAGCCATTCTGAGGTCGGTTTGGCCGATTCGGGAAAACAGAATTGCTGTTCTCCTATGCCAATCAGCATTAGAGATGACTGGGGATCCTTGGCAAGCTGTCTATAGCGGCTGCCGCTTCTGGATACAAGATACCAATCACTGCAAGGATACTGGCTTGCATAGCCTGCTTCATTCCAAAAGGGCCGCAGGGTTTCGCTAATCCGTAACGAGACGTTTCCGGCATTAGCTTCAGCCCAACCTGCCCTGTGAATCACCTCTGCCACTTCGCCAAGCTGGGATACCATAGTGCGGAGCTCGGAGATAGCGTTGTATGCTATTGAAAAAGGATTGGCAGAGCTACTTCTTCTCATTATTGCTCTTTTCTCTGCAAATCCTTTCCACTTCTCTGAAGTTCACTTTTCCGCTGGCCATCATGGGAATATCCTCGATTACGTAGAACTGGCGAGGAACGGCGATTGCCGGAAGCTCTTTTTTAAGCTGTTTGAGCACGGCATGCATATCGAAATCTCCAGTTGCCACGGCTGCCACTACGTCGGAACCCTTTATCGGGTTTGGCACATCAACCACGCTACAGATAACGTTTTCCGGCAACAAACGGCTGAGCACATCCTCCACTTTTACCAGCGATACCATTTCTCCGCCAACTTTCACAAAGCGTTTCAGACGCCCCTTATGCCAAAGGAAGCCATCATCATCTATCAGTCCGATATCGCCGGTATCATACCAACCGTTGTGGATTCGCATAGAAGTTTCTTCCATATCTCCCAAGTACCCAGCCATCACCATGTCGCCTTTCACCAGTATCTTACCTTCTTGATTTGGCCCCAGGATTTTATCCGTTGTGATATCCATAATGCGCACCTGCACGCCAGGAACCGGTTTTCCTATGCTTCCCAACTTGTGCAAGCCTGTATAGTTGGTAGAGATTACCGGGCTGGTTTCTGTAGTGCCATAACCTTCAAAAATGGGGATGCCGTGTTTTTTCATGAATCCTTCATAAACCTTGTCTGGAAGCTTGTCTGCACCGGCAATCGCAAAGCGGATGGTGGAAAAATCACCCGGCTGGGATTTTTGCATATATCCATAAAAGAAGGCAGGAGTTGCAGCTATAAAGGTAGCTTTATATTCTCTGGCCAGATCACTGACCGTCTTATACTCCAAGGGATTTGGGTAGGTAACCATGCTGGAACCAAGGATTACAGGCAGCCAGAAATCTATGGTAAGTCCAAACACATGAAACATGGGCAGAATGCTCATAAATACATCGGTTTCATCCAAACGGACCATCTGGGGAACCGCGTCCACATTGTGCAGGATGTTACGATGGGTTAGCTGAACCGCTTTGGGTTCTTTTTCGCTACCGCTGGTGAAAAGGATAACCGAGACTTCCTCAATGGAGCCATTATGAAGCATGTTTATCAATGCGTTAAAGGGTAGTTTTGAAATAAGCGCTGCTTTCAGCTTGGCTAAAGTGGTCACTTTTGCCAGAATGTCCTCAACGAAGATCATATTGTCGATGGGTTGAAGGTTGAGCTTTTCCAGTAGTTTCTTGCTGGTGAGAATGGTTTTGAAGCCACATTTTTCTCTGGCGTAACGGGAGTTTTCGATAGCACCGGTGGCATAATTTATCATTACGGGGATTTTACCGTTCATCAGGGTTCCCAGCACAGCCAGCATTGCTCCCATCGAAGTTGGAAGCAAGATTCCCACATATTTGCCTTTGATCTGTCCAATATGTCCTTTCAGGATCAGCGAGGCGATCAGCATACGGCCATAGCTGTAATCTTTGTTCGTGGCTTTGTCGTAAACCGCTATCCGGTTTGAAAATCTTTTGGCTGTCTGGATAAAACGTAAATGAAGTTGTAACATGTCTATTCCTCGTTCTAGTAATCTGTTTTCTTTATGTTGCGGTGAACTGCGCAACAAGCTAAACGTGTAATCGATATCGATGTATTTATAATCTTATTCATTTCATGGGGAAGGCAAGAAGAATCCTGGCTGGTACATGCGCTCAGTGCTCCTGCAAATCCACCGCCACTATTTCACTTTATAATATGCAGCCAGTCTTTCAGCAAAAACTCCAGGCGGCCGATCAGAAGTGAGACACGAGCCATTACGGTATATCCGAAGGAAGCACCAAAGCTGATCATCAAAAACCAGATACCCAGTTTGGAAGGAACAGCACTGATCCCATCCTGTTTCTTGCTGAAATAGAAGAAATAGACTCCACAAACGGTTCCGATGATCAGAAGAAGATTTCCAATCACTCCACTAATACTGGGTGCAGAAAAAGGATTGATCATGGTTGCGGAGATTTGGCTCAAGAGATCGCTTTTGGCATATCGAACCATGTTTATGCCTGCTGAAGTTCCGATCAAAATGGCGATGGGATACCTGCTAACCCATTGGGCTTTGGGAATCAGCCTGATAAGCATCATTATTCCCAAAGCGGCCGGAATCAGTAGTATCAGGTTTCCAGAGAAATCGCTAAGTAATTTATTGAACAGGTTTGGCAGCATTATGCTATAAAACAAGTAAACCAGCCAGTATGCGGCAGACAGACCTACAAACACCTGTTCGGCAAGTTTGTAAAACGGATTGTCTTTGTACAAGAAACTGAAGATGCTGAGCGTAAAATACACAGCCATCCAAAGTCCGAAAGTGGCAAAGAAGCTCATGCTGACCTCCTTTTTCTTGCCCAGAAAGCTTTAATGTTCCCCAGTGCGATAAAAACCAGGATCAGCAGGTGCGCAATGCTTTGTGCGTCCATTTTTACCGTGGCAGTGCCAATCTTGTCAATCAGGGTTTCATATTCGGATGCGGCTTTCAAGCCTCCCAGTAAGCCATAGAGCTGTTTCTGGCTGTTTACGTATGGCAACAGCCCTGGTGCGCTGACCGCAGTGGTTCCACCAGTCACTGGAGTTCCATAGGCATCACGAGCGGCCATAACCCATTCCTTGATGCCGGGAGTTCCGCTAGACAGCGAATTCACGTATCCTATGTCCTTCAGAGTTTTAACTTTTTTTAGCATATGGATATCAGCATACTTGATGCCTTTCTGGTCGGTGGGGAAAACTTCCGCCATGTTTCGTCCCATGCTTTGTATGGCTACGATTCCAGCAACTTTGTAGCCCACATTCACGTAATCTATACCGTATCTCTTATCTGGAAAGCTCTCCAGTGCTTTTGTAAAGGCTTGATCGGCCATCTGAGCACCCTGTGGCCAAAGAGCCATGGCCATCACTTTTTGATTGCGGGAAAATGCGTGATACAGCATTGCTTCGGCCATCGGCTGCAGTTCGGTCATCGTGGAAGGATCGTAATCGAAGGAGAAGATCACCACGCTGGAATCGGGAGTTGCTTCTATTAATTCCCATGCCATTTTTGCATAGCCTGAAACCTCGGTCTTCCAGCCAATGGGAAAGATCAGCGGAATGGTGACAGCCACAAACAAGAGCAGGAAAACAATCCGGCGTTCAAGCTGAGAGTTTTTGTTTACGCTCATTTATCACCTCCCAGGTAGGATCTTTCGATTCCCAGAATAATCCTGAGGCTGCTCCCGATGATGCCTAAGGCAGCGCTGATCATGATAGCACGCTGGGCAGCAGAATTTGGGAATTCCATGATAAAATCGCTTAGGTTTGGCAGATGCCAGAATTTTAGATTTTCGGGCAACCAGGAAGTGAGCATACCCCCAAAACTGGTGCGCCCCAGAATCACGATTACGGCAGTAATCATCAACAGGTTTGATTCGAAGCTGCGGATAATGAAAGCCCGATAAGCGGCTGAAGCGATAAAAAAGGCAAGCAGCGAAAAAAGAGTGGCCGATAGTGGCATATAGGCATATTCGAAAAGGTAGTCAAAAGGCTTATAGCCCAGCCAAGATTGAACGTTGGTTCCGTGTCCGGCCAAACCTGTGAATTCCTGGGTGCCCCATAACAGGCCAAAAACCAACATAACGCAAAAGCTGAGTAACCCAGCCAGATAAAAATACCAGCCTTCTTCCCGGGCTTTAATCTTGGCCAGATTGGATTGGAACAGGCTTATTTGGCCAAGCAGAATGGCAAAACCGGAGATAATCATGAACCAATCCTGCAGTGTGGTAATCATCATACTAAAAGGACGATGAGGGATGAATTCCGAAATAACGACCAATATTCCGGTGATAAAAGCAAGGATTAAAGGGATGTTCCGTTTCATTGGGCAGCCCCCTCAAAGAAAGCTTTGAATCCGTGCCAGCCTGCGATCTCCATAACAACTCCCAATAATATGAACAGAATTACAAGCAGTTTTCCAAAATCATGACCCTTCAGGCTTCCCAGCTGTTGCGGATCGCGAGATAAATAAGCCGAAGCGGCGAAAAGCTCTTCCCCGATCAGAGTGTAATCGCAGGAGACCACAAAGAACGGCAATTGACTTGCTTGTGCGGTTCCAGAGGTTTGGATCGCTCCAGTGCTAAAGCCTGTTTCGGCCAGGATCAGCGATTCGGCATAGAAGCTACCCAAGAAGAAATTTGCGGCGGGTTGCTCTCGCACCATAATACCATCGATCCCTGCTACAAACCCAAATTGGTCATCGGTTAGGTAAAAAATGCGTTCTTCGCGATACGAATCTGGCTTTCCGGCTTTCAGATAGGCTTCCTTAACCACTTCCCGGGAAGCGGAAAGCACCATGGAAAATCGGCAAGGCACTATGAGAGCTGTATCATATTCGGCAGCCTTCTGAGCCAGATGACTTAAAATAGTAAGGCTGGCGATGGTTTGAATATCGTCCAGATCGCTGATTCCCGGAACGAACAGAATCGGTTTACCCTTTTCTGTGGCGCGGCCAATAGCTTCGTCCATACTGTCCAGACCGCTGATGCGACGAATGAAATAGTCCTTACCGCGTCGTGCTCCATGCACATAGTAAAGCACAGCCAGAGACACGGCCAGCAGAATGAGCAGATATGAAAGCTTATGCAGGTAAAACCATTGTTCGCGGGGCTGAGCTTTTGCCATGAAGGCAATGCTGTCGTTAAATGCGGGGCGGGGAACCAGCAAACGATAGCTGTAGCTGACATCTGGATTAAGATCTGTATCCCGGTAGTTTTTCTCCGGGCCGGAATAGATTGTAGTCCAAGCCCCGAGGGAGTCAGCTTTTTGCAGATAAACGGTGTCGGCGGGGACTTTCCAAATTACCTCCAGGGCTTTTCCATCATCCCAGGGAACATCCTCCACCGTAAAGAGAGGAGAGGCGCAAAGCAAAGCTGCCAGCCCCCACAAGCTCAATACCAAAATAGGTAGCTTTGTCATATTCACCTCATAAAAAACAAACGGATCGCCAAAACCTGAGTGAACAGGCTGGGCGATCCGCCAGAATTATCAGAAGTCCTCCGGACAAATCATTATATCCGGAGTCAGCTTATTTTTGAAACGCAGATTTTACTTGCTCGGTCAGATTAATAATCTGATCAAGTTGTTCAGGAGTATATGTTTTTTCCTTGTCGCTATCGATTACTGATTTCAGTTGTTCCATCAAACCCAGGGCTTCCTGGAAGGCTGGCTGACCCTTTATGTGTTCTGCTTTGATATTCTTTAGATTTCCGATCAGGCTGCTGAAGGTGCCTTTCTGATCCAAGACTTTTGTTTTTTCGGGGGCATAGTTTTGTTTAATCAACCAGGCTACCCGATTGGCAGCTTCCACCCAACCGCCCATCAGCATCAGAGTATAGTTGTCATAGCTTTCCATTTCCCAAAGCTTGTCTTCCACCTTCTGTTTATGAGCGTCCAGAGTAGTTTCAAGGTCTTGCCATTGTTCCTTCTCGATCAAGGTTTTCAGGTCGGCACCCATTTGGTTTACTTCGCTTTCCAGCCCCAGTAGGGTGGTAAGGTTCATCATTGCAGATGAAATGTCGTTCAAACGGGCTTTATTCCGGCCTTTGGAAGCCAATGTGGCATCAGCGGTGAGCAACCCAAGGGAAAATGCATTGCGCACTTCTTCCTGTTTGGCTTTATAAAGTTTGGAAGGAATCGCAGCAGAGATGTCCTTGGCTTGCAATTGATCCAAAACCCTGAATACTTCCTTAAAAGTAGGCAGGGGGGCATAAGTAGTTATGGCTGCGGTTGTTTCCTCAGAGGGCATGGTATCCGCTTTTTTCTTGCATCCGATCAGGATGGCAAGGATTACTACGGCTAAAATAAGAAAGGCTTTGGTTTTCATGTTATTCTCCTTGTATAATCAATTTGCTTTTTAAACATCCAGAGCTGATCCGGCCTTTTTACCAGTCAAATCCTCTGTTTATCAAAACATGGCAATCTGATTGAATTGTCAAGCACAAAAATGCAAAACTCCCCAAAAATATTACCATGGTGCATTTTAGCCCTGCAAATATCAGGATATGGTGCAACGGATGCTAGAAAGACTTGACATAATCCCACTCAGGTCAGCACTGGTAATGACCGATAATTATAAAGGAGAATCCAATGAAAAAGCTTATCTACTTCAGTCTGTTCATGGCTTTCAGCTTCTGTCTGATGGCTCAAACTCCCCAAGCCGAGGCCATTCAGAGCCTCGAATCAGCCAAAAAATACCTGCAGGAACAAAACTATCCCAAAGCTCAAGATGAGATAAATTACGCATCCAGCAAGATCAGCGAAATACTATCAGAAATGCTGGTAAAATACCTTCCCGAAGCTCCGGCTGGCTTCAAGCTGGATGATAAATCCGCTCAGGGCCTGGGTTCGGCAGGTGCTATCCTGGGTAGTGCAAATGCTGTGGCCGCCACAGGAAAATACCTTGCCAACTCTGAAGATGAAGACGGTAATATAGCTGAACTTACCTGCACCATCAGTATGGGTGGAATTCTGGGCAAAGCCTCCGGTTTGGCAGCTTTGGGTCAGATGTTTTCCGGCTATGGCATGGGAACGACAAATAAAACCATCAGAGTTGCAGGCTATAACGGAACGCAGGAATTCAGCGGAGACAGCGGAACCTTGACTGTGCAAGTGGGAGAGAAGATAAGCGTGATCATCGAAGGCAGCAACATCGCCAAGCCCGAGATCATGAAAGCCCTTGCCGAGAAGATAGATTTAGCCAAACTTGAAAAGGCTTTTTAGCATCATACATATCTGCTGAATCCGTTTGTTATACCGGTCTGGCAGATTTTACGTTCAGTTTGCATGGCAGCCTCAATTGAAGGCTGCCTAAACTTATCATGGATACCTCAATTATGGACAGGACAGGCTGTAGCCAAAGCCCGCCCTGCATCAGTTTTCCTATTCTCTCCCCATCAAGATATTTCTTTATAAGACTTCTGCAAATAATCATGGCCTGTTTGTTGTGATTCAAAAAGCTTCAGTCCATATCCTTGGCAGCAAGAAGTTTAAATATCCGGATTTTGCTCATGGTAACGATAAATCTAGGGGTTTTCTTCATATCATACCGGAGTCATACCGCATGAGCATGCGGTATGACTCCGGTATGATCAGGGATAGCCAGAGTCGTCGGCAAGGTTTATCATGCGTTTTGCTGACAATATGGTATGCTATGTGTAGCACTCTGCTAATAGTTATGGAATGTGAAATGGAAGGGTATAGCATAGGTCGCCTAGGCGAATGGATCTGTAAAACGCAATAAACCGGAGTTTGCCAGAGGGGAAATGCTGCTTTATATTGTAGTTGGTAAGACACAATGAGGTAATAGCCATGATAATGACTTTGACTGATGAGAATTTTGAGCAAGTGATAGCTAAGGGGAAGGTTTTAGTAGATTTCTGGGCTTCCTGGTGTGGCCCCTGCACCATTCTGGCTCCCACGCTGGAAGAAGTGGCCAAGGAAGTAAACGATGTGGTGATAGGTAAGGTGGATGTGGATGAATATCCAGAACTTGCCGGCAAGCATGGAGTTATGAGCATTCCAACCCTGATGTTCTATAAAAACGGAGAACTGGTAGAAACTTCTGTGGGAGTGGTTCCGAAGGGCGTAATTCTGAACAAGCTGGAAAGGCTTTCGGAATAGGCAAGATATTTCTTGTCAGTATGCAGCCTGCCTGAAAAGATGTCCTCTTGGGAATTGAATGTCGCAAGAGGAATCATAAGTGCCCAGAAAAGAGTTAATTAGTAAGATAGAATACCTAGGCTTCAGGTTTTGGTTGGCCGGTTTTAAGCTGATACCTGCAGGCTTGGCCAAGCGCGTTTTAATCGGACTGTTCTTAGCGGTTGGTTACGGCTTGGGAATCAGAAAAAAGGTTGCTTTGCAGCAATTGAACAGGGTGTATCCACAGATGCCATCCTCCCAAAAGAAAGACATCCTCAAAAAACTGTATCGTAGTATGGCGCTTACTATCCAGGAAGTTTACCTGTGTTCTGATGAGCAGTTGTTTTCATCTTCCCGGATCACCGGAAAGCAGTATGTGGATGAAGCTCTGGCCTTAGGCCGGGGAGCGATCCTTGCCACTGCTCACTTTGGAAATTGGGAAGCTGCAAGAATCTTGCCCAAGGCCGGAATTCCCCTCAGCGTAATAACCAAAACCCAGCGGAACAAGCGTTTTGATGCTTACACCAAAGCTATCCGGGAACGCTGTGGAGTTAAAACCATCGATATGTCCCGCGGGCTTAGAGATATCGTGCATCAATTGAATGAAGGCCGGATTATCGCCATACTGATGGATCAGAATGCCGGAAAAAACGGCTTGATAATGGATTTTCTTGGCTATCCAGCCTCGCATTGGAAAGGAGTGGCCAAGCTAAGCATACGCTATCAGATTCCGATCGTTCCAGGCTTTGCAAAGCGGGAAGCAGACGATAGCTTGAATTTCGTGTTTATGCCATTCATTCTGCCTGATAACTTGGAAGATAAGGATGAAAACTATTCCATTGTCCTGCAACAAGTAAATACTATTATTGAGCAGTGGATCCATCGCTGGCCAGAGCAATGGTTCTGGGTTCATAAGCGTTGGAAACATTGTTTTAACATGTTTTCCTGAGATTGGGAGTAAGAGAAGTGTATATAGATCATCGCTATGAGGTGCTGGAGAGCTTGGGATCCGGTTCTTGGGCAAACGTATTCAAGGTTCGTGATATCCGCACCGACAAACTTTATACTCTGAAGCTGTTTCAATATCTATCTTCCGAAGACCTCTACTCGCATTTCAGCGCTGAAGAAATGCACCATATTACCAAAATAGAACACCCGAACCTGAGTCATGTGGTTGATTTTGGCCATGTGGGCGATCA
The DNA here is from genome assembly GCA_964529335.1 of uncultured Candidatus Cloacimonas sp. GTDB lineage: Bacteria > Cloacimonadota > Cloacimonadia > Cloacimonadales > Cloacimonadaceae > Cloacimonas. Next base: position 14,856 of record CAZGWB010000005.1, read on the forward strand.
TGTGTATTTTATCAGCGACTATTTTGAGGGTAAAACACTATCAAACCTGCGCTTCACGAAAACCAGAATAAACCTGATATACGATATTGCCGTTCAGATCTGCTATGCTTTGCATGCCCTGCATACGCAAAATATTATGCACAAAGATCTGAAGCTAGAGAATGTTCTCTACCGTATGGAAGCCAAGGTTTTACTGCTGAAACTGATAGATTATGGCTTTTCCAAGGTTGACACTACCAAGGATTCTCAGTTGGTTTCCGGTAGCCTACCTTATCTGGCTCCAGAGATATATTTGGGAAAACCTGCCAGCCGTGCCAGCGATTTTTATGCTTTAGGAGTTATTCTCTATCGACTCACCACGGGAAGTTTTCCCTTTAGTGTCGATCAATTGAATTCCCTGATAACCGGTGGTCATCAGTATTTTATCCCAAATTTTCCCAGTGAACTGAACAAGGACATTCCCCAGGAACTGGAAAGATTTATCCTTAGATTGCTGGAACGTAATCCCGACAACCGCTTTGCGAGTAGCGAAGAGATCATTCGCTATATTAACCGTATCCACCATACAAAGTATCCATTTTCGATCAGCTGGTCTATGATAAATACTCTTAGGTTCAATAGCTACATAGTTCGAGAAAAATATTCTCATCAGCTTCTGGATTACATTCCGGCTGTGGAAAGCAGTAATGGCAAGATAATCTCTGTAATGGGAGGAGATGGGCTTGGCAAAGACAGCATAATATCCTTGTTCCGCTATCATTTACTGGGTGGACAATACTTCATTTTTGATTATAGCTGCACAAAAACTGATCATGAAGCATTTTTCGCACTCATCAAGGAATATGTGCAATCTCTTTCTGCGCAAGACATTGAGCAATACGAAAGCCTGAAACTGATCTCTGAGAAATTCCGTCGCTACCTGTTCAGCTCCGAGCAGGATGCGAAGGCTATAAGCCAAACAACCAATGAACTGAAAATTGACTTTGAGTCGGTTAAAAGTCTCTTGATCGATCTCTCGGCTAACCGGCCGATTGTTTTCATGATCCGAAATTTCCAGTATGTGCATCGCCATACCATTGATTTTATCAATTATATTTCTCCATACCTGGTTACCCACAGGATACTAATCTGCCTTACCTGCAACGATTTCAACAAGATAAACCAGATAGAACATACAATAATGATGCATATCCCCAGCTTGAATCCAGACGAAAGCAAGAGCTATGTGCAACGCTTGTTGGGTTCCCTAAGCGATTCTCAGGTTCCTGCCAGTTTGATACCTGCAGGTTTTTTGGATAGCATTCAAACCCGTAGCGCGGGAAATCCTCATTTTATCAGTGAAATTCTCACTGATCTTACTCTGCACAAAAAACTCTATTACGACAATGGCTTGCATTTGCCGGACCATCTGGCTGACTACCAATTGCCATCCAGGCTGTTACATTCGGTATATTCCCGGATGAGCCACGTAACACGGGAAAACTATACTCACTTGCAGAAACTTAGCATCGTGCAAACGCCCCTTACCCGTGAACTGATGTTGAAGATATTGAAAATCGAAGATAGCGAGCTTTACCGGCTATTAAATGACAGCATTTATAATGAGATACTGTGCAAAAAAGGCAAGCAGTATTATTTTGCCTTTCCGGAAGCCAAGCAGAGGTTGTTTGAAGAATGTTCACCTCTATTGCAAGCAAACATCTCCAAAAGAGTTCTGAAGTTCTATGCTGCCAAAACCCTGATCGACGAGGATACCTGCAAAGGGATAATCGCCAATGCCCAATTAGCTAAGGACCTGAAAGCCGCACGAAAGTATTATCAGCTTTTATACAACATAGTCGATAAAGAGAATGACCAGGAAAAGGCCTATGATGCCATTCTTTCCGTTTTGAAGCTGGATTTCTGTGCTGGTTTGGATGTCCCCCTACCTGAGATAATCAGCGATCTCTACCTTTTTCAAGAGAAAACTGAGATCACGGGATTTTTTGAGAAGGCTGGTTTTGTAGTAAGCGAACTTGGCTCAATTCCAGACATTTTCGAAAAATACCTGCTGTTGGGAACGATAAATATGTTGGGGGAGGATCTCCAAGCCGCCCTGAAGAACTTTCAGAAAGCGGAAACGCTTACCCACACAGGCAAACAACAACTTCTTATCTGGCTTTATTATAGCACTATCTACACGAAGCTCGATCCAGACAAGATGAAGCAGTATGTGGATAAAGCGTTGGCGCAAAGCATGCCTTTGGAATTAAAAATTGCCTTCACAGACCGTTTGTCGGTGTATTATTCTCTGGTTAAAGACCATGACCGGGCAATAAAAATTCTGGAGGATTTCATAGCAGCCCTACCAACTGAACACAACACGAAAGTTATGATACGTTTGGCTGCATTACACAACGATCTGGGTGTATATTATAGCGAATTGAAGAATATTGAGGAAGCCGACGAACATTTGAACATAGCTCTCAGTATTTGGAAACGTTATAATATCAGGCGTTATCTGGGTTTGATCTATAACAATATTTCCGACCTTTATCTGAAGCAAGGCCTTACCATTATTTCCGAGCACTATTCAGAACTGGGTTATCAGCATGCTGATGCTGTAAACTTGGTAATGACAAAAGCTTTGGCGCTTCTGAACCAAGGTGAAGCCAAGATTAAAATGGGTGATTTTCTGGGAGCTGAACAAAAGTTATTGGAATGCGAAAAACTTGTTCTATCCAAGGGCAGCACCTCATATCTGGCTTCGGTGAAACGAAACCTGGCCTTGGCAAAAAGCAAGATCAAAGGATTTGGGCACTATTTCCGTTTCATTGTTGAGAATGAGCCAGATTTGATTGAAGGACAGATAAGAGAGATCAATCCGCTGGTGAAAACCTATTTTTATTATTTGAACGAGATGGCCAACCCAAAGAAACTGAAACGTTTGGTAACGAAGAACGTTCAGATTAACTATAAGCACATCCACGAAGAGGAATTCTATCATAACATCCTGTCCTTAATCGCAATTCTGGAAAAGGATTACGAAACTGCCCTGAATGAGCTGCGTTTGGCAATGCGGCATGCCGGAGAGATAAACAACAACTATGCGATAGCCGTATTTTATGTGCTGCAAATTCAATGCTATTATGGATTACAGGATTATGCCAGGGCTCGGGAACTTCTGGATATAGCCTTGCCCTTGGTAAAGGAAAACCGTTATCGCTATTGGCAGTTTCAATTGGAGATCTTTAGCTTAAAGCTCGATTTGCTTTCTCCGGAGATACCATTGCGGAGTTTGCTGAGACAGGTTAACGGATTCTTACAGGCCTGGCAGATGGACGAATACTATCAATTGAATGTAGAACTGCTACAGATAAAGATCCAGATTTTAATTGAACTAAAACAGGATGATCTGGCGAACAGCATTTTTGCCGAGTACAAGGAGTATCTGGAAACCATAACTGCTGACATCAGTCCAGATGATCGGCAAAACTATCTGCATGTGAATCAATACCATTTGACTACTGCCAAGAAATTCAATCTGATCCAGGTATCTTCCCGAGCAAAGGATTTGCGGGATAAATGGAATGAACTGCTATATAATATTGCTAATGTTAACAGTATTGATCGAATCAAGTTTCTTATCGAAAAGGGACTGGCGCAGGTGATTGCTCCCTGGCAGTTCAAACTGATGCAGTATTCAGACCGTTTTCAGAATTACACCTGTTTTCAAAGCTACAATTCGGATAAAGACAGCTTTATCAGTGCAGAATTCATGCCTCTTGTGGAAAGAGCTTTCCGGGCAGACAATCTTGTTTTGCATACTTATAATGAAATGCATCTGATGATCGTTCCCCTGACCAGTGGAACAAAGAAAATCGGATTCCTGATGTTGGCAGATGCCGGAGAAATGCCTTTCAGTAAACAGGAACTGGGCATCATGCGAAATATCAAGCAACATCTGGCAGCCCTGATCGTGCGAATCAATGACTACAGCCAGATCACCCAACGCATAGACAAGATGAATCATCTCATGCAGATCACTCACGAATTGATGCGGATTGTAGAGATAAATGATCTGGAACATGAAATCGTCTCTGCCTGCATCGATTTTACCAATGCCTCCCGAGGATTCCTGATAAAACGGGATGCAGATGGGAATAACATATACAAAGTGCAATTGGATTCGGCAAAACAGATGCTGCCAACCGTCTCAGGGGTAAGTAAAACAGCGCTGAGTGCTTCACAAAACTCCAGCGAACCAATTATCAGTTTCAATGCGATTGAGGACAATCGCTTTAAAAGTGCAATCAGCGTGCAGGATTATGCCCTGCATACCATTTTTTGTGTGCCTCTTCTGGTTGATAACAGCGTTTTTGGCTATGTATATCTGGACAATATGGATGATAATACTCGAGAGATGTATTTAAACAGTGAGATAATCAAGCTGCTGGCTGAACAGATTTCCATAGCACTGAAAAACGCACAGTTATATGAGAATCTGCTAAAGAAAAACAGCGAATTGAACGCATTTGAGATGCTAAAAGACGAATTCATGGCAATCGTGGCCCATGAGCTGAACACACCGCTAACCACTCTGCAGGGCTATGTTTCCAGGCTTAAACGTAATCTCTATGCCGATGAAGAAGAGCGAAAAGAGATATTTGGGAAAGTGGAGTCTTCTGTAAAAAAACTGATACTTACCACCAACGACATAACCACCATGAATAGCTATAACCTTAAGAAGAGCCTGGCTCTCTCGGCATTGCAGATAGATGAGATTCTGGAATTGATCCAGCAGGAAGTGGAGATCCTTTCCCGAAAGCGGAAGATGTTCATCAAACTGGAGATTGAGAAAGACCTTCCCAAAGTAAGGGCAAACTGGGAAGCCCTGCATTTGATGATCTATAACCTTGTTCTAAATGCTATTAGATTTACCAACGACTTCGGTACAGTGATAATCGGAGCAAGACGCTCAGCATTCCAACAGGAGAAGATTGAGGGACGCGAAAGCGTAGTGATCTATGTGCAGGACAATGGTATAGGGATTCCGGAATTCCAGCTTAAAAACGTGTTTCGCAAGTTCTATGAATTAAATGAGATCTATGCTCATAAATCTGGAACTATAGAATACCGCAGCAGTGGCTTAGGCTTGGGGCTTGCCACCTCCAAACGAATTGCCGAACTGCATGGCGGAAACATTTGGATTAAAAGCAAAGAAAAAGAGGGAACTACGGTATTTGTTACCCTTCCCCTCAAGCAAGGCAAATAGTTATGTATCATATTCGTCTCAAGTATCATGTAATTCTTGCCATGTTGCTGTTCTGCTCTCTGCTGACGGCGGAAAACTTCCCAAGGAGTAACCAGATGCTGGCCTCCAGCAATACTGAGTTATATGCTTATCGATTTATCGTAGAGCTGTATGAGGTGGGGGATGCACTCAATCTGGCCAAGGAGATTGTGGCCTATAAGTCCAACTTTCCAGATTCAGGATATCTACCTTATGTAAGGTATATAGAAGCCAATCTGGCCCTGGAAAACAACGAGCTAGTGAAAGCTCAGGATATATATGAAAGCCTGTTGAAGGAGAACCTTTCCCAGGAGATATTGGGCGAACTTTTCTTGAACTATGCTTTATGCAAGGCCCAAACTGGCGATACAGCAGCAGCTTTGATGTTGTTGCAGCGTTTGGATAGCGAAATTACCGATCCCGAGCTGAGCAAATTGGCCAATCTGCAGAGGGGAGACATATATTTCAGCACTGGACAATACTATTCAGCGGAAAAAGCCTATCAACAAGCATATAAAGACTTTCCTGAGCGTCCGGAGTTGGCATATTCTCTTTTTCACTGCTACGTTAAATTGGGTTGGGATAAAGAAGCGATGGAGATATTAGCCAATCAGGATAGAACAGCATATCAATATGAAAGTTTTATGCAAACCTGGCTGAATTATCTCCTTTCGAATGAACGATATTTAGAGTTCGATGCCTTCAACGCAGAGCATGCAAGTCTAAGTACTGCCCAGAAACCCACGATAATTGATTTGAGAATCAAACGTGCCCTGCGGGAAGCCAATTATGGCTCTGTGAAGGATGAACTAAGATCAATAGCAGACCCCCAGAACCAATTCGCCTACTATTCTGCCTTAGTCCTGATAAGTGAAGGCAAAGAAGCTCAAGCTGATTCGATCCTAAAGCCTCTGGTCGCTTCGCCAATTCCGGAAGTCGCAATTCCTGCTTATCTCGAACGCCTTAAACTACTCTATAAGAAAGAACCACTGGCAGCCATCGTGCAATTGAATAACTATATCACAGCCAGCTCAAGTGATCTCATGAAGGCCGAATTATACTATACATTAGGTTATTTCAGCTACCACAAGGAAGATTATCCTGAGGCTATTAAGCAGCTTAGCCTGGCCAAACGCTATGAAATGAATCGGGAATTGAGCTCCAGAATTGATATCCTTACCGCCGAAGCCTGGTTTGCCGCAGGTCGCAGCGATCTTGCCATGGATGCGTTTAACCGATATCTGAATCTTTATCAGGAAGGCAAAGCCAGAGACCGTGCCTGGTTCTACCTGGGTTTTATCCATTTTGTTGCCAAGGACTATGCCAGAGCCAAACCAAGCTTTGCAGAGTTGATTAGCCTATATCCAGCTTCTGGCTACTTGGACGATGCTTATTACTATTTGGCTGAGATAGATTTCTATCTTGCCAATTACAATCTGGCCTTGCAAAGCTATCAAATCTTGCTATCCAGGAATCCGGAAAACTCAGCTTCCCGGCTTAGAGTAGCGCAAATATATTACTATCTGGAAGATTATCAGAATACCGCGGCTAATCTGGCTGAGCTACAGCCCAGCTATGAAGTATGCATCCTGAAAGGCAGCATGTTTCTGGCACAAAAGGAATATTCCTCTGCTCTAGATCAGTTTTTGCTGGCAGAAAGCTTTGCCGTGGAACGTTTGCGAAAAGCGGAAGCACAAAGCTACAGAGCAATGACTCTTTATCACCTGAAACGCTATAAAGAGGCTTCTGCGCTTTACTTGCAGCTTTCATCGGAAAAAGAAAGCCCCGATACCTACATGTTTCTGGCGGCAAAATCAGCCTATGCTGCCAGGGATTATCATCAAGCTCTGGAACTATACAATGGATTCATCGAGCAGTATCCTGAATCCGGACACTTTTACGCAGCTCTGGCAGGGATAGCCAATGCATACTATAACATGGGGAATTTTGGCAGGGCAGTTCAGGATTGGGTTAGTTTGCTAACTCGTTTCCGGAATAAAACTGAGTTTCAGGATGCTGAGATGACTGTGATCAAGGACGCGATTCTCGGATTGGAATTAGGTATGAAGAGGCTGGATGATGTTCAGATGATCAGTGAGTTGATAGCCTTGCCGGATACCTTTGTAAGCCAATATATCCGCTTCGAGTTGAATTATCTCTTGGTTAAGCTCTATGCGGATAACCAGATGTGGGCTGATCTGATTCAAGCAGCCGAGAAAGTAAAAAGTGAGTATCCCAGTCAGGTCAATGAAGATATACAGATGCTTATGGCGACTGGATTGATAGAACTGAATCAGATGGGAGCTGCTGATACGTTACTCCAGGAAATCTATCAAACTACGAACAGCAATGCGGCTCTGCTCAAATGGGCGGAACTTGAAGAACTTTCCCAAAATTTCACCTCTGCTTTGGAAAAATACCGTGTTTCTTTCGGGAACAATCCCCAAGGTGAAACATGGTTCAAAATGCTGCAGTGTTCGCAACAATATGGCTATTATGATTTTGACGCAATCTGGGAATTGGGTTCCGAATATCAAAACAGTTATCCCTCAAGCTATTTGCTAAGGATGGAGCAACTTTACATTCAGAACCGCAGAGATGAAACCCTGGCACTGGCAGAATCTGTTCTTAATAACAGCCTTTCCACCTATGATCATGCCAGAGCTTTCTTGATACTTGGCAAGCTGGATTTTGCCGGAGGGGACTACACTACTGCGATTGCATTTTTCAGGCGGGTTCTGCTGCTTTTCCCGGAATACAACGACGTTTGCGGACAAGCGGTTTACTTTACAGTGCAGGCACAAGTTCTCAGTGGTGCTACACCCGAAGCTGAAATGTTTCTGAATCAGCATCTGAAGTATCTGGAAGCAGATCAGATCAATGAACTCTCTGGGATGATCAGGGGGAACAGATGAAAAAGATTCTCTGGTTTTCTCTTATCAGTTTTCTGAGTTCTTTTGTTTGTGCCCAGACTCAGGAACTGCCTGATATGCGCATAATAGGCGAGTCAGGAGTGAAGGCTTATCTGTATAAGCGAGCTTTATTGTTTTCACCTGTTTATGGAGTGGGAGACAGCTTACCGGCATTTGTCCCGAATGGTATTTTAAGACCTGCAACAACTGCCGATAGAAAAGAAATGAAGCATCGGGGTTATCTTCAGTTGGAGGCTAATTCCATCTTTGGAGCCAGCAGCTATATCAGTGTCTATCCCAATAGCGATCACTTCACGGGAGTATCTCATCATCTGCAGTTGGATAGTCCCGATTCCAGCTGGATGAGCTTACAGAACAATCTATTTGTTGGAATGAAACCCACTGACGAAATCCCATTATCGTTGCGCTTTGTTCAGCAATCAGCCACTGCTCCCTCTTTCAATAGCCAGAATTTCGATTTATCCCTGGCTCATTATCGGCCTCAGTGGTTTCTTTCTGAAAACACCAGGATTAGCGACTTAAATCTGCTGTTTGGTTATACTAGCTTACGGCAAAAGAAGCTGGGCACAGAGACCTTGCTTCAGTTTCCCGCCTATCATGCCTCGGGTCAATTTGGCAGTAAGTGGCTGAATGTAAAGTTGAAAGTATTGGGAAGTGCAGGTGAAACGGGTTTTCAGCTTGCCCCGGGCTTAGGGATGGCTCCCTTCGATATTCAGAACCTACGTATCCATGTTCTGGCTGATGCGTATCATCTTGTTCCCAGCGTCGAGTTTTCATATCGTGATCCCTTGGCCAACGGTGGAGTTTTTTCGTTATCCAATACTCCTATCATTCAGAATAACAGCTTTTCAGGGCAGTTGGAAGAAAACTCATGGCAAAGCTTCGATTTTCAACACAGATTGCAGAAAGTGCCTCTTAATCTCACTGCTGGACTTGAGTTCGTGTTTCCCCGACAGAACAATTTCAGCTTAAGCAGATTGCAGTTGTTCAATAACCTGCGCTACGAGTTGAGCAGTCCGATTATGGATTCCAGCCAGGTTCTGGGTGTGGCTCAACCTCAATATCGTGATTTCGTTTCCAATGTCGCTACCGTTCAGGGATTCTTCCGCATGGGTGATTTTCTCTTGCACCAGAGTGTGGATATGGAGCTAGCTTATTTGAATGATAACGATTATTCCCGGGTTCCTTACAAGCCGGCATTGATGATTCTTTCGAGGTTCAGCTACCCTTACCTGAACTGGCTGTTTGGGTTTGATATGGATCAGCGTTATTTTTGCATTGATCACAATGGAGGTGACCTCTCCGAATTTATTGGCATAAACCTGAGGGCAGAATATCGCAAAGGGAACTCAGCACTGTATGGTCAACTGGAGAATATCCTGAACCAAAAATGCTGGGTGTTTTCCGAGCTGAAACCCCAGCGCTTTGCCCTTTATCTGGGTATGAAACATAGATTTTAGGGCGTGATGAGTGAGTATGAGATTATTCAAGGGTTGTTCTTGAAATGAAATCATATCTGATGAGAATGATTTCCGCGGCTATCCAGGCTGTCTTTGGAAAGTATTTGGGAGTGCAGGTGTTCATAGCTCCGGTAACCCTGTTTTATCTATTGCAAAGTAGCAGCGTTTTGGAGGCCGGAACCAGTCTGTTTGGTTTTCACATTCACTACTTTCCACTGCTGGCGTTTAGCATAATGCTGTGTTTTATGTTATTTATGCTGGTCAAGCTGAGGTTGATTTATCGCTATCCATTCAAAGCATACCTGGATATGTTCATAGAACTGAATGTTAGCGTCCTGGGATTGGTGCTGATCGCTTTGATTGTATATGCTGTATCGAGTTTTCTGGCCTATTTCTATGGGATCAGGGGAACGGGGAAAAGCGCTTTCTATCTGCTGTTCAAGTTCTACACTACCGCTCTGGTCATCTACCACTATCTTCTCAGCGTTCTCTTGGAACCATATTCCCAAAGGCGATATGGCCGGCATCGTGGGATGAAAGCATTTCTGGCCTGGGCACGTCTGAACAAGTCTTTTCTTATCCGCTATGTTGTTTTGATGGTATTGCTGATAATTGCATCTACACGTCTCTATCAGATTGCCATCGAGTATGCGCTATCACCGCTGATCAGTTGGCTTTACGAACTTACCGGAATAAACCTGCGATTCCGGCTATTTCCCTTCTTCGGGATCGGAGACATCTTCAGGAACGTATTCATCTGTCTGTTGGCATTCATTTGCTCAAACCTGATATTTTACCCTATAGTATATGTTTTAGACAGACTGATAAATACCTATATCCCTTTTGGAGCATTTATAAAGGTTGAACATGCCAAAACAACGAAGTAGAAAACCGCGGAAAATCAAGCGCCGCATCAAGCGGGACAATCTGGGGATCTATCTATTGGTGGGTTTTATGGCTACTCTCGCTCTTTGGTTTCTGGTGAAAGATCCCTTGCCCGAGACAAGTGCAGTAAGTTCTAACGCACAGCTTGAAAATGATAAGCCGGCCAAGAAATCAGAACGGAAATCTAAAGTAAAACCTGCGAGAAAAAAAGGTGATAGTGCTAAGCTGCAAACGCAACAAAACAAAGCTCCAGAATCTCCCATTGAGGGGAGGGATGAAGTTGATCTTGACAAAGCCATAGCCAATACCATCGCCAAGCTGGGGATACCGAAAAACTATTACAAAAGGCGTTCGGCAGGCAACCAGGTCAGCTTTTCCATTCCCATCGACAAAAGCCAAATGGATCTTACATATGCAAACATGATCTTCAAGGGCGATCTGGAAAGACAGGGAGCTGTTCTAGTGAAGGGATCTGATAGCTCTGGCAAACAGGTGCTGCTGTTCAGATCCCGCAGGAAACCTAAGGAATACCTGGTTACTCTTTTCTATGACAATAAACTCTACGAGAAAAAAACTAATCCCCGCACCATAGCCATAGTGATAGATGACTTCGGGTCTATCAGTGGAGAATTGTTGGATGGTTTCTTTGATCTGGATCCCAGCATAAGTTTCGCCATCTTTCCGGATGAACCGCACAGTGTGGAAACCATGCAGCGCGCCAAAGCTCAAGGGCGAACTTCACTAATCCACATTCCCATGGAACCAATTGGATTTCCGAGTGTTAATCCCGGAAAAAATGCAATACTGGTGCAGTTCGACAATGCACAGATAGATAAAATCCTTAGCCGGGCTATTGCAAAATTACCCGATTGCGAAGGTATCAATAATCACATGGGAAGCCTGGCTACCACAGATGAGGCAGTAATGCAAGCTGTAATGTCGACATTGAAAAAACACAACAAGTTCTTTCTTGATAGCCGGACTTCCAACGTTTCTGTAGGCTATTCTACTGCCCAGAAGTCACATCTCAGATCTTTTCGGAATGACCTGTTTCTTGATTCTCCAAACATCAGCCAGTCTAATCTGGATGCCAAGCTCACTCAGATCATAGAGCTTTCGGCCACCAAAAGTAATATCATTGCTATCACTCACTGCCACAATAAAGAAAAACTGGATTACCTGAAACGCTTTGTAGCAAAGCTGAAAGCTGCAGGTTTCACGCTTGTTCCGCTTACCGAAATTGGTAAATACAAGGTTCCTGAGATTTTATAACGAGGTTGTATATGAGTTTTATCACTGCGATACTATTGGGCATTATCCAGGGTTTAACCGAGTTTGTTCCAGTCAGCAGTTCTGGACATCTGGTGTTGATCCAACATTTTTTTAAAACAGGAGAATCGGGGAGCATAGCCTTTGAGGTTTTTCTTCATCTGGGAACTCTGGCTGCAGTGCTTGTTTATTTCAGGAAGATGCTTTGGGATATCCTGGTTTCTATGTTCAACTGGAAGAACACGATGAATAAAGAAACTCACCGTAAAAACCGCAATTTGGTTAGTTACCTTATTCTTTCCACTTTGGCAACAGGGTTGTTGTATTATCTGTTTGGGACCTACATGGAGTGTGCATATACCATGCCGGCTCTGGTGGCAGGATTGTTGCTCGCCACAGGGGCCATGGTTTTTTTATCGGATTATTTCAGCAATACCAGCATACCCGCTTCAAACATGGGGTTTCTGCGAGCCCTGATCATAGGCCTGTCGCAGGGGATTGCCATATTACCAGGTATCTCTCGTAGCGGAACCACCATCACCTTTTCTTTGGCAAGTGGCATCAAGCGCCAGGATGCAGCCAATTATTCGTTCCTTTTATCCATCCCTGCCATCCTGGCTGCCAATATCAGCGAATTTGACATCCTGATGAATCTTGAAGTGAATCAATTGCATAACTACCTGGCTGGTTTTACTGCTTCGTTTGTGGCCGGATATCTGGTGATTGCTTTTCTGATCAGGCTGATCGCCTCTAACCGCCTAAAGATTTTTGGAGTTTACTGCTGGGCGGCAGGTCTGGTTTCTTTGCTGCTTATCTATTTGGGAAAATGAGCGAATCTGAGCTTTTTGCCCTGGATTTTTCTGCCTCAAATGTCAGCTTGGGTTCGTCGTATTTGTTGTTGGGGACGGATACCTACCTGGCCGACAGGGTTATCGATGTGCTACGCACCTCACTGAGAAAACAGGCTAATGCAGACACCTTGATTGTATATGGAAACGAGGTAAAAAGTAGCGAACTGAGCGAACATCTGGACACATTTTCCGTCTTTTCAGAAGCCAAATTGATTGTGATCCGCAATGCCGAGAGTATGGATAAAAAAGTCCTGGAAGTGTTATCGGCCTATTTCGAATCGCCTTCGGAGATACAAAGCCTGGCCATCGTAGCTGAAAAGACGGATCAGCGGCTAAAAACCTGGAAAACCATTGCTACAGCGTGCTTAACTCTAAACTGTGATCCTCCCCGTTATGGAGCAGCCATTAAAAACTGGCTACAGAAGAGCCTGAACCAGATGGGTAAAACCATGCTGCCTAAAGCTCAGGATGAATTCATGAACCGCATCGAGCTCGATTATTATCATGCGGCCAACGAGCTTGCCAAGCTTGATATTCTCACCCGGGATGCAAAAGTGATCACCGAAGCGGATGTGCTAAAAAGCCTGGGAACTACCCGAACGGGGACTTTGATCGATTTTTACCGCGCTTTGGGACGTAAGCAACTGAAGCCATGCCTGGAAGCGATTTACAGGATGTTCTATGCCGATTGGGAACCTCTGCAAATCCTCTTTCAATTCAATAAATTCTTCTCCACTGTTTGGAAGATAAATCTTTTGCGGCAGAAGCATATAAGCCCACAGGAGATTATGTCCAAACACCTGTTTGAGGTTTTTGCCACCCAGAGGAAGGATTTTTTGGATTTTGCACCGAATTATTCACTTGCTTCATTGGAAAAGATTTTTGGCATCTTGCTGGAAACTGATTCCCAATATAAGCTTTCTGCAGCCGAGAGCAGCGTGTTATTTACCAATTGCCTTGTCAGGATAATGCAGGCCTGATGAAGAGCAGCGGAATTCTTCTTCACATCAGTTCGCTGCCAGGGGAATACGGGATTGGCGATTTTGGTCCCCAGGCTTACAAGTTTGCCGATTATCTGGCGGCCAATGGACATTCACTATGGCAGATACTACCTCTAAATCATTGTGGATATGGCAATTCACCTTACAATCCTTTGTCAGCCTTTGCGCTCAATCCCTATCTCGTTTCACCTGAGTTACTCTATCAGCAGGGCTATATCTCACTGAACGAACTGCGGGAGGCGCGCTTGCCCGACAGCGACAGCGTGTGCTATGAATTGGTGGCCAAAACCAAGGACAAGCTATTGGCCAGGGCTACCAAGGCGTGGTTGCTGGAACACAACCTGGACACATACCTGAGTCAGAAGTGCTCCGAGCTGAAGCCGTATCTTGCTTTTCTGGCACTCGCCCGATTATACTCCGACAGTGCCTGGCCACAGTGGAATCCCCAACACCGCTGCTATAGTGAAGAGCTCTTCCAACAGCTTTTACGGCAGTTTGGCCCCCAGATGCAGCAATGGGCTGCCACCCAGGCAATCCTGCAAGAGCAGATATCTCAGTTCAGGCAATATCTAAAAAAACTGGGTATTGCTCTGATCGGTGATCTGCCGCTTTACCTTTCCTATGAAAGTGCAGAGGTTTGGGCTCAGCAGGCTTATTTTGATCTCGATGAGCAAGGCCGCAGGTTACATCTGGCAGGAGTTCCACCTGATGCTTTCGCTTCGGGAGGCCAGCTTTGGGGGAATCCTCTTTATCGCTGGCAGGAAATGCGGGATGAGGGATTCTCGCTTTTTCTGCAGAGAATTGGCTCGGCCTTGGATTACTACGATATACTAAGATTGGATCACTTTATTGGCTATGTGAATTTCTGGCAGGTGGATTGTGGTTTTGATGCTTACGGTGAGCCCGTTGAGCCGGCGGATGCCATGCAGGGACGCTGGGTCGATGCTGTTCCCCAGGAGTTTTTTACAGCTTTGCTGGGCAGATTTGGGAAAGAGCGTTTTTTAGCAGAAGATCTGGGTATCCTGAACGAAAAGGTTTGCCATATCCGTGATAGTTTTGGTTTTCCCGGGATGATAGTTTTGCAGTTCTGCTTTGAAGAAAGTGTTCCGGATGTCCACCATTATCCTGCAGACCGGTGGCTTTATACTTCCACGCACGACAATGCAACGCTAAAGGGCTGGTTTGAGTCTCTCAGCGAAACATCCTCCAGTTTTCAGAACCTAAGGGAGTATTGCCGGCAAAACAAACTTCGCGATTGCTACAGCGCACTAAATGCAGAAAACATCCATCTGATTATGCGTCAGATTGCCATGTCCTCACCCTGTTCGAAAGTGATTTTACCCATGCAGGACATTCTGGGATTGGATAACAGCGCACGGATGAATATCCCTGGAACCGCTTTAGGAAACTGGCAGTGGCGGATGAGAAATGAATGATCATGATAATTTTGTGCTTGACTGCTACAAGCAACAAGCGAAAGTGAAAAAATAGGGCTAAGCCCACACACGAATACACTAATGCTTTTGAAATTCAAATAAATATATAAGGAGAAACACAATGGACGCTTTGATGCTGCTGGGCGATGAAGCCTTGGCACAGGGTGCTTTGGATGCCGGAATTTCGGGCTTTTATGCCTATCCTGGTACTCCTTCCACCGAGATTATGGAGTATGCCCAACGTGTAAAACAAGCTGAAGGGATTCACCGAACCTGGAGTTCAAATGAAAAAACAGCCGTGGAGTCTGCCATAGGCATGAGCTATGCCGGAAAGCGAACCATGGCCATGATGAAACACGTTGGCTTGAACGTTGCGGCCGATCCCTTCATGAATTCAGCGTTTACGGGAGCTAACGGAGGCCTGATCATTACCGTGGCAGATGATCCTTCCATGCACAGTTCTCAAAACGAACAGGATTCGCGTTTCTACGGCAAATTCGCCATGATTCCCGTTTTGGAACCTTCCAATCAGCAGGAATGCTACGACATGGCCTTTTATGGCTTTGAACTTTCCGAAAAATATCACATTCCTGTCCTGATCAGGCTTACTACCCGCTTGTCCCATTCCCGGGCCGGAGTGGTAAGAAGAAATCCTTTGCCACAGAATGCTCTAAAAAAACCGGATGATCTCTTTCAATTCATGTTGCTGCCTGCCATAGCCAGAAAGAAGTATCAACATCTGATAGAGCTGCAGAGCAGTTTCGTGGATGAATCGGCAAATAGTCCTTTCAACTTCTTTGCCATGCAAGCCAAGGAATTTTCCAAAGGCATTATCTGCACGGGACTTGCCTATAACTACCTGCGTGAAGCTTTTCAGGGCGCACAGATACCCTATCCGGTGATCAAGGTTTCCCAATATCCTTTGCCAGAAAAGCAGATACATGCTCTATACGATGCCTGCGACAGCCTTCTGATCCTCGAAGAAGGCATGCCGCTGGTGGAAGAACAATTAAAAGGGCTGGCCTTCAAGGATAGCAAACCTATTCATGGACGTTTGGACGGAACCATACCCAGAGCGGGTGAGCTGAACCCTAATAAAGTGGCGGTTGCTTTGGGCTTACCCGATACCTTTGGTCAGGCTGTTCCAGATATTGTTACCGGTCGGCCGCCTGCTTTGTGCGTGGGATGTCCGCATGCGGATTCTTACCTTGCTCTGAACGAAGCTATCAAGGATTATGGACGTGGCCACGTTTTTAGCGACATCGGTTGCTATACCCTGGGCTTTATGCCACCTTACAACGCCATAAATTCCTGTGTGGACATGGGTGCATCCATCACCATGGCCAAGGGGGCTGCCGATAGCGGTCTTTTCCCTGCCATAGCGGTTATCGGGGACAGCACCTTTGCTCATTCTGGTTTAACCGGATTGCTGGATTGCATTTTCGACAAATCCAATGTGGTTATCGTGATTCTGGATAATTCCACCACAGGCATGACGGGCGGTCAGGACTACACTGCTGCCGGCAAACTGGAGCAAATTTGCGAAGGGCTGGGAGTGGAGAAAGATCATATCCGAAGCTTCATTCCCTTCAAAAAGAACTTCGACGAGATGGTGCAGATATACAAAGAAGAAATCGCCTACAATGGTGTGTCGGTGGTAATTCCAAGGCGTGAATGCGTGCAAACCCTGAAAAGAAAACACAAAATGGAGGCCTAAGATGACAAAGGATATTATTCTCGCCGGAGTGGGTG
This sequence comes from uncultured Candidatus Cloacimonas sp., assembly GCA_964529335.1. Lineage (GTDB taxonomy): Bacteria > Cloacimonadota > Cloacimonadia > Cloacimonadales > Cloacimonadaceae > Cloacimonas. The sequence continues at coordinate 31,715 of CAZGWB010000005.1, forward strand.
GACAGGGTATCCTGACCATCGCCACCATTTTGGGAACTGCAGCCCTGAAGCGCGGCATGAACCTCAAACAGGCTGAAGTGCATGGAATGAGTCAGCGTGGGGGAGACGTGCAATCCCACCTCAGACTTTCCACCGAACTCATCTGGAGCGACCTGATCAGCCTGGGTAAAGCCGATATGATTCTTAGCGTGGAACCTATGGAAGCTCTGCGTTATCTGCCTTATTTGCATAACGAGGGTTGGATTATTACGAACTCCACTCCCTTCAAAAATATCTCAAACTATCCCGACGAAGAGAACATCTATACCGAAATTCGCAAGCTGAAAAACCATGTGCTGATCGATGCGGATACCATTGCCAAAGAGATCAAGGCCAGCCGCAGCATGAATATTGTGGTGCTGGGAGCGGCCATCAAACACCTTGGCTTTAGCGCAGAAGAGATCGAAGAGGCAATCAAAACTATCTTTGCCCGTAAAGGCGAAGCGATCGTGGAAGCCAATCTGAGAGCCCTGCAAGCCGGTATTAACGCAGCTACCAGTTAAAACACTACTGAATATATGAAAAAGGGGTGAGCCAAGCTTCGCCCCTTTTATATTTATGGGATTAAAGGCCCGAGAATAGGGGTGCGAAGGGGTAGCCTGGAAGCTATATTGTATTGATGATTAGGGGATTGGCAACAAAGACACTTGCAGCCTGGAACGCCAGATTCACACCTGAAATGCCAGATTGCAGCCTGAAACGCCAGATTCACACTTGGAAAGCCAGATTGAGAGATTGGTAAAACCCTGAAAGGGTGATATATTTTAGCCTGGGGTGGAGCGAATGCGGAACCCCAGGTATGGATCGCCTGACATAATGAACCCCTTGTGGGTGACACATCATTTATCTATATATCGAACATATGATTGTGTCGCTTAAGGGGTTATCTACCACTCTCTCTGCTTTATCGAGGGTCTTCGCTTCGCTCCGAACCCATCGCTATAATCTTTCGCCCAAAGGGCTTGGCAGAAAGGTTGATGTATTGTTATATTTATATTTCGCATTCTTCGAAGGTCTCCGCTTCGCTCCGAACCCATCGCTATAATCTTTCGCCCAAGGGGGCTAACTAATCAAAAAAAACGCACCAACTATATGTCCTTGGTTATTAGCTCCATCTGCTTCACGATCTCAACGGTTTTCACGCTTACGGAGCAAACGCGCTTCAAAAGGTCGATCACCTTATCCTTGTAATCCGTAAAACGGTAGGTATTGAAAAGCCTGGCTATGGTGGGGTCTTTGGGTTTCTTTTCCTTGTATTGATCCAAAATCCATTCCAAAGCGCATCTATTGCCCAGCTTATATTCCCAGGCCGTTTCCGGAATGCCTGTTAGCGTAGTTTTATCATCCAGGACAATGATTCCCGCTGCTTTATCGGCTTTCAGTTTGGCTTTGGGAACGGCATCATCATCGATGGGGCTTTCCACGATTTCCAGGGGATAGGGCTGAACGCTTTCAAAACCGATATGCATGTCCATCAGCTCTTTGCCCCAAGCTGTCCAAAGCCAGAAGTCCTGTTTAAAAGGCACCCGTGGCAAGCTGCGCTTCAGGTTGATCTCATACTTGCTGCGGTAAGCAGGATCGTGCAGCACTCCATACACATAGTGGAAAATATCCTCTTTGGCTATTTTGTCATCCTGATATTGATTGCGGAATTGCTCCATTGCCCAGTCGGTGATGTTGTCAATTTGCGAACCATCTTTGGCGATATAATATATAGAGACGCATTGGGTCTTTTCGATCATGTCTAAGTTTGGAATAACATTTGTAACTAAACAAGAAAATGGCTTGGATGATGATGTCCCGGAAAACACGATGAAATTATTTTGTTGCATCAACATGTTTGGTAACTGATATTGCATTTCATTCAGTTCTTTGCTAAAGTAGACAAATTGCTTTGTGAAAGGCCTATAAAGAGATTCTAATATATTACTGTCTGAAAAAGTCAGGCATGTCCCTCTAAGCATCTCATTATATAAAAGCCTTGTCCATTTTATTGATTTATCGGTTAAGTCTTTTATATTGGACTTGCTTACATTTCCCTTAAGTCTATCCTTATCAGCTTCATAATTACTAATAAGATAAGATACTTTATTCTCAAGATGACTTCTTTCAAGATCATATACCCACTCATCTCTATTTGTCACGAGTCCAAGTGAAAAGAGCTTGAATATGGCATTACTACTTGTTCCGGTTTTCACTCCCTTATCCGCAACAGCTATCATGTCATCCCAATCATTTTCCACCAGATTTATCCAGTTATGGTCCTTATCGGGGATCAGGTGTTTAAACTCAATATCCTTAAAATGCCTTTGAGTAATAAAGTCAAACTTCTGTTCTGCTTTGGCATAATCCTCTACTTCATCATAATAGACATGGAATCCTGTTTCACCTACATTTTTTATCATAAAATAAACAGCTATGCCTACTCTGATCTGATCATGGAAGATGTTGCCGCCTTCCTGTCTGCGTCTCTCTCCACTGGTGCGGGCATTGCCTTTCAGGTTAATGATATAGATATAATTGAATTCCTCACTCAGAACTTTTCGGAAACCATCAAAAGTCTTGCTATCTATAAAGGAATTATTGGAAACAAATGAGATGATTCCATTACTATCTATCCTATCGCTGGCCCAACGCAAGAATCTGGCATACATATCATACAGCTTGGTTTTCTGGGCGGTGCTGTTCTTGATATAGGTTTCTTTTATCCGTTTGTCTATCTTGGGGTATTCCCGGTTTTTATTATTCTCGTTTTCATTCATCTGATTGGCGTTATAGGGCGGGTTGCCGATGATCACGCTGATCTTTTTCTCGTTCTGGCGTTTGATGCGTTCGGCGTTTTCATCGGTTAGCGAGAAGATATCCATTTCCGCATCTTTATTGAGGTTCACATAGTTGTCCAGGGTATCCACGAAACAGAGGTTTTCAAATTCCAGGTATTTACCCGTTTTCTGCTTGTAGGTGAATTCGATATTCAGGTTGGCGATGTAATAGGGCAAGATCTCCACTTCGTTGGCATGCAGTTCGTGGCGGTATTTGTATTCCAGATTGGCTTTGCCGAAGTGGTCGATGAGGTCGCAAACGAAGGTTCCGGTTCCGGTGGCGGGATCCAGGATATCCACACCTTTGTCTTCCAATTGTTTGCCAAAGTGCTTTTGCAGCAGGTAATCAGTGCTTTCTATCATGAAACGGACGATTTCATTGGGAGTATAAACCACGCCGAGGCGGTCTGCCTTTTTGGGGCTGTAGCTTTTATAAAAGTTCTCGTAAACCACCTTCAGGAATTTCTGCTTCTCGTGGTGATCGTCGATTCTGGCGGCCTGGGCATTTATGGCGTCATAATAGTGCTTTATCCGGGCCAGGGTATTGCGCCGGATTTCTTTGGTAAAGAAGGTATTGGTCAGCTTTTCCAGTTCGCGGGCAATGTTGTTTTCCTGGTGAAAATGCGGTTCGTCGAAGATGGTATTGAAGATATCGGCGGTAAGGATATGCTGCACCACCATTTCCCGCACATCGTCATTGCTTATTTTGGGGTTTATTACTTCGCGGCAGAGCTCCAGAAAGAAGTCCCGGGCATAGATGTAATCTTTATTGTTTTCCGCATGGAGAGTGATGGTTTCACGCAGGGCTTGGGTTACATTTGGGATATCGGCTTTAAAGAGTTCGATGGCTTTGCGGAATTCGCTTACTTCCGGACGTTCATAGCTAACGAAGTCCTTCAGGGTTTTGTCCAAAGCTGCTGTATCGGAAACGTTTACCCGGCTTTTTTCGTAGCCGTTGCGATACAGAACCACGGTCTTGCCGTCTTCAAAGATGATGTTGTCGCTGGGATAGCCTTTGGAGAGTTTGGCGGCGATCTCCTTATCCAGATCGTCATATTCATCCTTGCTTTCCCAATAGCCCCAATCCAAGCGCAGGTTGTCCTTTAAGGTGCCATCGGGACGGATGGTTTTGTCCTTTGTATTCCGGAAGGATTGCTGAGCCACCAGTTCCAGGTCCTTGGCCTTGGCATAGGTGGAAAGCAGCTTGTGAAAGGCAATGCTGATCGCTCCTTCATTGGCTTTTCCGCTAAGGTGCTTCAGTTTTTCCAGTTCTCTCAGGTATTCATTGATGGCTATTACGCTCATGGAACATTTATCTCCCAGCCGTTGATGTTTGCAGAAAAACCAGAAGCCTGCTTAACTGTCAAGCAAAAGAAGTGATTTATTCAGATTTGGAGGAACGCCTGATCCCGCTCTCTCGGCTCCGGGACTCCACCCGGAAGCCACGCGGACTCCACGCGCATTCCACCCGGATGAGATAGGGGTGGAATTCGGGAGGTAGGAGAGGGGCATCCGAGAGCTCAGCAGGGAATGGGGGTTGATCATTCCGGCGAGACGCCGGAATATCCTTGCCTGCGAGACGCAGGCACTCCAAGCGAGACGCCGGAATATCCTTGCCTGCGAGACGCAGGCACTCCAAGCGGGACGCCGGCACTAAAAGACTATTAGCTGCGTTTGGTATAGGTCGCGAATTCCAGCCTTATCCCTTGTGAACTAAGCAATTCTTCACAGCTTTCCAACTGCCAAAGCTTTTCGGGATAGGGGGGAAAGTAAGTATCACCTTCAAAGCTGGCTTCGATATGGGTGATTACGAGCCGGTTGGCGATTGGCATAAACTGGGCAAAAACCTGAGCTCCACCGATCACGAAGGCATCAATGCCGTGGCAGATAGCAAGTGCACTCGGAATGTCTGCGGCTAGCTCCGCTCCTGGGGCTTGCAGCAATCCGGTTCTGCTCAGAACGATGTTCTTACGTCCCGGAAGGGCTTTGTCAAGGGAAAGCCAGGTGTTTCTGCCCATAATAACTGGATGCCCCCAAGTTTGGCGTTTGAACCAGGCAAGGTCTTCGCTGATCTTCCAGGGCAGTTTTCCCGCCTTGCCGATCAGGCGGTTTTGATCCATGGCCACAATCAGGGAGATTATCAAAAACGGCCTACCTTGAAGAAAGTGTCAATTTCAGGAATTCCGGCTTTCAGGGCAGCTTCCAGGGTGCCATTAAAGAGCATTTTACCCCCTTCCAAAAAGATGATCTTGTCCGCAATGCGATGGATGGAGGCCAGCTCGTGGGTGACAATCACAATGGTCATGTTTAGCTGTTTACGCAGATCAAGGATCAATTCGTCCAGGGCTGCTGAGGTAAGCGGATCAAGCCCTGCAGAAGGCTCGTCGCAAAACAGAATTTGTGGGTCCAGAGCCAGAGCTCGGGCCAGGGCAGCCCTTTTCTTCATTCCTCCGCTAAGTTCGCTGGGGTATTTGAAGATTGCCTCGGCAAGACGCACCAGGTTTAGTTTCACTCTTATGATGCGGTCTCTGATCTCCTCAGGAAGCTTGGTATGCAGTTCCAGGGGGATGCTGATATTTTCGTAAACAGAGATCGAATTGAGCAGTGCACCATTCTGAAAGAGCATTCCAATGCGTTTCAGGATATTTGAAAAGCTTGGTTCGTCCATTTGCAGCACCTCTTCGCCCCAAAATTTCACGCTCCCCGAAACAGGTTCTTGCAAGCGGAGGATGTTCTTTAGCAAAGTGGTTTTGCCACAGCCGCTACCACCCAGGATAACAGTGACCTCTCCTGGCAGGATATCCACAGAGATGTCGCTTAAAATGGTTCTTTCGCCATATTTGGCCACCAGGTTTTGCACGCTGATCAGAGGAGTAATCATAGGTATAACAAACTGAAGATGGCGTCTAAAACGATCACGGCAAAGATCGAAGCTACCACGGAGGCTGTGGTTGCCTTTCCCACGCCTTCCGCTCCGCCTTTCACCTGGAATCCGAAATAGGAACCAATGATCACGATAACCCAGGCAAAAACGGTGCTTTTTCCAAAGCTAACCACGAGGTCTTTGAGAGTGGTGATCTCGATGGAACGCTGGACAAAGGTAGGCAGGCTTACATCCAGATAACCTATGGCGATCAAGCCGCCTCCGATTTCACCTACGAGAATGGAAAATGCTACTAACAAAGGCATTACTACCGAAATTGCATGAAACTTTGGCACTACTACATATCGGATAGGATTCAGCGCCATCATCCTAAGAGCATCGATCTCTTCGGTTACCTGCATGGTGGCGATCTCGGAAGCGATGGCCGAACCGCTACGTCCCGCCACAATTATCGCCGTCATCATTGGCCCCATCTCACGCACCATGGTGACAGCCAAAAGGTCTGCGATGAAGACGTTCGCTCCGAAGTTCTTTAGCTGAACAGCGGATTGCAGCGAAAGGATGAACCCTATGATGAAAGATAAAAGCGCTACGATCGGCAAGGCCTGCGAACCCAGAAGGATTGCCTGTTGGACAAATGACCCTTTGCGCTGGCCTTTGCGGCTGAACAATCCGGTTAGCGAGTAATAATATATCTCCGAAGCCAACAGCAGGCATTGATAGATGCTTTGACCTGCCGTTATCGCATCATCACCCAGCTTTTCAAACCAGCCCATGCGCCGCTCAGGAACAGGCACGGGAAGATGGATGGAACAGAAGGTATCCAGAACGGCTTGCACCTCAGGTTTTGCCCCTCTGATGAGTAGAATTCCCTGGCTGGCCAAGCGGGTATGAATCTCATCCAGAAAGGCCACTCCCGAGCTGTCGATGGATTCAACCGAACTTAGGTCAATCTCGGTTGGTTTGTGCCGCTTTAGCGATTGGATTATGCTGTGATAAACAGCCGGAATGGTGCGCGAATTGAGCGCACCACCCAGGATAAGAGTATTCTCGCGGTAATCCCAACGCATCAGAAACCTTTAGTAAAACAGGGACAGGCGTAAGGTGGAACTGGAATCGTAAACCCACCAGTCCTTAACTGCTTTATCATATTTAATGTTCAGTTTTACGTCCACCGAAAGGTTTCTGTAGATGCGTATATTCAGGCTGTTTTCGTTTTTCAATATGTAGTCCTTGTCATCCTGACCCATGGGGAAAAGGATATCCCAGGATGAATTTATACTAAGGAAATTGAGCAGGTTCATCACAGATAAGATCACCGTGGTCTCGAGGCCCTTGGAACGGCGGTCTGTTTTTTCAATATAGTAATCGTATGTTATGGATCCAGCCCCTGCCCCTTCAGTAATAGTATCGAAAAACACATAGCTTTGTTGATTGTAATCCTGCTGCCAGCCATATCCTCCCCGCAGGCTGAGCAAGTTGTTTTTCCCCAGTTTGATGCGATAGGTGAGTCCAGTTCCGTTTCTGAGAGAAAAGGGGTAAAAGGCAATCTGGGTTTTGAGTTCAGTGATGTTCTGAAGGCTGTCCAAGAGAGTTTCGTTGCCGTCTATCAGCTTGATATTCTTGGGATCATTAAAAAACGTTGTTCTATCGAAGAAGTGAGTATCGATGTCGGTTCGGCCATAGAAGGCGAAGTTTTTGAAGAATGGCTTGTTTTCCAGAGGATATAGGAGCAGCACACTTTTTAGTGAATAATCGTCCTGGCTGAAATTAAAACCTCGTCCACTTGCCAAATTAAGCCCCAATTCATAGTTGCTGCGGGTGGTGAAATGAAAAGGTCTGATACCCTCATGCAGATCGATGTTATTCTCAAACTCTGCCGTCAAATCCAAGCTTGAGGTAGTTTTATTCTTTTTCAGGGTGTTATCTGCAAACAATCTGAAATCCCAATGGATATAGCCTTTGTGCCAGCGCTTTGATCCCAAACCTATGTCGTCATCCGCGAATACACCTGCCCCTAACAGGGTCACCTGCGAGCCGGAGAGTTCTTCATCAGTAATCATGACAAAGGTCTTTTTCTCCCCCGGGGCCAGGGAGACAGTGGCAAAATTCTGCAGGTCGCTCCAATGCCCACCGCCCAGCTTTACCAAATACTGCCCGGGAGTTAACAACCAGAGTTTATCCACACCGCCGATTTCATCGTCACCCAAACTGAACATACCTGGGCTGTATAGATCATATCCATTGTCATCGGTCTTTTTCTTCCAGATATTATAACCCAGCCGGACCCTGGTTTTAGCTCTGTCCATTATCACAATTCGCAGTTCTCCCCAGGTAGGGGTTACTACGCTGCGTTGCCTTGGTTTTATCTCCACTGGCAGGCTGATCTCGCCGAAATCGCCGAGAATCGCTTTATATCGGCCAGGCTTCAGCATAGCTCCCTTACCCATTATCCATTCATCACTGCTGATCTCGTTGTTCAAACTATCCAAGCCAACTATGGTATAAGCGATCTCGTCGGATGTTTCAGTTCTGGTATTAACCATCAGTTCACCCCAACTAACCTGTTCATCGCGCTGCTCCATCTTCTCGAAAATGTAATTATCCAGATGGCTGATAGCAGGAGCTGAACTTCTCTCAGGCTGCAGTGTTCCTGCAAAATAGCGAAGACACTTGGCGGCAAAGATGTTGGTTTCCTCCATCAGCATTTCGTTGAAGGACTGCACCAGGGATATCATGCTTGGGTCTACCAGAGTGACTGAACGCTGATTCTTGTGAGTTAAGACGATTCTGGTATTGGTTGAATCCCTCAGGATGAATTCCATATTCAGATAGGCCTGAGGATTGCTTCCTTCCACCTTCTCGATATTCAGGATGTTGGTTTCCAGGTAGAAACTTGGGTCTTTGGAGAGCTGCTCTCCACGGGTTACGCTGCCAAAGATATTGTAAGCCCGCAATCTCTGAGCAATAATATTGGGTATGGCGTTGCGAAGTTTATCAGCCCAAAGTTCATCCTGGATAAATTTTACCCGGTAAAAATGCTCTTTTACAACAATCTGATTGCGGTCGTAGGTTTTTGGCAGAAAGCTATTCTGGACTTCCAGTATTTTTCCGGTATTGGTTTGCCGGACAAGCTTAGGGTCTTCGGAGTTTTTCTGATAATCCAATACATAGTAATTTGCGATGGGACGGCGAACCCGACCCAAACATCCGGTAAGCGCCAGTAGAATAAACAGCAGGCCTGCGAGATATAACAAATAGCGTTTTCTGATCATTCTTCCTCCTCAGTTTCCACGCAACAGAATGGTGGGATTATCAGCGATCTGGCGGGAAAATTCACTTAGGTTTTCACTTGTTTCGGCCAGAGAATCCAGAGTATCCAGCAGATTATTCTGTCCGCGGACTACCACCCGGTTCAGATTGGCGGCCAGGATGCCAGCTTTTTGAATTGTTGAGCTAAGCTCCACCACCATGTTCGAAAGGTTTGCATCGGCTAATTGGCCGGAAAGAGCGGACAGGTTTTGCATCAGTCTGGCAAATTCTGGTGAGTTTAGCAGCAGGTTAATCTGCTGTAGAGAGCCATTCAGACTGGAGCTAAGCGTAGTAATCTGCTTGGTTGCTTCCAGCACCATCTGGTCGGTGTGCCCACCCACGGTGTTAATCTGCAGCCTGGCATCCTCGATCAGAGAGTTACTCTGAGAGGCAATCTGGGTAAGCTGTTTATCGAGATTGGCGGTAATCACGGTTAGCTCTTTAGTAAGGCTGCTGGTGATTGATTCAAGGCTTTTCCGGCCACTGAGGGATAGGCTGTCAATCCCGCTGGTGGTGCTCTGCGTGATGCTGTCCATGTTTTTATTCAAGTTGTCGGTGATCTTGTCCAGATTGCGGCTAAGGTCGGTGGTAAGATCGGCGGTGTTGTTTGCAATACGGCTGAGGCTGATCAAAGTAGTAGCCATGTTTTCGCGCGTATCGGTAATCAATAAACTGGTTTGAGCCAATATATTGGCAATGTTCTTCTGATTTTCGCTGCTGGTCAGTTGGCTGAGGTTGGACGCGATGAGGTCGATCTTCTCGGCGATCGATATGGCACGGTCGCTGATGTCATCGAACATCGATACACCAGCTTTGATGTAGCTTTTCTTGGGTAGCAGGGCAGATTCATTTGTTCCCCCCCGGATCTCAACCGATTTTAGTCCCGTGATTCCAACCAAGGTTAGCACTGCTTCAGTATCCTGTTTAATCGGAGTGCCAGCATCAACACTGATGGTTATGATGATCTTGGTGACATCCTTGGGATTTATCCGGATATTCTCAACTCTTCCTACTTTTATTCCCTGGTAGTTTACGGCACCGCCAATTTGCAGTCCGCTGACCGAGTAATTCTCAAACTGGATGTAATATACATCCCTTTTCTGAACCAACCTGCTACCTGCCACGGCTGCAGCGAATACTATTATCAACAGAGAGCCGATGGCGATAAAGATACCCAGTCTGATCTTGGTGGCTTTTGAAACCATTTCTACCCCTTTCTTACCTCATTATTAATCCAGCTTCATTTCACCGGTCAAAAGACGATTTCCAAGCGATATGGGTCTACCTGTAACTAGTTTAACCTTCCCTTCGCAGATCACATCCTCGGCAAAGCTTATATCACCAGTTATCTTCAGTTCTTTACAGGCTACCAAGGAAGGTGCCCCAGCCTTAAAACGCTCTTGCAGATCGGAAATCTTACCGTAATAGCGCTCATCCAGCTCAATCAGCGGTGCTTTATCCAAACCGCGTTTTAATACTATCTGATACTGGTCGTTCAGTTCGTAGGCATCCGACCAGATACAAAGCAGGTCGTTTGTTTTCTTTACCGGGGCAAAACGCTGGCGGGGAACGATGAGCGCCCGGGAATTGGGAAAAACGCTTATCGCCGCTCCCATGGCCGTTTCCAGTTGATAGACAGGTGTGCCTTCCACGGTCTTTGGATTCACTATCAAGGGTAGAAGCATCATGCCATCCCCCGAGATTATCTGCCATTCCAAAGCTTGCAAATCAATCCAGAGATTATTTGTATTGAAGTACTGATAATAGGTAATATCTTGAAATTTATCAAGATCCGTTTCTGGGCACTGAGCAAGCTCCCTCAGCATTAGCTGGCCATTTGGGTCTTCGCAAAGATGGCCGCCCTTTTTGTCCATTTCACTTCGCTGGCACACTTCCATCAAAAAAGCAACCTTATGCTTTTCCATATAGGCTGGGATTGCTGAATCCACCGTGGCTCCGAGGTTATCGGCATTCGATACGAAGGCATAGCGATATCCTGCGGAAATCAGTTTGCTTAGAAATGGTTGAATGGCTGTGTATAAGTCTCCATGCCCTGGAGGATTCCACATTTGCGCTTTGTCTTTGTTTTCGTAAGGCTGCAAATTGTCCTGCCTGATGCGGGGAAACTTGTTTTGCACAAAGGATAAAGGCAAATCAGGCAAGGCCAGATCAGGATATTTGCTCAGGTATTGAAGGGTGTCCTGCTCGGTATTGAAGCTGTTCATAAACATTAGCAAGACGTTATATCCGGAACTGGCGCGCAGAGTAAGAATTTGTCGGCTGATGATATCCAGAAAGTTCAGATTTCCTTTCACAGGGAGCAGCGATTTTGCTTTGGAAAGACCCATGCTGGTTCCCAGACCGCCATTCAGCTTGATTACCACGGTGCTTTTGAGGTATTTACCACTTGCAAATTCGGCAACCTGGCTATAATCGACCAAGTTATGTGGGGAAGGAGCTTGGATGCTTGAATCAGGAAGCATGCCTTTCTCGCCCTTTGCCAGCTTCTGGTAATACGCAGTGAAAGTGCGGATCACATCATCAGAGATTCCTTCTTGCTTCATCAAGCGGTTAAAGGGAGTGCTCATGCTCAGCCTCCAAATTCTTTATCTACCAGATTTGCCACCATTTCTGTATCGATTTCCGAAGCCAGAGTGATCGCTCCTTCTGCATGGTGTTTCTCATTCCAGGCCTGGCTGGTAGCGATCGCACCTTCATTTCGTGCCCAAGCGCGACGGGCTACTCCGCCCATCACGTCCCAAGATAAGGCTTTCTTTACTACCTCATCCATAGCCGGGCTGCCATCCAGCACGATGCCATTTCCGCCATTTATGCTGCGTCCGATCCCCACTCCGCCGCCATTGGAAAGCACTACCAAGGTCATACCTCGAGCGATGTTGCCGGCGAAACACTGGGTTGCCATTTCGGCCATCACATTCGAACCATCGGTGATGTTGGCCGTTTCTCGGAAGGGCGAGTCAGTTCCGGAAACATCATGATGATCACGTCCCAGCATAACAGGGCCGATTTCTCCCATGCGAACCATTTCATTAAAACGCAATGCGAGCCGCACTCTGCCTTCCTCATCGGCATATAGGATACGGGCTTTGGTGCCGACCACCAGGTTGTTTTGCTCGGCATTAACTATCCAATGATGATTATCACGATCCATGGAATTGCGCTGAGGATTAATCAATTGCGCTGCGGCAAGGTCTGTCTTGTGCAGATCTTCATCCTTGCGGGACAGGCATACCCAACGGAAAGGCCCATAACCATAATCGAAGCATAGCGGGCCCATGATGTCTTCCACATAGGAAGGCCAGATAAAGCCATCGTTAGTATTTTGGCCATTGCGGGCTATGCCAGTTTCACCTGCGTCAAACACACTGGCCATGAAGCTGTTGCCATAATCCCAAAAATGCGCTCCTTTGACAGTTAGTCTTTGCAAAACTTTGTAATGGCGTTTTAGTGAGTCATCCACCTTGGCTGCAAAAGCAGGGGCATCGCTGGCCAATAGCTTACGGCCTTCCTCAAAGCTAAGCCCGGCTGGGGTATAGCCACCTTCATATACCGCATGGCAGGAGGTTTGATCGGAGATCAGTTCAGCTTTCACATCGTGTGTGTCGATGTATTCCAAAAGGTCTACAATGTTGCCGAAGTAAGCTATGGATAGTGCTTTGCGGCTTTTTCTGGCTTCATCTACCCAACAGAAAATCTCGTCCAGATCACTGGAAACCTTGCTAACCCAACCCTGCGAAAGGCGGGTTTCGATGCGGCTTTTATCCACTTCGGCAATGATACCGATGCCACCGGCAATTTCCACGGCTTTACTCTGAGCTCCGCTCATTCCACCCAGTCCTGATGAAACATATAAGATTCCAGCCAGGTCTTTGTCCTGAGGGATGCCCAGATACTTGCGTCCGGCATTCAGAAGAGTAATGTAGGTGCCATGCACGATTCCCTGCGGGCCTATATACATCCAACCCCCTGCGGTCATTTGACCATAGTTGGCCACTCCAAGTGCGGTTAAGCGTTTAAAATCGGTGGGATTATCCCATTTGCCGATCACCAGGCCATTTGTGGAAATCACCCTTGGCGCTTCGGTCCTGGAAGGAAAAAGCCCCAAAGGATGCCCTGAAGAAACTACCAGAGTCTGCTGATCAGTGATCAGCTCCAAGTATTGCATAATAAGCCGGTATTGCATCCAGTTTTGACACACCTGCCCCGTTTCTCCGTAGGTTACCAGTTCGTAGGGGTATAGGGCGATGTCGAAATCCAGATTATTGTCTATCATCACCTGCAAGGCTTTTCCCTGCGTGCTGCCCTTGTAATCATCGATTGGCTTTCCGCATAGCCTTCCAGCAGGACGATAGCGATAACCATAGATACGTCCCTGGGTTTTCAGTTCTTCCAAAAACTCTTTGGCTAGGATGCTATGCAGATGCTTGGGTATGTATCGCAGAGCGTTTTGCAAGGCTTGAGAAATCTCGGCTTTGGTCAGCTCCAAACCCCGGTTTGGGGCACGGCGAATGCCAGGTTCAAAGTGGGGGGGAGGGGGAAGTTCCCCAGGTAAACGGACTTCAAAGGACCTGTTTTGCATCGGTAAAACCTCTATTTTGTATTAATTTATAGCATTAACTGGGCTGTCTGAGTAAGATAATGTGAACTACTAATATCAGACTTTATCATAGCTTTTCACTAAAGGGAATCCTGTCAAGCAAAAAGCCCCCTTTCTGATGTGGCTGAAAATACTTGACCAAATTGGCATTCCTCAGAACATTGTATAATAATGCCATTAGAAGTTGACCGCTATCTGCGTGATCGTCTGAACAGAATTCATAATTGCAAGATAAGGAGAAAAAATGCTTAGCAAAATTAAGTTTATCGTGTTTGCCATGCTGGTGTTCAGTTGTGTGTGCGTGTTCGCCCAGCCTGTTTCGACCAGTGAGTTGCTGATGGGATATCAGGAATTTCCCATCGCCGCGGTGGACAATATGTTTATGCCTTTCAGTAACCCATCATTACTGGGGACTGGAACCGCGAACGGGATTGGCTTGGCTCACCTGAATGATGATGAGGTGTGGAAAAGGCATTACTGGCTGTTTGCCAATCTCGATGGATTTAGCTATATCTATGAAAGAGCGGAAGGCCATGATTTCCATACTGTGGCTATGGGCGAAGAACTGCTGCCTGCCCATATTTTGCCAAATCTATTTGTGGGTGCGAACTACCGTTGGCAGAGCGATAAGTTTGAAGATGGGATGTTCCGTAGTGCAGTCAGTTACAGGCCTCTCAATCTTGCTTCTGTGGCCTTTACCTGGGATAATCCCTATCAGCGCAGACCCTATTATCGTTTTGGCGCAGCATTGCGTCCATTTGCCTTGATCTCTTCCATCGCTGATCACCGGCTGGAGCTGACTTATGATCAGAATTATGCCAGGCTAGGCAGCACAGATGCCTATAAGTTCAAGAAGCCCATCATCGGAGCTCAAACTCAGTTACTCGATGGTCTGAAGATCGGCGGAACCTATAACCTGGAAGAAGAGACAACGCTTCTAAGTTTCAGTCTTGCCTTCGGCAAGAACGAGCTTGGTTCGCTGCTTCGCCTTAAGAAAAATGATAATTATGCCATTGCTTGGGCGCAAGCCATGGACAAGAGTTTCAGGCCATTCCTGGGGATCACACCTCCCAGTTGGCACAGCATGAAGCTGAGCGGCAATGTGGTTAGTTATCGGGCTCCCAAGTATAATCTTGGCCCCATCAATATTTACGATTCCAAGGACAAATCAATCGAAAGTCTGATCGCTGAAATTGAGAAGGCAAAACAAGACCCAGCGGTTGACGGAATCTTGCTAAAAAACCCCTATTTCAGCACTTCCCTGGCTCTTCAGGAAGAACTGGCCAGCGCTTTCCAAGGCTTTAAAGCCAGCGGAAAAAAGCTAAGCTTCTACTATGATAATATCGGCAATGCCGGTTATGTTTTTGCAGCCTCCCTGGCTGACAAGATTTACCTCAATCCGATGGGATCGGTGGACTTGCGTGGCCTAGCGATTAGCAGCCCCTATTTCAAGAACATGCTTGGCAGCCTGGGTATCGAAACCCTCAATTTCCGCAGCCATCGCTACAAAAACGCCGGAAACATGTTCTCCGAGCCAGCTATGACCGATGCGGAGCGCGAAGTCTATACTGCTATTCTAGATAGCTTCATGAGCCAGTGGGAACAGCGCTTAACTGCAGGTCGCGGAGACAGACTGCAAGGAACTGCCCGCCAGATAATAGAATCTGGGCCATATTACCTTGCTTCAGATGCCCTGGATAAAGGCATGGTGGATGCCTTGATCTATGAAGATCAACTGGCCAAACAACTAAAAAAAGATTTCCAATATAGCCGTAGCAGTAAAACTATGGCCGATTACCGCACCTACGATTGGGCCAAGCCCAAGGAAAGCCAGATTGCGGTTATCTACGCCAGTGGCAATATCGTAATGGGCAAAGGGACTCCGGGTCAAAAGATTGCTCATTCCAGCACCGTGGATCTGATCCGCAAAGCCCGCAAAAACAACGCCTACAAAGGCATTATCCTACGTGTGGATAGTGGCGGTGGCAGTGCTCAGGCCAGCGATATCATCCTGAGAGAACTTGAACTCGCCAAAACAGAAAACAAGAAGCCTGTGGTCGTTTCCATGGCGGGTGTGGCTGGCAGCGGTGGCTACTATATAGCCTGCAATGCCGATAAGATCGTGGCCAATCCTTCCACCATCACAGGCTCGATCGGGGTTATCGGACTTGCCTTCAATGCCACAGAAGCCTTCAAAAAGATCAAAGTGAACTGGTCAACCGTGAAGAAAGGTGAAAAAGCCGATCTGGGAAGCCTTTCCCGTCCCTGGACCGATGAAGAGAAACAACTGATGACCCGCACGATCGAGCATACCTATAACGATTTCGTGGCCAAAGTGGATGCCGGACGTTCCAACCTGAATCTGGAACAGGTGCACCAATATGCCCAGGGTCGCATCTGGACTGGCAGTCAAGCTTTGGAAATTGGCCTGATCGACGCTTTGGGTGGGTTGGATACCGCGGTGCAAAACATGCGCGAAGTTTCCGGACTTAAAGGAAAGCTGAAGCTTGTTGATGCCACTTCCAAAGAAAGCGGAATCAGCATCGACATGAATTCGGACACCTTCAATACCTATTTGCCATACAGTGCGCTGCGGGAACTGAGCGAGGAATACCTGCAGGTTTACGAGCTGTGGAAGGATTTTAATGACGATAAGGCTCTGATGCTTAGCCCCGAAATACCTACTGTGATTCAGTTCTAGGCTACAAAGCCATTAGTATAGACAAGGGGCGAACCGTATGTTCGCCCCTTATCATTTAACTGGTTGATTATTAGCTAATCACTACTCAATATATCCCAAAACCTTGTTGGCTTTGGCGATGAATTCCTTCAGTTCCTTTCCGCTGAAGGGTTTCTGTTCCAGCAGCGAAAGGTCGTGGATATAGCTGCAAAGGGTGTTCACTTCATCCTTTTTACCTGCCTCGTCCAGGGCTAGCAATTTCTGGATAACGGGGCTTTCGCGATTGATCACCAAAGTATGATATTTCAGCATATCGGCTGAACCATTGTTGCGGGACATCATATCCATATCATGCCAGCGGCGCATATATTCGCTGAAGACTATCATGGAAGGCATATCAGCGCTTTTCAGGCTTTTCACTTCCACCTTCAGTTCGGTAAATACGTGTTCCTCGATGGCTTTCAAGGCTTCAGAGCCAAGTTCTTCACGCACCTTTGACGGCAGTTCATAAGGTTTGATGATACTCTGTTCATCCTTCTGGATCAGATAGGGGCTCAGGATGGTTGCCGCATTGGGGTGGTTCTTCAAAAATTCTGCATAGCTGTCTTTACTGAAGCTGGCTTCCACACTTTGATCCAAGGCTTGGTAGAAGATGCCTTTCAGCTTGTCTTCGGCTTCTACCGCCACACCATCTTTATTTACCAGCAAGTCGTTTACTTCGCTGTCGATTCGTAGGAATTCGATCTTTTCCAGCTTGCCTTCCAGTCTTTGGAAAAGATGAGTGTCCAGCGGGCTGCTCTGGAAAACAACTTCGATGCCCTGTTCCTTCATCAGGTTCAGATAGCTAACCTGGGTATCTTCGCTGGCAGCATACCAGATTTTGGTTTTCTCGCCATCACTGTGGTTGCGGGCTTTGTATTCCTCGATTGTAACATAATCGCCGGAAGCGGTCTTGAAAATCACGATGTCCTTCATAGCCTCGAAGAAATCATCTTCTTTAAGCAGACCAAACTTTATAAAGGCATTGATGTCTTCCCAATAACCCTCATATTTCTTACGGTCTTCCTTGAAAGTTGCTGTGAAGTGATCGGCCACTTTTTTCACGATATACTGGCTGATCTTTTTCACCTGATTGTCATTCTGCAAGAAACTTCTTGAAACGTTCAAAGGAATATCGGGGATATCGATTCCACCTTTTAAGAGCAGCAGGAATTCGGGGATGAGGTCTTCCAGGTTGTCAGCTACGAATACGTTGTTACAAAATAGCTTAACTTCACCCTTAAAGAAATCCGGTTCGTTGCGTAGCTTGGGGAAATAGAGGATACCCTTCAGGTTAAAGGGAAAATCCACATTCAGGTGAATCCAGAACACGGGATCCATGTAGTCATGGAAAACTTGCTTGTAAAACTCGGTATATTCTTCGGGCTTTACATCGGCAGGCTTGCGGTTCCAGAGTGCTTCTTTTTGGTTTATCTGCTTGTCCTCAAACATGATGGGATAGGGCAGGAAGTTGCAATAGCGCTCCAGAATGTCCTTTATCTTGGTGCCTTCGGCGTATTCATGGTTTTCTTCGTTGAGGTGGATGGTGATGGTGGTGCCGACTTCTTTACGCTTTCCTTTGGCCATGCTGTATTCGGTACTTCCGTCGCATTCCCAGAAAGCCGGTTCGCTGCCTTCCAGATAGGACAGCGTATCGATGGTAACCTTTTCTGCCACCATGAAGGATGAATAAAAGCCCAGGCCAAAATGTCCGATAATGTTGTTTTGCACATCCTTATACTTGTTGATGAAATCCTCTGCACCTGAAAAGGCGATCTGATTGATGTATTTTTCCACTTCTTCAGCAGTCATGCCGATGCCCGTGTCTATTACTTTAATAGTTTTTTTCGTTTTATCCAGCTTCACTTCCACCTTCATGTCCGCTTCGCTGAATGCGCTATCGGCATATTTGCGTTTGGAAATGGCATCCATGGCATTGGAGATCAATTCCCGCAAAAAGATATCGTGCTGCGAATACAGCCATTTCTTGATAATCGGGAAGATATTCTCAGTATGGATGCTCAAGCTTCCGGTCTGTTTTTTCTTTTCAGCCATGTTTTGAAGTCTCCTTATTGGTTTATACTATAGCTAAATGATAAAATACGGGAACTGGACTTTTTGTCAAGTGAATTTAGCAGTCATGTTCCCTGATTGCTAAAATTGCCATAGACTGAATTGGTACTAAACAACCATCACTTTATCATACCGGAGTCATACCGGATGATCATGCGGTATGACTCCGGTATGATAAGGCTATGACTTCCTTTCGCATGGAATCATAGAACTGAAAAAGAACCATTGATAGACAATTTTATCGAGTATTTTGCTGAATCCGAATGCAATGATATGTTTTTAACAAGAATCAATCAGGCGATAAATTATCTTGACATATTTATGATGTTCTAATTGAATGAAATTTGACGTAAGTGAATGCAATGAACAAGGGACTCAATAAAACGTATCTTGTTCAATATGATGCTGATCAAGCCGTTCCGTTTAGAAAAAATATTAAATTACGGCGGGAGGTAACAATGAAAAAAGTTGTAATGATAATTGCAATGATTGTAGGTACCATGATGATGCTTCATGGCACTTATCACTGGCTCGGGGTTACAAACGGTGGTGGACTAGGTGCTGATACGTGCAACGGAATGGATACCGATGCCAGCGGAAACATCTACATAATCGGAGATTTTACTGATACTGCCAGTTTTGGCGGCACTTCCCTCGTCAGCAGTGGAAGTAGTGATATCTATGTTGCAAAGCTGCAAAGTGATTTAAACTGGCTCTGGGCAACACGTGCGGGCGGGACGGGTTTTGTTAAAAGTAGAGACATAAGTACCGATAGCAGTGGTAATAGCTTTGTAACCGGGCGTTTCCAAGGCACCATTAGCTTTGGTGAGACAACTCTTACCTGTGCCGCAGGCTTCGATATATTTATTGCCAAACTGGACAATAACGGTAACTGGCAATGGGCAAAGCAAGTAGGAGGAACGGGCTTTTCTTATAATTGGGGTATGGCTATTGCCACAGATGCAGATGGCAACTGCTATACTACAGGATCATTCGAAAACTCTGTTACTATTGGAGACACGACTTTAGTCGCTGGCGGGGATAACCAAAGCGGTATGTATCTCGCAAAGCTGGATCCCAATGGTAATTGGCTTTGGGTTAGGCAAGCCGGAACCAGTGGCTGGGGTCTGGCCATCGATGCGAGTGGAAACATCTATGTGGGTGGGAATTTTAGAGGCACTGTCACCATGGGCAGCATAACGCTTAATAGTGGAACCAGTTCTGCTATTTATGTTGCCAAACTAGATGGCAATGGTAACTGGATCTGGGCAAATAAAGCAGTGGGTTCAGCAGGTCCTGCAAACGATCCACTTTCCATCGATGCCAGTGGAAACATCTATTTGATTGGCAGTTTAAATGGCGAGGCGACTTTTGGAGGCTATTACATGGCAACCATAGAAGACATAGATTTCTTTGTAGCAAAGCTGAGTCCCACCGGTAGCTGGTTATGGGCATATCAAGTAGGCGAGTTAACTACTTTAGAGTATGGCACAAGCATAGCCAATGATACTAGCGGCTTCCCCTACTGCTGGATATCTGGTGCGTTCGAGGGTTACATTGCCATCTCACCGAGCTACGTCCTAAATAATGGTAGCCTTTTTGTAGCCAGGATTGAGCCGGATGGTCATAACTGGGGCGGAGCTTGGGCAGCAGTTGGGCAAGGAGTTTTCCTGGGCAGCAGGGATATAGCCACAGATGCAAACAATAACCTCTATGTGGTAGGGGGATTCGATTGTAGTGCAACCTTTGGTAACTTCAACGTTTTCAGCAATGGCAATACCGATGCATTTATCGCCAAGTTTGGATACTCATCCGATAATGAAGATAACCTTGCTCCGGAAGCCAATGCAGCTCTGATAGGCAGTTATCCAAATCCATTCGATACCCAATCTGTAATTGAATACGATATCAAAGTGGCCGCTCCGGTAAAGATCGGGATATACAACTTAAAAGGGCAGTTGATAAAAACACTGATAAACGAAACTAAGACTGCAGGAACCTATTCCACGATATGGAATGGACAGGACAATAACAACAATAAGGTTTCCAATGGGGTTTATTATTGCAAATTGACCTCAGGCAAGGTTAATCGCACCAGCAAGTTGATTTTGATAAGATAGTATCTCGAATAAAACAAACGCTCTGGACTCCAGAACGGATATCCGTATGCCCAGATCACTAAATGAGTAGATGAACTCCTAGAGCCGTTGCTCCATGTCACCGGGAAATATGAGAGAACAGGGGCGTTGCTGGATTTGGCAAAGTGCTGTTACATGATGCCAAGGGAATCTTGGTCTTGCGAAATCGTTCTGAAGGTGATAGGTAGTAAGGGGGACCCATCATAAAGCGGTATGTCCCTAAGCTTGATAACACTAATGACCAAGGTTTATGAGTTTATCTTCAAGTAGCTTCTCTACGCCATTATCCCAGGGTCTACATTCATATAAATATCCCCACTGAATATTGAAATTAACCACTAGAAATTCATTTTGTGTA